>CAZUAS010000053.1:0-19367 GCA_964618515.1 uncultured Ignavibacteriales bacterium | reverse complement strand
ACATTTCCGACATCACCTATCTGATTGCCCACCTGTATCTTGACCATCGCGCCCTTAAACCCTGCCCGTGATTGAATCTGCTTTCAGAGTATAAAATAAGCCGTCCCCGCTTTTATGGGGGCGGCTTTTTTATTTCAGATGCGGCAAGACTTATCGGTCGCTTTTTAAAAACGTTCCGTTATGGTCCTGAAATTATTCAAATTTATTCAGAACGCTTTTGAGGACATCTTTAGGCACCAGGTAAAACAACATTTTCAGACGGACATAATCATCGCGGTAAAAGTAGTAGCCTTCATATTTACCCCAGCGGCCGCTGCGCGAAGAATCCTTAATGAGAAACCAGTCGTGACCCTTGATTTTCTTAGTACCCACGGCGTGAATACTGTGGTCGTCGCCGGTACTTCTATTGTATATTCGGTACTCCCGTGAATCCTGATTGATATAAGCTTGAGGAATATCGAAATCGGGTATAACAGCCGCATCTTCGAAACCGTTGTACCCCGGCTCAGATACATCGCCGCCGAGAACCGCGGTAAAGCCGTCTTCAAGTCCCTGTTTTAACAGGTCAAACCAGATATCGAGAGGAAGATTATAGTAGGTACTGTCGTGCCACCAGTTATCATCGACCTCCAGTTCGCCCCGGGTATAGAAGGGTAGAGTATAAGTGGAAATTACTCCGGCGTAATCGTCCGGGTTGAAATTTAGAATTTCGCGGGCAAAAATAATTGGTGTCATGGTTCTTTCTTCGTATATGAAAGTCGCCGGCGGTTCACCCATATACTTGTTCAATATCAATTTTACGGTGGCGATAACGAGAGCTTCATCCCAGAAGTCGTTATCTTTAATATACTGCAAATAAGTTCTTATTTCGTGCGACAGGCAGGAATGGTCATATTTCTCGTCGCCTGCATAGCCTGGATAGAGGTCATGGGGAACAATGCCATAAAATTTTATCAGGCGGAAAACAGTGTTCGGTTCCGAGCCCTGGGAGAGATGGAAAGCACCGCGTTGTTGGACGAAATAACGACATTTTTCGAGATACTCGTAATAGACCATGTACATTTCGGATAATTTGATTTTAAGTCCCTGCAACCGAGCAACTTCAGCTTCGACCAGCGAGGTTCCGGCAAACGCCCAGCAGGTGCCGGTGTTATATTGAGCTACAGGAGGCAGGTGAAAAGTGGCCTTGAAAACTTCCGGGGAGGCTGGTTTGGTTACGCCGGTGTAATCAAAACGAAGCGTTCTTTCGTAGTCTTCCTGGTCCTTGTTGTTTTTTTTCTGTTGCGTACGGATGGTTTCGGTAAGGCTGTCTTCAATGGCTTTGAGACTGTCGCGAGTAGTTTTCATCTGCTTGAGAACGGGGTCGTCATAAGCAGGTACGTATTTTACCCGGTCCTTTTGAGCCGGCAGGGGGCTCAGGAATAATACCTGAAATCCCAGAATCATAATCAGGCGCTTTACTCTTTTCATAGTAGTCCTTGTCTTCTGATTTTTTTTAATCAGGATAATTAAAAAACGAATAAAAAGTCACCTAATTTTCAGGTGACTTTAGCTTATCTTAAGGCGGTTTGTTGCACCAGCAAGGCGCTCGAAGCAGCTGCCTCTCAGGCGGCACCCTGTTCTTCTTCACCCTGGAAAAATTCGTTAGCGTAGCCTTCCACCGGTTTAAGCTGTTCGAGCCATGAAGCCTGGT
This sequence comes from uncultured Ignavibacteriales bacterium, assembly GCA_964618515.1. Lineage (GTDB taxonomy): Bacteria > Zixibacteria > MSB-5A5 > GN15 > FEB-12 > JAFGNW01. The sequence goes on along the minus strand of CAZUAS010000053.1, from coordinate 17,674 downwards.
CATCCCGATAACAGACGACAATCCGTTGCTCGTTCTCGATATCTTTCGCCCGGTGGTATTTCAGGTAAATGTAGTTGTGGTCCACGCCGATGATTTCGATTTTGCCCGAAGCATGGGACATGACATATCTGACCCGCTTGGCCAGTCCGGAACATTTTTTCTTGGCTTCTTCGATTTTAAAATAGGCTTCGACAATCGGGATTTCAAACGATTCGTTGCCTTTGGTGGGCCGACCCTGGAAAATGTAATACTGGGGGACGCCGATATAAGATAATTCGTTCCAGAGTGCCGCCATGGTAGCGGGATTGTCCGATATACCCCGAAGAATGGGATTCTGGTTGACGCAGATTACTTCGGCTTGTTGCAGTCGGCAGATAGCCTCACGACAGACGTCGGTCAATTCGTTGGGGTGGTCGAAATGACAGACAAAATAAAGACGACGGTCGGGCGGCGAATGCTCCTTCAGAACGGACATCAACTCCGGGTCGTTGATGAAACGGTAGGGGTTGAAAGCCGGCATTTTTGTGCCGATACGAACGATTCTGACATGTTCAATTTGGTGCAGAGCGGTGAGTATCTTTTTCAGGTAACCGGTACTCATCACCATGGGGTCGCCGCCCGTTAAAAGGACGTTGTTTATTTCGGGATGTTCTTTGATATAATTGATTCCTTCGTTGATATCATAGGTAACTTCATTGATATGTTTCAAAAATAAGCGCTTGCGGAAACAATACCGGCAGAAACCGCCGCATTTTTCCGTGACCAGAAGAAGAGCGGTGGATTGGTATTTGTGCTGAACGCCTTTACGAACCGTAACGGAACTCTCATTGCAGGCATCGAGACTACCCCAATCGTTCAATTCTTCCGGGTGAGGTATGATCAATTTGCGAATCGGGTCATCGGGATTATACCAGTCAATCAGGCTCAAATAGTATTCATTGGTCCGGAATGCGAATTTATCCGCAACTTTTTTCAACTCGGCTTTTTCCTTTTTTGAAAGATACGGAAGCTGGTTTACATCATGAAGGTATTGAGGTTGCCTTTTTAGTCCAAAATCCGTTCGGGCATTTTTTTTCATAAGAGCCTCCTGTCTTTTTTGCTCTTAATCCAACCGAAACACCTGTTGATTATTTTACTAAATCGTACCAATTCCCTCCGTTATATCGGGAGGGGTAGAATCCTTACTCGAATGAGCATAGCTGGATTTAATTATGTTGCTCAGCCCTTTTCAGGCTGGGTGTCCCCTTTATATTATAATAACAAATAATACTAATATTGTCAAGCTTTGATAGGTAAATATAGCAGTTTTTTAATAAAAAAGTTGAAAAGTCATTAGAGTATTTATAAATAAGACCTACAAAGTCTATGTAAAATAATAAGTTATATTATATTTATTATTCTTTAAATGTATCAAAAAAATATCTTAATATCTATTATTAAGTAAGAAGAAACCATTAAGACTGTACCGTTAATGATAAGAATTAAGGGTTATGTTATTATATGATAATCAGTTATCTTTTTATTCGTTGCGAAGAGCATCAACCGGGTCAACCCGGGCGGCCCGGGAAGCAGGGTAGAATCCTGCCACCAGACTAACCAGAAGCCCGAAAAGAAACGCAGTTAGAATCAACCAGCCTGGCAAGGCGAATAATTCTATTTCATCAAACCCCTGTCTGGTCATTATAATTCGGGTAATAAGCGATGACAGGCGGGTAATGAGCCAGCCAAAGATAATCCCGATGGTGGCTCCAAGGGTGCCAATCATGGCGGATTCAAAAAGAAAAAGAAGCCGGATATCGGGCTCATCCGCCCCCAGTGATTTCATCAAACCTATATCCCTTTTACGTTCGATAATCGACATGACCATGGTGTTGACGATTCCCAGTGAGGCGGTTATAAGTGCGATAAGACCTATTATTCCCAGAAACAGGTCGAAATAGAAAAAAAACCGGCTTATTTCCTTGAATTGCCGGGCAAAGCTGAAGGTTCTGAAACCGAGGGCTTCGACGGAGTCACTTACTTTCTCGGTCGAATAGAGAGGGTCGAGATTCAAGGTTATTTCAGAGTAATTTTGTTCAATGGAATCGCCGGCGGGAACAAAGAAGGTGCCTTCTTGCAAAGCTTTAAAAAGGTCATCGGGGTCATCGCCAAAACCGCTGACGCTGAATCGGCGGGCTGAAGCAGCCGGAATTATAAGGGGTTCGATGTGAAGCCGTTGACCGTTGATTTTATCGAGAACACCGCAGATTGTCAAAGTGTCGGTTATCAGACTACGATGATTCATGTAACCTTCGAGAAAAAGTTCAAAAGCGTTGTTCATTTCACCGTAGAAGATTCGCTTTCGGTAGTCGTCATTTAAAAGGGAATCGAAGCGCAGTTCTTTTAAGCGTCCTCGCACATGTTCCCGGGCATTTTGCAGAATATAGGCCAGACCGCTATCGATACTGGCTGATTTTATAGATATTATGATTTGTTGTCCAATTATCGAATCCGGGGTGAGATGCAATGAATCTGTTAACTCCCGGGTAACAAGTGCTTGGCAGGCACTGTCCCGGTCATAAAAAGTACCGGCTAGAAGTTGGGAGTACAGCTTAGTTTCAAAAACTGCAGCCGGTAAAGCCTGAGCATCGACTGAGAAGGTAGTATCCTTAATGGTGGCGGACACCTTGAATTTACTATAAGGATAGGCCAGGTTTACGCCCGGGATTTCAGCTAATACAGCCACGGTAGCATCATTCAGGATAACCGTCCGGGCAGTATCGTCGTCATTACTTTTACGGGGCGGATACACCTGCATGGTGTTAAACAAACCCAGTTGTTCATACTGCTCTCTAACCAGTTTTTGATTCCCGGCGCCAAAAGAAAGCATGGCGACAAAAGCTGCAATGGCGATTATAACGCCTGAGATAGTCAGAAATGACCTTAGTTTCATGCGCTAGAGATTCCCGGTTGAAATTGCCAGCAAATCATGCCAGGTCATGGTGGTCGTTCCTTTTTGACGGGCTGGTACTTGTCTCTATTATCCGGCCGTAATGTATTTTTATTATTCTGCCGGTGATTGACCGGGCCAGCTCGAGGTCATGAGTTACCAGGATTATCGATAATCCCTGAAAGTTGAGTCTTTTCAAAAGAGAGGTAATGTGCCGGGCATTGTCCTGGTCGAGATTACCGGTGGGTTCGTCGGCGAAAAGAATTTCGGGTTTTTTTACCAAGGCTCGGGCAAGGGCGACTCGTTGCTGCTCCCCGCCGGAGAGGTCGGCCGGGCGGTGGTCAAGGCGGTCAGCCAGGCCTAATTTTTCCATAATCTCGGTAGCCAGGCGGCGTCGTACCGGGCGCGGGGTCTTATTGAAAAAAAGCGCCATCTCGACATTTCCAAGGGCGGTATAATGGGGGATAAGATTAAAGGACTGGAAAACTATACCTACGCGATAAGCCCGGTAAGCGGCTAATTCACGACGGCTCAAAGTGGCCAGAGAATTGCCTTCGATTTCGATATGACCCGATGTCGGGGTGTCAAGACCGGCCATCAAGTTCAGCAAAGTCGATTTTCCCGAGCCGGAAGAACCCACTAATCCAAGACATTCACCCTTTTCAAGGGTAATATTGACATTATCAACTGCTTTTACCTCGGTCGAGCCCCTCCGGTAACAGCGACAGAGGTTATAAGTTTTCAGCCAGCTTTCAGTTATTCGTTAATCTTGTTCATTTCTTGAATAAATTTATAAATTATACGCTTTACTTTCAGACGATACGTTTTTAATATTAAACGGTTTCAATTATTAAGCAATAATATAGAATAATTATCATAAGATTACCAATGGCGATTCCCGGGTGTCAGGAACCAATAGAAAAAAATTTGGTATATATAAATTGTAATAATAGAAACTTGAAGAAAGAGGATTTTATGAAAGAAAAATTATTCTCCAGAGGAATACCACTGATAATAATCGTAATTTTTGTCGGTGTTTTCGCTGTTTTATACTATCAGCCGGCGGCGACAGACCGGCTTCCTGATAATAGTATAAACCAGGACCGGCCAATACTTACTTTACGAGACCTTAACCGGGCATTTATTGATATTGCCGCAAAAGTAAAACCGACCGTGGTTACGGTATCGACAGAACGTCTGTTGTCCGTTCGTCAGGGAAATCCATTTGGTTTACCCTTTTCAAATGACCCTTTTCTGGATTTCTTTTTTGGACCCCGTGAAAAACAGGATCAATCCCAGGAAAGACAATATCGTCAGGAAGGTCTCGGTTCCGGGGTGATTGTCAGTTCTGACGGTCAGATTTTGACTAACAACCATGTGGTTCGGGGAGCTGACAGTATCTATGTCCGGACTTATGACGGCAAACGTTACAAAGCTAAAATAGTCGGGGTTGACTCCAAGACCGACATTGCGGTTTTGAAGATTGACGCAAGTAACCTGCCTGCCATTACTGTCGGCGACAGTGACAAACTACAGGTTGGTGAAATCGTTATGGCCATCGGCAGCCCCATGAGTGAAAATCTGGCCTATACTGTTACGCAGGGGATTGTCAGCGCCAAAGGAAGGTCCAATGTCGGGCTGGCTGATTATGAGGATTTTATTCAGACCGACGCGGCTATTAATCAGGGCAATTCCGGCGGGCCACTGGTCAACCTTGATGGTGACCTGGTCGGCATCAACACGGCGATAGTCAGCCAGAGCGGTGGTTTTCAGGGTATCGGTTTCGCCATTCCATCCAATATGGCTACCGGGGTGATGAAGTCGTTGATTGCCGATGGGAAAGTTATTAGGGGCTGGCTGGGTGTATCTATTCAGGACATTAACGAACAGATTGCCAGTGCGCTGGGTTTGAGCAGTGCCGGCGGGACTCTGGTCGGCGATGTTTCTTCCAATAGTCCGGCCAGCGAAGCAGGCATTGAAGCCGGGGATGTTATCATCGCTTTAGATAAACGCAGAATCAGTAACTCCGCTCAACTTCGCAGTCAGATTGCCGCCACCGCCCCAGGCACAAAGGTTATCCTTACGATACTTCGAGACGGCCGTGAAATGGATATTACCGTTAAATTGGGTGAATTGCCCGGCGAAACAGCTCAGGCGCCTGACAGCGGTGATATTGAAGAACGACTGGGTTTTGCCGTTAAAACCCTGACGCGTGAACTGGCCGGAAATTATGGTCTTGACCGCGGTCTGAGTGGTGTTGTGGTGACCTCCATCAACCCGGCGGGAAATGCTTATCAGGCCGGCTTGCGTGAAGGTGATTTAATTCGTTCCGTTAATAAAGAAAGAATTACCAGCGACAACCAGTTCTATGCCAAAATCAAAAACATGAAAAAAGGAGATACGGTTCTTTTAAGAATCACTCGCCAGGACAGGGCTTTTTATATCGCTTTCACTTTATAATGCAGATACCGTCATAAAGAAAGGGTGAATGCCGTCTTTTGATACAGTGTTCACCCTTGTCACTAACCTTGATTTTTACCGGAAATTCCCCAGAGTATAAGTTCAATGAGGGTGTCGACTTCAGATTGTAGCTGCGATGGTTTCTGCTCCATAACCCATTCCAGTTCAAGTGATTTAAAAACAATCGCCATGACGTTAGCCGCCATTTCAGGTCTGTCTACCTTGAACCGACCGGTATTTATCCCTTCATAAAGGATATCCTTTAACAAATTTCGCTCCCAGTTCAGAAAATCGGTCCTGACAGCGTCCATTCTTGGCCACAGTTCCTGAGCCACATCGCGAGTGACGCGGTAGAAAGTGACGGCTTTTCTTAACTCCCTAATTTTTACATTCAACAGAGCGCGGATTTTATTGATGGGACTGTCGGCCTTATTGACAGCCTCCATTATGTAACGATTTATCTGTTTATTTTCCTTAACTATCACCGCCTTAAAAACATCGTTCTTACTGCGAAAGTACTTATACAGGGTTCCCTTAGCGACATCGGCCTGACGGGCAATTTCATCTACCGTGGTTTTATTGTAACCATTCCAGGCAAATAAAGTTTGCGCTGCTTCCATGATTGCCGTGACTTTTTTATTTTCTCTATCGTTTAAGCGGCGGTTTTCATCTGATGACATTAACGGTTCTCCGATTGAAAGTGAACTATTTTTTAAATATGGTCTAATTAATGAATACGGCGATATAAGTGTCAAGATATAAAAAAAATGTATGAGCTATCCGACTATAAAGACTCGACCAATCAGGTTGATATCAGGGGTGTCATATAATTATTGATATTTCTTTAATAAAAATATTTTACAGCTATAAGTAAATCGAGAGCAGATTTATTTCTTTTAGGAGATTATTCTTGTGGTGATTCCGCGGCATTGCCGGAGGTTGTATTTTGTCTGACGGTTTCAAGAATATAATCAGCGACCAGTTGCAGTTTTTCATCACCCAGTTGAGCGAAGGATGGCATGGGGGCGAATTGCGGCCGTTTTTTCCCTGGTGCTTTAGCCCATTTTACTATTCCATCGGGATTGTCTTTGTAAAGGGAGTAAATTTCCATCAGGGAAGGTCCGGCCAGGATTTTATCGACCGCATGACAGGCGGCACAATTGACAAAGATTTTTTCTCCGGTTATCGCTGAACCAAGAGCTTCACCGGCACCCTGTCCGGCGGCCAGTCGCATTTGGGTGGCCAGGAGTATGGCGTGGAAACGTTCTGATTCGGAAGCAATTAATGTCCGGTGCGGTGCCAGGCTGACTTCACGATAAATATGTCGTCCGGTTCCCATTGCTATTACCACCAGGGTAAAAATAAATATAATAACCAGATAAGAATAACCTAATTGTTCGCGGCCCTTTTTAATTTCACGATGAAGATACCAAAGGACCAGAAGCGCCAGGGCTGCTCCGACGAGGATAATAATAATTAGTGTCATCGAAATTCCCGAATAAGGCAGGGTAAAAAGCAACAGAGGACCAAAGGCGAATTGAGCAACAGTGGCGTAAAGGGCTAATTTATAAAATATTTTTTTTAATTCAGCATGGCTGAATTCGGGCAGGGCGGTGGCCAGCGGATATTTTTTACGCCCGAACCATCCTGCCAGGAACAGACCGGTCAGGGCAAGCGAAGCCGTTAAAAAATGAAAGTACCTGGGGAAGACATTGCCTATTCTTAAGGAAGAAAAGAATCCGGTAACTTCGGACCATTTATCGGGAAAGAGCATCAAGTTAATATTGGTCAGGAAAATCAGCGGAATACAAAGGAACAGGAACGCGGCTATACTGCCTATAAAAATATGGATTTTTTTATTTTTATCCTGCCAGTTCATCCAGGTGTATTTATGAAGATAGGCAAGTAAAAAAGCGATAGTAACCAGGGGAATTATTGAAATCCAGGCGTAGCCGGTCAGAGCGTTGGCCGAATAGAAGTGAATCGTATAAACCAGATTGATGCATAAAAGCGGTCCCACACCCAGCACCACCGCCAGGCTTTTATTGACGGTGACGGTTTCCGTGATTTTCTTTCCCAGGTGGTCGAATTTTTTTTGATTCAAGCCGAGGACTTCAAAAAACACAGCCAGGAGCGACCCGCCCACCATCAGGTTGACAAACAAAATATGCAGTAAAAAAAGGACCACCAGAAAGAATTTTAAACCCCAGGAACTAAAGGGTAACGGCAGATCAATATCCCGCGGGATCGGAATCGTTGTTAACAGTGCGAAAATAATCTGGTTCAAAGTCAACAGCATTCAAAGTCTCTCATCAGGGAAAATGGCTCTAAGGGCCGCTTATGGAATCAACCGGTTGAGCCGGTTTGGGTTGCCAGCGCGCCTGAGCGTCAAATATCAGTTCTCTATTATTCTGTACATATTTGATATAAGTTACCAAAGCCTCGGCTTCCGCGTCGTTGCCCGGAAACGGCGGCATGTAAGTGCGGGTCACGTGCATGGTGCGCAGGAAAGCATTCAAAACCGCCTTGTCCCAGGGCTCCGAACCATAGAGATTTTTAAATTTGGCGGCAAGGCTATTCAAACCCGAAGTCGTGTGGCAACGTGAACAGGTCACCAGGAAAACATCGCGGCCCGCATCCAACTGGTTAACCGAAGTAACCCGGTGGTTTTTAACCCAGGTGGCATAGGGTAAAATCCCGTCCCGTTGAAACACGGGCATCTCGTCGATTTTAACGCCATTGGAGTACATGTAATCGGCAATGACGTAGGGTTTACGGATGAATTCACGCACTCTTTCGAAATGTCCCAGAAGCCATATTCCGAGAATGAAGGGGACCAGCAAAACCATACCGGTGATGTATTTGGGGCGAATGATGCCGATAAGGGTAATCAGGATAATGACACCCACCGTTGCCAGCATGATAACAGCCAGGGTGTGATGCCAGTGCATAAACCGCTGGGTCAACAGGCCGACATTGATATTGGCCAGCATGCTGTCGGGAACACGGTACCAGTACCACAGTGCCGACGGAATAAACGGCACCGCCCAGCCAAATGACCAGGCGGCCACTAGACGTACCGTCTGCCGGCGAAATGGGCTGCCTTTTTCAGTGAAGAAGAATATCATAAACCAGGCGCACAACCCGGCTGTCATCATGGCGTAGGTCGTGCGGAACGCCAGCTGGGGAAGGTACAGGGGGTTGAAAAAACCCGAGATGAAAGTACGGGTCACCGGCCAGGCTCCCGGGTCCATCATGAAACCAAGGATGCCGACAATAATCGCCATGGTCAGCCATGAAAAGGCGGCCAGAAAAACGCCGAAGCCGATATGAACTTTCTTCATCACCCCTTCCGACCAGCGTTTCCAGGTTAAAAAATATATCATAATTAGAATGACTTCACTTATGAAAACCAGCCACTCGGTAAACCAGGCCCAGAAAAATACCCGTAAAAGACTGCCGATACCGAAGGGCGCAATCAGGGCGGTGGTGAACCAGATACCGACCCCGGTCAGGGCACCCACGGTCGTGGTGATAATAAAAAGAACAAAGGTTATGCGATAGGCGAGCCTGTCCCATTCAGCATTACCGATTCGCCTGCCCCACCATTCCATCAGGACGATTAACGGGTAGGCGCCCACCGCCAGGGGATGGTTGATGAAAACATGGATGCTGGCGATGACGGCCATGAACAGGCGGTTGCCGATTAAATCGAAGAAAAATTGCGGAAAGTCCATGCGACAATATGGTGTGTGCTTTTCGGGTTAGCAATATTTTTTTATTTTAATTAACAAATATAACCATAGCCGTATAATGTCTATTTTAGCGCCGTCATGTAAGATAGCTGGATATCTATACAATTCAGTATAAATTATGAGACATACCCGAAGTCGTCATAGGGCAGTGTTTTTTATCGACCGCCGATGGAATCTTTATTTGTCGGGGCTTCATCTGTTATATAATGGACAATATACTCTCGTTTATGCTGTTTTTGTAAAGATAATAGGCAAAGGGGTTATTTTTTACGGTAACAATTTCTGTTTCTTACCCCAGGGCGACATCGAGCGTCATCATTACCGCGAAGCCCATTATGGCACCGAATGTGGCGGAGTGGGAATGCTCCCCGCTCTGGGATTCGGGTATCAGTTCCTCGATGACGACAAAAATCATTGCACCCGCGGCGAAAGCCAGGGCATAGGGCAGAATCGGGCGAGCGATTATAACCATGGCGGCACCAAGGACACCGGCAATAGGCTCCACCGCCCCGGACAACTGACCATACCAGAAACTTTTCAGGTGCGAGATTTTCTCACGGCGCAAAGGCATCGACACCGCCAGGCCTTCGGGGAAATTCTGAATCCCGATACCCAGCGCTAGGGCGACGGCTCCGGCCAGGGAGGCGGACGGCAGGTCGGCGGCGATGGCACCGAACGCCACCCCGACTGCCAGGCCCTCGGGGAAATTATGAAGGGTGATTGCCATTACCAGAAGTGTGGTACGCCGCCAGTGAGTATGAATACCCTCGGCTTCGGTAGTCGGCATATCGATATGAAGGTGCGGTAAGAGGCGGTCAATGAGTCTTAGAAAGAATGCTCCTCCCAGGAAACCTACCACTGCCGGTACCCAGGCCGGTACCGGACCGCCTTCGGACATCTCTATAGCCGGCGCCAGCAATGACCAGAAACTGGCGGCAATCATTACCCCGGCTGCAAAACCAAGCATGGCGTCAAGCGTCTTGCGGGTGAGTTCTTTAGAAAGGAATACCCCAGCCGCCCCGGCGGCGGTCATAAACCAGGTGAAAAGGGTTCCCATCAAAGCCTGTATAACAGGATGTAAATTTGTAAACCAGTCGACCATGCAATATCTTTCGTTTAAAGATTATTAAAATATTTCAAGCCTGGTTTATAATCAATCTTAAATTGATTTAATTAGATGATGATTTATATATAATTGAAGGGGCTTTAAAACTTCAAATTAAGACTAAACTCCCTTTCATGGAAAGGATGAGACGAATGAAACTTGTTCACCAGTGGACATCGAGTGTCCGCAAATGGACATTTTAAAACTTATCGATAAATCATAAGTTTTTAAAATATAGACAGTTATACTGATAGGCGTTGTTATTGCTGTTAAAGTATAAGTGATTTAATAAGGAGCGGTAATCCAAGGTCATTTTTGTTGGATTAAAGAGGATTATATGAAACTCTTCTGGCTGATAATAACGATTTTATTCGAACTGATATTTCTTCTGGTAACCAGATAGTTTTCGGTAAGGTTATCATTAATAAGATCTTCAAATCGGAAGTTTTTACCCTGTTTTTTGATCAGGTGAGGATGGCGCTGTAGAAATTCTTATTAGCCAACTCCGGCCAGCCTCACCGATATTCACACTGCCATGGCAGTGTTGCCCCCGTTTAAATAAAATTTCGGCATTTTGGTATATTATAACAATGAGACAACAATAGGTAGGTAATAGGTATGACAAGGGGTAGGTTTTTGGTAGATTTATTTTAGGAATTTTAAATTAATTCTTCTGGTAGAAGATTGGAATAAGGCATAAAAAAATGCCGAAGGGGGGACTCGAACCCCCACACCCTAACGAGTACTGCGCCCTGAACGCAGCGCGTCTACCAGTTTCACCACTTCGGCATCATAACACCGGTTTTCTCTCCGGCGGTTTTCCAATATATAAGTAATCGACCAAAAAGCAACAGGAAATTACCGGTCTTCAGGTTTTTCATAACGGATTATTAATAAATAAGTTAGAATAAACACTTTAATAGTCTCCGGCTTTGCAGACGATTAAACAGACGCGTTTCCCAAACCAATTACATCAATAACAATCTCCTGTAGAACATGGATTAACTGGTGACTATAATTGATATGGTTATATCTGTTTGTTCTGACGTAAATATAATGTCACCCCTGAAAATATTTATTGAACAGATTGCCCAATTCAATTAGCTAGCCCATACCTGGTTCCCTTGTTCAACTTCCCTTATTTTTTCTTCTTTTAAACAATCAAAAAATCTTATCCCAATTTTACAACCTCCGGATGTATAATCCCCTGCTGGTGTATTCTGTCTTAAGCAGGTAGAAGGTGATTTCAAGGCAAAAGATACAGTAAGTCCATTTAGGTCACTTTCGAATTACTGGAGATAAATAATGACATGCCCGTTGACAATTGTATCCGTATCATACTAATGTGAAGGCTAACATGAAAAAAACGTTTACTCACCCAATAAAATTTGGTCTTGTAAATTTCATTTTCACAGGCTATTTTATACAATCTCAATCTTTGTCGAAAACGTACTGTTATAAAGGCAGAAACGATCATTTTATCAGGTCTTATGAATAAAAAGGTTAAAGATAAACTGAACACTTTAAAAAAAATTATGACCGACATGGGCTCGGTAATGGTGGCTTACTCCGGCGGGGTGGACAGCACGTTGCTTTTAAAAGTCGCCGCTGATACGCTTGGCGATAAAGTCGTGGCAGTTACCGCTGATTCGGAAATTCACTCTTATGAGGAACTTGAAATGGCGAGGCAAATATCGGCCCGGCTTAAGGTTAAACATGTGATTGTCAAAACCGACGAACTGAGTGATGAAACCTTTGTAGAAAATCCCCCCGACCGCTGTTATATCTGCAAGAAAAATCGCTTTAAACGTATGCTTGAGATAGCGCATCAAAAGGGGATAAATTACCTGATAGAAGGTTCCAACCTTGATGACAAGGCCGATTACCGACCCGGTATGAGAGCTGTCGAGGAGCTGGGAGTGCGAAGTCCGCTTAGGCAGGCCGGTTTGACTAAAGCCGAAATTCGGGCGCTTTCAAAAGAACTGGACCTGCCCACCTGGGATAAACCGTCCTCGCCCTGTCTGGCCACGCGGATTCCTTTCGGGTCATTAATTACCAGAGAAAAACTAAAAAGGGTTGAAGAATGCGAAAAAATGCTGCATAATCTGGGGATTAAAAATCTCCGGGTACGTGACCATGACCGTCTGGCCCGGATTGAGATCAACCCCGAGGACAGACTGCTTCTTCTGGATGAAAAAAATTCCAGGGTCATTACCGCTTTTTTAAAAAAAAAAGGTTTTATATTTATCACTCTTGATATAGAGGGCTTCCGAAGCGGCAGCATGAATGAACTTTTGGAAAGAGACGACCATTGAAAAAAGAATCGCTCGAGAAGATCCTGAACGAGGTTCGGGACGGAAAACTGGCGGTTGATGAAGCCCTGCGCCTTTTGAAGACCCTTCCTTACGAGGATTTGGGTTTTGCCAAGATAGATACTCACCGCGATTTACGCCGGGGTTTCCCGGAAGTTATTTTTTGCCAGGGGAAAACTGTCGCACAAATTGTTAAAATTATCGAAAAAATTTCCCATTCTGATGATGTCATCATGGCTTCCCGGGCCAATCGTGAAATTTACGAAGCCATCCGGCAGGTAATACCGGGAGCCGTGTTTTTTGAAACCGCCCGGATAGTCCTTATCGGCTGCAAGAAAGAATTGAAAACCGAAAAAGTAATCGCCGTGATAAGCGCCGGGACCTCGGATATCCCGGTTTCCGAGGAAGCCGCGGTGACAGCGGAAATTATGGGTAATCCCGTGGAGCGGATATACGATATCGGCGTGGCCGGGGTGCACCGTGTTTTTCACAATCAGGAAAAGATATTCGGGGCCAACGTGCTGGTGGTGGTGGCCGGGATGGAGGGCGCTCTGGCCAGCGTTATCGGTGGTCTGGTGGACCGCCCCGTTATCGCCGTGCCGACCAGTGTCGGGTATGGCGCCAGTTTCGATGGTCTGGCGGCTCTTTTGTCCATGTTGAATTCCTGCGCTCCCGGAGTGGTAACAGTTAATATTGACAACGGCTTCGGCGCTGGTTATTTTGCCTCTTTAATAAATCAAACCGGGAACGATAAATGAAAACATTATACTTTGACTGTTTTTCCGGCATCAGCGGCGATATGATTCTGGGCGCCCTGGTTGATGTCGGGCTGGATGTAAATTACCTCGAAAACGAGCTGGCGGAACTAAACCTGACCGATTTCAAACTCAACGTTAAAAAAGTACTCAAAAAAGGGATTACGGGGACGAAGGTCGATGTTGAGGTTAAAGGCGAACAATCCGCCCGGCATTTTAAGGATATTATCGAGCTAATCGAAGCAAGCGCTTTAAAGGCGGATGTTAAAAATATCAGCAAAAAGATTTTTATGAACCTGGCGGTAGCCGAGGCCCGGGTGCATAATACCGAAGTGGAGAAAGTGCATTTTCATGAGGTAGGAGCCGTGGACTCCATAGTGGATATAGTCGGGACGGTGATCGGTTTGAAAGAGCTGGGTATCGAAGCCGTTTACGCTTCACGGGTACCCACCGGCAGTGGTTATGCCGATTCGCAGCATGGCCGTATCCCGGTACCGGCGCCGGCCACCATGGAAATTCTGAAAGACGTACCGGTATTTTCGCCGGGCATTGAAGCGGAGTTGACTACCCCGACCGGTGCGGCGGTGCTTAAATCACTTGCCGCCGGTTTTGGACGAATGCCCTCGATGACCGTTGAGAAAGTCGGTTACGGAGCGGGTACGCGTGATTTTGACCAGCTGCCCAATCTACTCCGGATATTTATCGGCGAAGTTAAACCGGAGGGGTATGAAAATGATGAAGTGGTGTTGATTGAAACAAACCTCGACGATATGAACCCGGAATTTTTTGATTATGTATCCGAACGGCTTTTCGAAGAAGGGGCGATGGATGTTTTCATCACCCCGATTATAATGAAGAAGGGTCGACCGGGCTCGATATTGAACGTGCTTTGTAAAGGTGACCGGGTGGAACCGTTATTAACGGTTTTGTTTTCGGAAACCACAACTCTGGGAGTGCGGCTGCATCATGTTGAGCGTAAAAAACTAACCCGGGCGGTGGTGCCGGTGGAAACCAAGTACGGGCCGGTAAAAGTGAAAGTCGGCCGGGCTTTGGGTGAGGAGCGTCAGATAAAAAATATTACTCCCGAATACGAAGACTGCAAGCGGATCGCCGCCGAGAAAAAGATTCCCTTGAAAAACGTGTATGATGAAATAAAACGCGCCGCCTCCAGAAAACTTCTTGAAGGCGATTTTTAAACTTCAAGTCGGTGCCAGCCGCCTTATTTTTTAAAACGAAAACTGATAGCGTCCTCTGGGCAGGCGGCCATGCATTCGCCGCAGGAAGTACAATCGGGTATCACGCCTTTTTCTTCTTCCTCGTAAACCAGTTTGTGAATTGTCGGGCAGGGGCTTTTCGCCTCGCAGTCGCCGCACTGGGTACATTTGTCATGGTCAACTCTTATCCGGCCCGGGGCGATTTTCTCCAGAAACCAGGTCAGTATCCCGATCGGGCAGATACTGTAACAGAAGGGACGATACCATATCAAGCTGGCGGCCACCAGGATTATCATCATTATTATAAAGGTGGTGTCGATAACCCAGTGCAACAGCTCGAAGAAATTTATCGGGTCATAGAGGTTGTAGGCGGCATAAGCCCGCCAGGTCTGGTCGTCGGCGTCGGCGCCGACTTCACCGGCCAGATAGGCGATATGGTCTTTGACAAAAAAGAAAGTAAGGATAAACATTACCAGCAGGGCAATGCGAACAGCATTGAAAACGGTAAAATTGAACTGTTTGAATTTATATTTGAACGGGATTTTATTGATTAAATCCTGAAAAGCCCCTAAAGGACATACCCAGCCGCAGAAAAGTTTCCGACCCACCAGGCTGGGGATAAACATGGCCAAAAACAGAGCCAGAAGCGGCAGGAAGAACTGTCCGAAGGTGAACTTGAACATGAACAGTTTAGTCACAGCACACATCGGGCTTGGATGCAGAGGGAAAAAGATATCGATGCCGAAAAGAATAAAAGCAACGACCAGCATGGCTATCCTTACCCATAGCCGGGTCCAGCGTAACAAGAGCAGGACCAGGCCCGCCAGGGCGACAAGGATAAAAGCCAGGTAGCGGCCGCTTAGTAGATAGTCGAATAATCCCGGCGGTTCGGCTTTGAAGGCCGGGGAAGGCAGAAGGTCACTTTTTTCTTCCGGGTTTGCCGAGCCCGCCACGCTGCTTTGCAGGGTATCGACGGCCTGTTGGTCGGCGGGAACTGAAATTTGCGCCGCAGGCAAGGGATTTATTAACAAGCAGATGATTATAATTATCAATCCGGGGTAAAAATATTTTTTAAATTCCGTATTCATACTTTTTTTATATCTCCGTTTTTAGTCCGGGTATAACATATAATAGTCGTCTTTTTTGTCAAGTAATTGTTTCCCAACATGAAACAAGACTAATGACTCTAATATCCGGTCCAACGTTTTTCAAATTATACATATTATTCGTTAAAATATATTGACATTATCATAGGAGGTATGCAAATTAATAGGGTTTTAGTCTTTTTGTTAATACGAAAGGAGGTACCGGCAACCAAAATATTTATACAACCACCAGATAACAAACTTAATTTACTTAACTTAATTTTTGGAGGGAATAATGAAAATACCCAAATTTATCCAGATAATCGGTTTGATAGCTGTTTTCATATTTTCAGGTTCTGTCATGGCGGATACTTATATCGAGATGGTTACGCATACCGATGGTTTCCAGATGATGGGGAAGGAGCAGCCGCCCCAGGATGATACTATAGCCATGTGGTTAGGGGATGGGGTGGCCCGTTCATATACCAAAGAAGGCTCTATCCTGATTGACAGCAAAAAAGAAATGATTTATTTAATCGACGATGACAAGAAAGCTTATAATGAAATTTCCTTTGATATCCTCGGCGATATGAAGAAAATGATGGGGTTGGATCAGATGGAAGCCGAAGAAGCCAAGATGGCTGAACAGCAGATGCAGGTGATGATGGCCATGATGCAGATATCGGCGACGGTTACCCCGACCGATGAAACCAGGGAAATAAAGGGTTATAAATGTAAAAAATATCTGGTCAATATGCAGTTGTCAATGGCTAATGTCAAAGCCGACTACTGGGTATCGAAAGATATTGACTTGGATTACGATGCTTTCAAGAAGTTGAACCTTTCCAAGATGCTGTTTATGCCCGGTGCGGACAAAGTTATCGACGAATTTGCCAAGCTTGACGGTTTTATGGTTTATTCCGAGGGAACGACGAATATGATGGGTACCGATGTAAAATCCACGACTGAATTGATTAAAGCCGAAAATAAGAATGCCCCGGCCGGGACCTTTAAAATACCCGAAGGCTACAAGAAAGAAGTTTTAAAACCTATGGGCGAAGAATAAACACCGTCGAACGTGAAATAGTATTAACCGCCGGATGCTTTAGCCGGCGGTTTTTTTATTTTAATTTTATTGACCGGTTCCGTGTTTTCTCATATATAAGGAATATCATAAACAAAAAACAAGGGAGAGATTATGGCTTTATTTATCATGGCTCTGACCATCAATCCCAGTGCCAAAAAAATGCATCCGGATTTGACGCACCAGGTGGATGATTCTCTGAACGCCTTTAAAAAGAACAATGTAAAGGTGATTAATCTTTATGCCACTCTGGGCCGGTATGATTACCTGGCGACATTCGAGGCTCCCGACCAGGCGCTGGCTTTTAAAATCGCTTCGCAAATTAATAGTATGGGGATTCTCGAAACCGAGACCTGGCCGGTGGTCCCCTACGACGAGTTCTCGCAATTGATAAAGTAAAAGGTATTGTTAGTTTTATTCTGTACATTTTGAATTCTAAGGTTTAGCTGAACGTAAATCCGCTACTTTCAGATCAGGAATATTCTCTAAAAAGCTGTAACGTTAGTTCGTTATCCTGTTTTTATAAGTGATGTTAGTACAAGCAGGGCAAGCCTGTTTGGGGTTTGACCTGTTGGGACTTTTTATTCTCTGACCAATGGCTTGCGTTTTCAGACGCAGGTAAGGAAATATATGTTCTTGTTGTGTCGGGTCCTGACCCGTCTTAGCGGGGTGTGACCCGACACCACTAAACCTTCAATAAACCAATAACTCTTAAATTGTTGGGGGACATTATGAAAAATTTTAAAATCACCCTTATCTTGAGTCTTTTTCTCAGCTTGATCGTATTTTTACCGATAAAGGCACAATATTATTACAGCGGTGGTATGCAAATTCCGCTTTCAATTGACTCAAGCAGAGTGACCCTTAAGTTTGATACCACTATATCTGAATTAGCAAAACAATCATTTATTCTGTCACTTGGCTGGGTCGCCCACGGCTTGCCGTGGGAATGATTGTTTGTTATCTTAAATCATG
>CAZUAS010000052.1:0-19572 GCA_964618515.1 uncultured Ignavibacteriales bacterium | reverse complement strand
TCAATAACTATTTCTCCGTCAGTACGTTTGAGCTTACCATGAATGCGGGATTGGGGCGGGGTTTTTTTACCAGGGATATTGATAAAGCAATGGGCGCTCATGGTGCTGTGGAAATTGGTATGGGGCTGAAAGTCCGAAAAATGCTGTTTAACTTTTCTTTCAAATACCATTCCGGGAAATTAACAGACGAGTTCAAAAAAGAAAACGAAGCTGTCAAAATTGATTATGCCTATGTTACCGGCAACGATGGTTATTCCATATTAAGTCCCTGTTTTGCAGTTTATTACTGTTTTAAGGAAAACAACCGATTCTCGATAATGCCGATGCTTGGTATAAGGTGGAGTAATTTACAGATTAAAAATTACCGTTATCCGGATATTTACGATGTCGGCTTGTTGTCGGGCATTAAGTTGGAATACACTTTAGGGGTATCGGCCAACCGAGAAGAAAGCAGTACTTTTTTCGGCCTCTTTAAACATAAAACCATTATCAATAACATCTTTAGAACTTACCTCGAAATAAGTTATACTCACCACCATCTCAGTTTCCTCGAGGAAAACTCCGGCCATAAGCTTAATTTTACCGTCGGCTTATCATTTTACCTTAATGAAAGAGTTCAGAAAAACAATCGGATAATTGATATTTAAAATTAACGGATAGAAATCTAATTTCGTTACTTAAAAGCTTTCATTTTTTTAATTTGAACTTCTTCTTAAATTTACTGTTAATAGATAACATTTTTTTAAACAATGACAAGTCAGGAAAGAGTAAAACACCCCCATGACGGACAAAAGACTTACTTTTTTTGACAATATTACCGAAACCTCGGGTCGGACACCGCTGGTAAAACTCCGTAAGCTCCCGGCTGAAAGGGGCATCAAAGCGACCATCCTGGTCAAACTGGAGTTTTTCAATCCAACGGGTTCAATTAAAGACCGGATGGTGACCTTTGTTTTGAACGAAGCCGTCAAAACCGGGGAGTTGAAAAGCGGCGGGACGATTATCGAAGCTACTTCGGGCAACACCGGGGCGGCTGTAGCCATGTATGCCGCGGCTCACGGTTACAAAGCAGTTATAATCATCCCCGACAAGATGTCCAAAGAAAAAATCGATACCCTCATGGCTTTTGGAGCTGAGGTACATATCTGTCCGTCTGACGCCCCGCCCGGCACCGCGGAACATTATTACCAAATCAGCCTGCGCCTTCAACGTGAAATTCCCAATGCTTATTTACTGGGGCAATTTTTTAATAGAAATAATATCGAAGCACACTACCGCACCACCGGCCCGGAAATCTGGGAACAAACGGGTGGGCGGCTCGATGTTTTAGTCGGCGGTATCGGTACCGGCGGGACTCTTTCCGGAACGGGCAAGCTTTTGAAAGAGAAGAAACCGGAAATCGAAGTTATTGCCGCCGACCCGGTCGGCTCGATATACTACCAGTACCATAAAGACCACTCGCTGGGGCAAACTCAGCCCTACCTGGTTGAAGGCATCGGTGAGGACATGCTCTGTGACTCGATAGATTTTTCGGTGATAGATAAAATATACCGGGTTACGGATCGGGAAAGTTTCATGAATGCCCGCAAAATGGCCCGCACCGAAGGTATTTTTGCCGGCGGTTCATCGGGCGCAGCGCTTGAAGCCGCTTTGAAACATGCCGAAAACCTGGATTCCGGTAAGACAGTGCTGGTTATCCTGCCCGACAGCGGCATGAAATATATCAGTAAATTATATAACGACGACTGGATGCGCGAAAAAGGATTTCTTGAATAAAATAATCGGTTTCCTCTCGTTTTATGGCCCCTGCTTTTCATTAATCCGGATAATTCGCTGTTGTGCTTTATCGGCATAAACATTTCCGGGATACTTTTCAATCAGTAGGTTATAATATTCTTTAGCCATTTGGAAATCCTTTATTTTCCCCAGAGCCTGTTCACCGGCTTCGAAAAGCATGGCGGGGGCTTCGACATGGTCCGGATATAATTCGGCAATCCGGGCATATTGTTTGGCGGCGGAATAGGGGTCTTTCATTTTCAGGTAAAGAGCGGCCGACTCTTTCAAAGCCTTAACTCCGCGCGGGCTCTCCGGATATTTCTGAACCACTTCGTTATATGTGTCAATCGCCGACCGCAACGCCCGAAGACGATTTACATTTATGGAAGCGATTTCAAACAGCGCTTCAACCGCTTTTTCATGCTGGGGGTCTTGTTTAATCAATTGCCGGTAATCGGCAATGGCACCATCGTAGTCGCGAAAACGTTCCTCTTTTATCTTCGCCCGCGAAAACATCGCCGTGCTGGCATACTTGGTCTCCGGGTAGTTTTCAATTACCTGAGTCAATAGAGAGTTGGCCAGGGCGTAATCCTTAAGGTCTTCATTAAGAACATTCGCGCGATTAATAATCACGTAAGGCAAATTTTTATTTACAGGAAAAAGTTTTTCGTATTTCTGATATGCGGCTACCGCCGCCTGAGCCTCACCCATCGAAGCATAGACATCGCCCAGCCAGCGATGTATCTGTTCCACCCGACTGTCATCTTTGAAGCGCTCGATGACTTCGTAGTACTCAGCCAGTGTCCAGCTATACAGTTTACGGTCATCGAGTTCCCTCAGGAATTTCAGATAACGATAAAATCTCTCCGCCATCTCGCCCCCCGGAAACTCACCGTCGATTATCTTCCGAAGCTCACCCTGTTGCCGCTTGTAAGATGAATTGGTAGCTACAATACGCTGGGCTTCAGCTACCACCGAGGTTTTCACCGGATTGTCGGGGTACAAGTAGAGAGCTTTCATCAAAAGGGCAAAACCCTCGTGTTCAGCCTTTCGCTCCAGAAAGGTCTGAGCCAGAAGATACAAAGCTTCCGGAACATGCTCGCTTTCCGGGTAGAATGCGATAAAAAGCTCAAACTCGGCTTTCAGAAAATCATTCAGCTGTTTGTCATGCCGATTGTAGGTGGCTTTTAGAAAATCGAAATAGGTCTCACTGTTGTCGGCAACCGGCGACACGACCGAGATAAACAGACAAATTATTAAAAGCAGGCTTATTTTCCCAAAATGTGACATAACACCAACCTTTCAAACTTATTGACAACTATTTAAATACGTCTTCTGAATTTTTTTAATGTATTTACAAGTAATTATAATAAACAGACGAAAGGAGTTTTGAGCAATAAAAATTCCTTTTCCCTCATACCTTACTTTGACTTAATAAAAATAAAACCTTTTTTTCGATAAAACAGAGAAATATTAAACAAGTAACCATCGAAAAGAATCAGTAAATTTCCCACCTTTTAAGACTAAAGAAACCATAACTATGTTTTTAATCAACCATAACGCCAACCGCGGTCACGATTCAGACGGGGATTGGGTTTCCAGTCGGTTAAACGCGTCACGGGTTTTTCCTTGGGGGGCGGCGGTTCGGTTTTTTTCGAGGGAATAAAAACCCGGGATTCTTTCTCCCCGGCAATACGATAGGAATCCTCGGCCGCCTTTAAAATTTCCGGCATGAGGCCTTCCTCGGCCACTTTCTCGGTAAATTTACGGCGTCCGTCGACCAAGTCACGCAGATATCCCTTGATTTCTTCTTGGGAATAATATTTTTCCGGGCGGTATTCACTGAGGTCGGCGCCTTCGGCATGATAAATGGTTTCCGTACCGAAAATACTCTGCTGGTATTTATTGGTACCCCGCAGGTCGCCCCTTTGAATCGCCGCCATGGTGGCAATGGGTACCCGTTCGGTTTTGCGAATAATTTTCTTGACCCCGTCGCGGTTTTCGATAATTTCTCCCATCCCGCCAGTGTTGTACTGGAAGAAATGTATCTTGTCCGGGTAATTAGCCGTCAGGTCCATAACAATTCGATAAAAATGATTAACCTTGGCCGCCCGGGAACCGACAATAAACGGATCCGTACCGACCGTGCGCACCGACTCCCCGGCTTTGGCGGGGTTTGAGGCGTAACTGTGACTCGATTCCCCCCAGAGATAAGCCAGCACTCCCTGAATGGGCGTCAACCGTTGGGAAAATGTCATGATGGTGTTACGCCGGGTGATAAAGGCAAACACTAGACCGTCAAGGTCATCCACCGGCGGTAGATTAATCGAAGGATACCAGATATTTTTCATGGCCATCGGCCAGCGGCCCCGTTTTATTTTCAACTGCTTGCGCATGATAATAGCCCGGCCGTTGCCGCACAGATTCTCGTCGAGAAAATCCGGCTGTCCATTGGCATTTATCATGACGTTTTCGTAAAGGGCGCTCTTGTGTATCAGAGCGTTGTACATCGCTTCCTGGAGCTTACTGTCCACATCCGTCTTGACAAAATAATTCTGTTCCGAACCGTACGCGGAGCCGTCGCTTTTCAAAAAGCAGATATCATCCTGGCAGACGAGAGTGCGTTCGCCTTTCGACCAGTCCAGTCCCAGTTGATGACACGACCAGGTACTTTTACCGGTCGCCGAAAGTCCGAACAGGAAAACTCCGTATTTTTTCAGCTTGCCGGTTTTGACATCGCGAATAATTACCACTTTGGTACCGGCATGCAGACCCAGCATATTAAGAGCCCCCGCGGCGTGCATGCCGTTACGCAGAAAACCCTTCTTGTCTTCGCCCATATAGTCCGATCCCAGCACGATGGTTACATTATAATCGGGGAGGATAAGAGCCTGTTGACGGATTTGATGTTCCTCGGGAATATGAATTAGAATAAACTCCGGGCCGGGAGCCTTGGTAACCGGTCCCATCGTGTGCCCCCACATATAAGCCAGGCGGTAATTTTTTAAATCCGCCACCGATATATAAAGATTACACTTGGGATTATACTCGGGATTATCTCCCATCTGCCGCCGCAGGCGAACGATCGGCAGAGTTTCCATAAGATGCAAAACCTTGTCGAGTTCCTCAGGGGCTTTGGCAATAATGGCTTTTTTGACATCGGTCAGGGTGTATTCCCGCACCGCTTCAGAACCAAGAATACAGGTTTTTTCGGCAATACGGCTGGACACCGCCGACCGCCAGCCCCAGGAACCGAATCTGGTCTGCGTTCCCGTCTGGCAGGAGGGTTCGCGAAGTTCCTCAAGCGAAACATCCTTGATATTGGGGCCGTTCAGGCGTCTTTGCAAATCCCGGTAGAACCGGGCATATAACTGGGTATCATACAGAGCGTCCGACATGTCACTTCATTCCTTGGGCAGAATATCCTTCTCTTTAAAGAAAAAAGAAATTTCAACTTTGGCCGTATCCTCGGCGTCCGAACCGTGGACAACATTCTTTTCCACTGAGGTACCGAATTCCCGCCGGAGAGTATTGTAGCGGGCTTTGGCCGGGTCGGTAGCACCCATCAAATCGCGCCAGCGTTCGATAGCCCCATGCCCGCCGATGACCATGACCACTATGGGTCCTGAGGTCATAAATTCCACCAGGGAATTAAAAAACGGTTTACCCTCGTGTACGGCGTAGAATTTCTCAGCTTCGGAACGGGAGAGTTTCAGAACTCTCAGACCACGGATAACCAAGCCGGCCGTCTCAATACGGCTTATAATTTTCCCGACCAGTTTGCGACGAACACCATCCGGTTTTATTATTCCAAGAGTATTAGCCATAATCTCTCCTACCCTATCAATTCAAGAATACGGGTTTTAAGCACCTCCATCGGTACGGGGGCGATATTAACCTTATAAGCGGCGGCGACCCGGAAAAGCTGGTGGAAATTCCGCCGTTGCAAATCTTCCTGGTCGACTGACGAAACCAGCATATAAGGATTGAAGAAAGGCTGGGTTTTAAACGGTCCCATACCCACACCGTCCGGTACCCGGTATTTGCCGGCGGTGACAAAATCCAATGCCTCGTTGTCTTTCATTTTTTCCACTACCGGGGCGTTGGGTTCACAGGTTAAGAAAACCACGGTTTTCAGCCGGGTCCGCTTGATACAGCGCTGGGGGCCGCCAATCCAGGCCGGGTCAACCAGCGCCCGGGATTCACTGGATCCCCAGTAACAATAAGGTTCGCCTAAATCAAGCGGACATTCATCCTCGAGTTCCTTCATATTAGTCCAGTCAGAACGCGAGGTAACGACATTTTCACATTTACTGCGGTCAAATATCCGCTCATAGCGGGGTAACTGCCGGGTTATGTCAGTTTTGATGTAGAATTTTCTTTCGGGGGCATCGGCAACCGCTTCCTGACCGCGGTAACGGACAAAAACCCAGTCATTGCTGAGGAAACGGGCTTTTTCGTTTTCCAGAAGGCGGAAGAATATGGAGCCGCGTTTCATCCCTTTGGGCCCAATCAACGCCAGACCCTTGCCGTTGTAGTCAAGACAGGCGGCGCGCAAACCGTGAACATCAAGGAGACGTTCACTGATATGAGCTACCATTCCCAGCGCCCAGTTCCGAACCTGGCCGTAATAGGTCGTATTGAAAAGAATCGCCGTTTTCATATCCGGGTTGTAATAGGCATACGGTTTACGCCCGGGAACGCCGTCGACGGCATAAATGATACCGTGCGGTTCAAGGTCGGATTCGAGTTGTGCCGGGTACCAGTTTTCCACCCAGAAATCATAAAGGTGCGGCACATTGGTTCGTAACTGGATGATGATACCATTGATATTGGCATTCCATTCGAAATACTGGTCGAAGGGCAACGCCGCTTCCGCTTCCTGCACCAGGACATCGCGTTCCTCGACCGAAATGGCGGTGTTGGCCTCGGTCGTACCACGGGGATGCGTCATGAAATTCTGCAAGGCGATGCGCTTGTATTTCGGCGATTCCTTCAGACGGGCCATCGCTTCGATAATACGGTCGGTGCCGACCTCTATCTTTTCCATCGAGGTCGAATACGACAGGCGAATGTTATCCTCGGCACCAAAAGCACTGCCCGGTACCACCGCCACCGCCGCTTCCTTGAGCAAATAATAAGACAAACCGTACGAGTTACGGATTTTCATCCCGGCGTACTCAGTATTGTAATAATTAGCAGTGTTGGGAAAGAGATAAAATGCCCCCTGCGGTTCGTAACAGGAGATACCGGGGATACGCCGAAGTTTACTGAGCATGTAGTTACGACGGGTCTGGAACTCGGCGACCATGCGGTTGATTTCATCTCGGTGACCGCTCAGGGCTTCCGCGGCGGCTTTCTGGGCAATGGAGTTGGCGTTGGAGGTCGTATGTGACTGAACGATATTCATGGCGGAAATCAGTTCCCGGGGACCCGCCGCATAACCAATCCGCCAGCCGGTCATGGAATAAGCTTTGGAAACACCATTTATTATGACCGTCCTCTGCTTTATCTTATCGCTTAGAGACGCCACCGATGTAAAGCGGTAGTCACCATAGATAATTTTCTCATATATTTCGTCGGCAACAATTAACAGCCCTTCGTTCACGGCCAGCTCGCACAATTCTTGGAGCTGTTCACGGGTGTAGGCACTGCCGGTGGGATTGGAGGGATTGTTGATAATCAACGCCTTGGTATTGAAATTAATGTGAGCTTTTAATTCCTCCGGTGTCAGACGAAACCCGTTCTCCTCGCGGGTGGGGATGATAACCGGTTTGCCCTTGACCAGCAAAACCTGCTGGGGATAGGATACCCAGTAAGGCGCCGGGATTATTACTTCCTCGTCCCGGTTAAGAATGGAAACGAAAAGATTATACAAACATTGTTTCGCCCCGCTGGAAACGATTATCTCGTTACGGGAATACTGCAGACCATGGTCTTCCTTGAAACGAAGGCGGATGGCATCTTTTAATTCCGGAATACCGTCGTTAGCCGTATAGCCGGTAAAATTATCGTCGAGCGCTTTCTTGGCCGCTTCTTTGATATCATGAGGGGTTGGAAAATCCGGTTCTCCTACCGAAAAATCGATGACATCAATCCCCTCGGCTTTCATGGCCTTGGCCTTGGCGGTTATGCGCAAGGTCGGTGAGAGCTCCAGGCGGCCAATCCTGTTGGAAATCATAGCTTATTATTCCTTGTCCGAACCGCCGACCTTGCCCGGCTTTGAAGATATTTCCGGTTTGTCACCCTTATTTTTACTGACTAAGTTCTTGAGCCATTCCTCGAGGTCACAGCCGGTCAGAGATTTGATCACCTCGGGTAACTGGCTCATCATGGCCGCCATCTCACCGGTAATTTTGGATGTTCCCAGTTTACCGTCGTTGGAAACCATGACGATTTTATCGATTTTGGAAACCGGCGCCGCCATCTCCCGGGCCAGTTCCGGCAGTTTCTCATACATCATCTGAAGCAGTGCCGGCTGGGAATAGGCGTTCCATGATTCGGCTTTTTTACGCATGATTTCCGCTTCCGCCGCCCCGACATTCTTAACCAGCTGAGCTTCAACCTCACCCTGAATGCGCTTGGCTTCAGCCATACCTCGGGCCTCGGCTTCCAGACGAAACTGTTCGGCGACAGCGGGCTTTCGTACTTTAGCTTCCAGTTCCTGCTCCACCCGCAGGATTTCTTTCTTTTCCAGTTCGACCGCGGCATCTTTTTCGATTAATTTGACTTTGCCTTCTTCCTTTTTCAGTTCCTGATTAAGTTTATGGCGTTCCAATTCATAAGCGAAATCAGCATCGGCTTTTTTCCGGTTAAGAGTCGCCGCCAGCTCGGCTTTTTTCAGTTCAAAATCCTGATTCACTCGGGCAACTTCGGTCTCCGCCTGAATCTTGGCTATATCCCCTTCCTTTTTAGCATCCGCCGACTTAATAATGGCATCACGGGCGGCTTCAGCTTCGGCCACCTCGGCATCCCGCCGGGCCTGGACAATGCGCGGTTTCCCCAGGGCTTCCAGATAACCGGAAGGGTCGGTAATCTCTTTCAGGTTATAAGAAAGTAACTTGAGTCCCATATTGGCGAAATAAGTGTTGACATCGTCAAAAACCTTCGCCACAAATTCCTTGCGGTTTTTATTCATCAGTTCCAGATTCATCGTGCCAATCAAAGCCCGCGAAGAACCTTCCAGTGTTCTCAGAGCCACGTCGCGAATATCCGTCAGCGGTTTACCCAAAAATTGTTCGGAAGCAAGATGAATCGAGGCATCATCACCGGCAATTTTCACTTCCGCCGTGCCGCGTACCGTACACCGAATACCATTGGTCGATATAGCGTCGTCAATTTGAAAATTCATGGGGATAATTTCCAGGGGCAGAACCTGGGCCTGCTCGATAAACGGTTTCACAAACGTGCCGCCGCCGATACGAATACGATAACCGACTTCCTTCTGCGTTCCGTCGGGCAAGGTTATCATACGTTTCTTGCCGCCGGATATAATCAGGACTTCATTGGGACCGACTTTACGGTAGTTCTTGAAATACACGAACAAACCCGCCGCGACAATGACTACAACGGCAATAATGATATAGACGAGGGGACTCACGATTACACACTCCTTCAGAAAAAAGTAAAAAGCGGCCATCAAGCGCCGCCCATTAACGTTTTAAAGTGAGAAGTTAATATTATCCGGCTCGAACTGTCAACCGATATTTTAAATAATCCGCCCTTGTCCCCAAAACGAAAAGGGAAAACTGTAAAACAACCGATCAAAAACGATAAAAACTGTCATATTTCAAAGCCCCTAATTTACTTTCTAAAAGATTTCAAAAATTCATCTTTCAGGTAACGGTGCCTTTGATAATCCCTATCGCCGGTCTCGGCCGGTTCGAGAAACTGGAACGGCACTTTATGGTTGTCGGCCAGAATTGAGTGGCAAAGGGTACAATCATAAGATATTGCCGTGCCGGCAGAATCAACCAGAGCCGGATTATGACAGCGGAAACAACCGGTATTGCCTTTGTGACCAATGTGGCTGGCGTAAGTATTCCATCCGATATTCATAGGCTTATGTATATTGCGGCTGTAAATGTCCCGCAAAACCATTATGGCCGAATCAATAATCGCTGTTTTTTCCTGCGCCAGCTCCGGGTAGTTACGTATATAGAAATTACGGAGAGATTGTCCAATGCCGTCGTAAGCTGCGGCACTGTCGGCATAATTACGGGTAATAGCCGCCAGGGCTTCCCTTTTCAAATAGGGCAAGCTCAAATTTAAAAGACCCCTTTTAATACGGTTATCAACAGCCCGTTCCGGTTCTTCGTATATATGGGTGGCCCGGTTATGACAGTCCACACAATCCATCGACCTTTCCACAATATCTTCAGTGCCTTGAGCGGTTGCATTCCTGTTATAAAAGCGATGATAACGGCCATCGGGACGACGAGCTTCGACCCAGAGCATCATTTCCCGCCGGTCATCCACCGAGGTATAGCGAACCTCGTTCTCCTGACCGATATGCCAGTGGATACCGGCTTTTTCGCCGGCTTTTCCGGCGTCAATTTTCAAATTCAGCGTGGTATATAAAAGAGACGATTCTTCATCGTTCTGATAGTTGTAACGGGTCACCAGATGACTGCCGTAGAATTTTTCCGGCCAGTGACATTTTTCACAGGTTTCACGAGCCGGGCGAAGTTGCCTGACGGGGGTGGGTATCGGTCTCTCATAAAGATTAAATGTTACGGAGATAATCTGCCAGAGACCATTAAGCTTGCTGTCTATCAAAGCTTCCGCACCCTCGCCGACATGGCATTGTACGCATTTGACCCGGGCGTGGGGTGACTGCTGATAAGTTACCCACTCCGGATTCATCACCGAATGACAGGCCGTTCCGCAAAAATACGAACTATCCATAAATCCGAGCATCTGGGTACTTATCGCCAGCAGGAAAAAAACATTGATGACCGTCAGCAAAGTAATGAACCTGAAAAGGCGGGAACCGGTTAAGGAACCCCGGGTTTCGTCAGGACCGAATTTTTCTTCCAGGAGCCGGCGGGTGGATAGACCGGTTTTCTTCCGGAGCCGGTACCAGCCCAAAGGGATTAAGAGCAAACCCACAACAAACAGGAACGGAAACAGCAGATACGTCACCAGACCGACATAGGCATTGGTAACCAATCCCAGCATCCTGGCCAGTTCCAGTAATACCAGGGTAATGAACGAGGAGGTGGTAAGAATTACCCCCGCCTTGCCAAGACCCGTTACCGAGACCCGGCGGATGAATGACAGATACTTGTTAAACATGCCTGTTTCTTATTTCTTCTCGAACATCTTACGATAAATTTTCTGCATCTCTCCCGAACGAATATCTTTTTTCAAATTATCGGTGGCGGTAATCAGCCAGGAATGCATCGGGTCATTCTTAATCAGGTTATCAATATAGGCGTTGACTTCGGCATTACCATATTGGCGGGCTTCGGGAATAAATTTGAAATAAAAATTATGGGCGACATCGTAGGCGCCGTGCCACCAGGTGTAATCGGGGCCCATCATGGAAGCTCCGTGCCGCATCCGCCGGCCCTCGTGATGCCACAATTCCCAGTAAACCCATTCGATTTCATTGCTGAATGAGGCCGGATTTTCCAGGAGTTTATTCTTGATGACCAGGTTCATGATTTCGGTGGCGGGTTTGGCGAATTTTTCATTATAAAGTTCCACCACGGCATCAAACTGGTAATAATGACCATTTGCAAAAGAAGCACTGTGGCAACCGGAGCAGACGGTCAGCATATTCGCGCGTTTCTGCTGCCAGTTATCCTTATGTACCGAAATCGGCGGTCGCAGGGTCCAGCTCAGGCGCTGCCCGACATCATGAGTCACCGGCAATGAAACGGTGGCGGACATATGACAGGAAGCGCAGGTGGGCGCTTCGAAATAGTCCTTACCCGCAATCCAGCGGTCGGCATCCAGGTTCATATCTTCAATATGAGTGTAGTAAGCATTGCCGTGTTTGGATTCTTCATATACTTCGCGCTGGGGATGGTCCGGACCGAGGTGACATTTCGAACAGGCTTCGGGCTGGCGCGCCTGGGCTACCGAAAAAGTGTGCCGGGTATGACAGGCGTTACAGGAACCCTTGGAACCGTCGGGATTGATGCGCCCGATGCCCGAGTTTGGCCAGCTTTTAGGCGAAAGTTTATTGGTTGAGGAGGGGTCAATTTTAACTTTGGTGCCGTGACAACTTTCACATCCCTGAATCGCCACCGGTTCGCCCCCGGCCACATGCGCCATATAGGCATCCTGTGATTCCAGGATTTCCCCGGCCGTAGCATGGTAGGACATCTGAACCTGTTCGGCTTCATCGCTGTGACATTGCCCGCAGTCTTGGGGCGTTACCAGGGTGGCGATAAGAGCCCCCTCGTGCATGAAGGCGTCAGCCTCACCCTTTTGAGCCTGGTGGCAATCGATACAGCTGATATCCATTGCGGCATGAGCCGAATTGTACCATTGCTGATAAAGTCCCGGCGATATTTCCTTGTGACAGGTCAGACATTTCCCGGCAATTAAATCATCTCCAAAAATATTAGAACAAAAAGAAATTATGATTGTAAACAACCAGCCGGAATAACGCACCTTGTTATTCATCTTCGTTCTCCTCTTATATTTTTTTAAAGGCTATGCGATTTTTGGTGAAATAACTACAATAATTCGACAGCAACCATGAAAAATTACGGCCGACCAAAAAAAGTTTTAAAAAGATGCGGTTTTTCCTCCTTATACCATATATCAAAACCTTTTTGGCGGGCTTTGTCAATAAGCGGAGCCGGGACAAACGGTGTTATCAGTTCTAAAATTTCACCGGGCTCCAGGTCGTTAAGCTGTCGCATCACCGGTCCCAGAGGTTGTTCGCCATTTTGAATCATCGGCCGGGCGTCGAAACTCTGAACAATCCGTTCTTTCTTGAGCCATACCGGGAGATTACCTTCAAGCGGGAGTGTATCTTCAACTGCTATATCCATGCCGGTTTCACCGACCGCCCGGCGCAGGGTGTTTATAAGCTCGGCCAGGCTTATGCCGCCGACCAGGGCCGCCTGGCGAAGAGTCGTTACCCGGGCGATAGTTTTTCTGAGGAGGGGATTGCGAAGTTTCGCAAAAGGCGGGGCCGCCTTGATGAGTACTTCCTCAAGTTGCGGGTAGTTATCCAGCAGGGCACCGATACGGGTTTCCGGAGTTATCATCATAATATCCTGAACCTTTATCCTTCGGATTTTTTCGTCCCGTAAGCCAGCAGGCGCTGCTCACCCTCAAGACTCCTTTTCCCGGTCAAATCCTGGCTGACCTCGAGCGTTCCCAGATAGCGTCCTTCGCTGTCGCGCAAGGCAAAATATTCTATATGAATAAAATGTCCTTTCATATTTATCCAGAACGGCGCCCGGTTCTGGCGACCGGTACGAAAATCATCGATTATCTTCTGAACAACGTGGACACTGGCCGGGGGATGACAGAGCTGGACCTTGCGCCCCAGAATAGCCCGGTTGC
Source organism: uncultured Ignavibacteriales bacterium (assembly GCA_964618515.1). GTDB lineage: Bacteria > Zixibacteria > MSB-5A5 > GN15 > FEB-12 > JAFGNW01. The sequence continues at coordinate 6,264 of CAZUAS010000052.1, read as the reverse complement.
GGGCAAAAATGCGCTCCTGCCCCTGGGTAAAATAACGCACCGTATCATCCCGGTCAACGAATGTCAAATCGAAGGGAATGGTATTTAAAATGGCATTCAACTCTTCCGGGTTGAAGCTGCCGGAGGGCAACTGTACCCGGGCGTCCCCGGTTTCCGGTGCTTCATCAATCCTTGTTTCGGGTCGCCATGCATCTACCGGGTCGTAAAGACAGAAACCTATTTCCAGGCTCTGCCGGTAAATACTGTACCACTCCTCTTCTTCGAGAGTATCCAGCGTCATGGGAAAAAGAATCTCTTCTTCCTTGAAAATCATTTCTTCAACCGCCTTAACCGCCGGTTTCAGCAATAACGCCGTCACTGATTTGAATTCTTCTCTATCCAGCCGGTTGATATTAAGCAAAGCTTCCCCGGCGGCTTTTAATAATTCCCGGACCTCATCATGTTTACCCCACATGACTTTGGGCGGCCCGGTTATACCGTGCTTTTCAAGATACGGAAAAAGCAGGTTTTCTTTGCGCTGGTAATGTTTCTCGACATCACTCAAAGCATTAAAATGCAACCGGAGCTGTTCAACTATGTCATTGATGTCGCCGCTATCGGTCTGCTTTTCTATGGATTCGAATATCTTTTTCAGAGCTTCAATTTCCCAGGTGAGAGCCTGGTTCTCTTTTCTGAAGGTATGAACCGGATGGCCGGGGGGAGCCACTTTAGCGCCTTCCTGGCTGATTTGACCTTTCATGGCGGCGGAATGGATGTCGCACAGACGAAGTACTTCTTCCTCCGGTAAACCTTCGGAGATCAGTTCCTGCTCTACCTGGACCACCTCGCCATAGGGCACCGAACCCAGCAACCTGATCAACTGGGTCTTGACCGCCTGCGGAGCTTCCCCCTTATGCAGCTGTAAAATCAGGTGTTTCAGGAGGTCCCGACGTTTCCGCACGTTATTGATAAGCTCACTCATTATCTGTCTCCTTCTCCCAAAGCTTCGATTTCGCCTCCTCCGAACCTGCCCGTTGATTATAATCCCTTATTTCCCCGGCACCGGTGGGATGGCTGTAACTTTTTAAATATATCTGGTGATGGAGATATTCATCGGTCGTGATATTATTCTGCCAGTGACCGGTCACCATCCCCATACCCGTTATAACAATAAAAAGCAAAACGACACCCAGAGCAACCTTTTTAACCGGGAAAGAGCGTCGGGTCAGAAGCGACCGGTATTCAAGCGTTTCTTTGACCGGGCACACCTCGACGCATTGCAGGCAGGTTGTACATTCATCGGATATCACCGTTTTGACCTTATCGACCTTTATAAACGACGGGCAGACGCGCGCACACCGGCTGCAGTCGATACAATTAGGGGCATTTCTTTTTATCCTGTTCGGGCTTAAAAGCGCCATTATCCCTAGCAGGGCTCCATATGGACACAGATACCGACACCAAAAATTCCTGAATATTAAAGAAAGTAACAATAAACCTCCGATTACCAGTAGCGCCGTTTGAGATATTTCCGCAAAGAAATAATACATTTTGATGTCGGCAACGAGGTTGTAGGGACTTCCCAGAAAAGCCTCCAGAGCCGGAGGTGTCATTAAAAAGAAAATCGAATATATAAAAAAGCCCAAAAGCAGGTATTTAATACCGCGCAACGGATAGTCTAAGAACCCCGGCAGTTTAAGATTCTGTTTGAACACCACCTGGCTGATATGGCCAAGTAACTCCGAGATAAAACCCACCGGGCATAACCAGGAACAAAAAGCCTTACCGAATACCAGCGAGACAATCAAAATGGCAATCAGGATAACCAGCCCTGCCGGATGAGCCGGGTGAATTTCACCGCTGATAAAAAAATGATACAGGCTCATCAGAGAACTTATAGGCAGGAAACCTTCCACCCCCGGCGGCCGGTAGGTCCAGCCCGAGGCGCCGTTCGTTTCAAGGTACCTGATAAAAAAATAAAATTCCACCCCGATCCAGAGGCATAAAAGGCTGAAGGCACTCTGGATAAGAAAACGGTAGCGCTGACCCGGTTTATCATGATTTCGTTTCAGCCTGGTCCTATCGACTTTGCGGGTTCCGGGTCGCGATTCACGTTTATTATAAACGCTTTCCGTCATCGATACTAAACTCCTCGGTAGAGAATTTTGAAGGAATGGTTTCACGGTGGCAACCGCCCTGAATCCCGATAGTGTATATGTCCACCGGTACCTGTTCACAGACCTCATCGCGCGCCTTTATTACCGCCTGGGCGATACCGGAGCAACAAGGGACTTCCATTTTCAAAACCGTGATTTTCCCTGGTGATGCCTCGGCAAAAAGAGCTTTCAGCTTTTCGTAATAGTAATTCAAATCGTCGAGCTTGGGACAACCAACCAGGACTGCCCGCCCGGCAAGGTACCGTTCATGAAAATCGGGAACGGCAAAAGGGACACAGTCAGCGCAGATCAGGATGTCGGCATTTTTCAAAAAAGAGGCTTGCGGTGGGACAAGTCTTAACTGAACCGGCCAGTGACTCAACCGGGAAATGCCTGTCACGGTCGATTCTCCTGCCGCTGTTGACGGAGCCTTGAATTGACGAGCCGTTGAACCGGGACAACCGGCAGAAAGAGTTTGAAGGTGAACAGGTTTCCGTTTCAAAAGAGCCAGGTGCTTTTCGACCGCGGCCTGGTTATAGGCCACTGCTTCTCGTTCTTCAACCGTAATCGCCCCCTGGGGACATTCACCGAGACAGGCGCCCAGACCATCACAGTACCTTTCATTGACAATCTTTGCCTTTCCATTGATTATTTGTATCGCTCCCTCGGCGCAAGCCGGAACGCACAGTCCGCAACCGTCACATTTTTCTTCGTCTATCTTCACAATCTTTCTGACTGCCATTTTATCTCCTTGTATAGAAATAATTACGTCAGTAAGATCGGAAATTGGACTGAATTAGTCTTTGATTTAAGTCAAAAGGGGTTAAACTTTATTGTCCCCAGCGAGACTCGCTAGGCGGTCCATATCAAGTATAGTGATGGTCTGGCCGTCAACCCGGACAATCCCTAACTCTTTCATTTTCTTAAGGTTGCGGGACAGCGTCGCGCTGATGGTGCCCAGCATGCGCGCCAGTTCCGACTTGCTGATATCCAGTATAAAGACATTACTGCCACTGCCGGCCGCTTTTTTTAAAAAATACGACGCCAGCCGGGCGGATACCTCCTTCAGGGAAAGGTCCTCGACCTGCTGGTTGAACTGGCGGATAAAACCGGACAGGGAGCTGAGCATTTTCATGGATATCCGGGGCGAGGTGCTTATAAGGGAAATAAATTTTTCTTTGGGAAAGAATGCCACCAGAGAATTTTCTACGGCGGCGGCATTGGCTGGATAAGTACTGCCTCGGAAAAGAACTGCTTCGGCAAACATCTGCCCCGGACCGATATGGTGCAGAGTGAACTCTTTGCCCTCGGGCGACGCTTTATATATGCGCACCCGGCCGGACAAAAGGACAAAAAAACCCGCCGCCGGGTCGCCCTCTAAAAAAAGTACCTCGCCGGAAACAACCTTCCTGACGACGGCGATACGGGCCAGAGTATCAAGCTCACTTTTATCCAGCCCATGACACAAAAAACAGTTTTTTAATAAAGACTGGTTTTCCACGATTGTATGACTACATTAATTTACTGACCAGGGCAAGCATGAAATAAAATGGTTTTTTTACCACCAGGGGAATACGCTTGAATATAATAAATTCAAAAAACGTCACCTTCTTCCCCCGAGCACCCGCGATGGCAGCATGATAAGGGTTCTTAAAAATTCCAGTATTCCCTCTACCGCCATTCCCAGAATGCGAAAAGGCAACACCAGAAGCCAGACCAGCGGAAAAAGAATAACAGCCACAAGCGCCAGCGGCCAGCACAGCACCAGCAAGATCAACCATAAAATAAAACTCAACATCGCTTCCCCTTTTTCAGTTATCAAACCTTAAGACCGAGGACAACACACGCTACTCCTCCGCCTCAATATCATAAAGCTTCGCATCATCCCATTCCTTGCCCAGAAGGAGCCCGGCTTCACGGTCGGTATCGATAACAAATACCTCCGGCACGTAAAGCGAATACTTCCCCCCCGCCGGCTGGTATGAGGATGGTCCCATCTGGCCGGTCGTTCCGAAATACCCGGTGTCGGATTGAATAACCGCCGGGATATTCTTCTCGCGCAATACTTCAAGAAGCATCTCGACCGAAGGCAAAGAAGTCAGCTGCGCCAGCTCTATCCAGTCATCGTGTTCCGTTATTTCATCTTTAGTTTCCTCTTCCGGCAGGGCATCGACCAGCTTTTCATTACAGTCGGGGCACACGCTTACACCCGGCTTATATTCGTACCGGCAACTGGGACAAAATGGCATAAGTCAATCCCCTTAATGGTTCAATATAATTAAAAAACCTATTATCCCGGCAATTAATAAAGTCACACCCAATATCAGCATGACCGATACACCGGTGGTGCTGGCATCTGTATTATATGGATCATTTTCAAGAAACTGATCCATCGAGCGTTTCTCAATCCACCGCTTAAAACGAATCCGGTAATTATCGAATTTTTCCAGCATCACCCATCCGGCCCTGGCTTCCTGTTCGCAGAGTTCCTGAACTTTCCCGGGATTATTAAACTTGCCAAAAGTAGAATGGACAATTTTAAATTCCCAACCCTCAAGATCGGCTTTGTTGTAACGGCTCATATCTTCTTCCTCGCGCTCCTTCCGCTTCTTGACGGCTGCGGCGATTAACAGAATAAATGCACCAGACATGTTATATTATCTCCTTTTTACCGGTTACTTCGCAAGTGGTAATTTATTCAAAATAAACCGCAGTATAGAACCGGATTTCTAACATTTCAGACCATCTGTAAACCGGCTTTTATCCATTACGTAATTATTTTAAAATAGTTGTGCCTTCTTAATAATTATCGATTCTCATTAAGTGTAAGCAGTATAGGAGATAATAACTTACCACCCCAAAGTCAATCTGCAGAAACAGCATAAACAAAACACCATATCCGGACTGTAATAATTCCGGTCAAGTAATAAAAAAGGAGCAATACTCATAAATTATATTGCTCCAATTTTCTAATGGTCAATTTAATCGCTTTAACAGATCAGGTCTATTCCTTTTTTCATCTTATGGACAGGGTTTGAGAGCTCAATGGTCAAGATACAAATGGTCAATCAGATAGGTGATGTCGGAAATGTCAACATCACCCACCGTCGGACTGCTACCGCCCGAATTGTCTACATCGGCCTCCGCCACGCAGCAAAGTTCCGGGTCCTGCAAATACAGGAACGAAATCAAACGGGTAATATCCGAAATATCCGGGTCTTCCGAAGCCGAACAATCGGCATTGCCCGTCAATTTTATACAGCATCCGTCACAGGCATCCCCTTTTCCATCGCTACTACTATCAGCTTGATCAGGATTGAACACAAATTGACAGTTATCATCACAATTTGTAGTTGCACCACCGGTACAATAGAAATCACCGATTATTCCATTCAAATTTCCATCGTCAAGAATACCGTCATTATCATCATCTGCGTCACAAACATCACCACTGGAGTCATTATCGTGATTGCTTTGATCAGGATTGTATATCGCTGGGCAATTATCGCATGAGTCTCCGACATTGTCAGAATCCGGACAATTATCGCATAAATCACCACGCCCATCGTCATCTCTATCAGCCTGGTTGGGATTAACGACTGCTATACAATTATCACAGCCATCAGGCACACCATCTTCATCAGCATCATCATGGTCATTAAAGTCTGGATATTTATCACACAGATCGCCGACCTTATCACCATCAGAATCTACCTGATCAGGATTATAAACCGAAAGACAATTATCACAAGAATCACCTTTACCATCACTATCACTGTCTTTTTGATGAGGATCATTGTTCTCGCAAATTGGGTTCTGAATCCGCCATGGGCGGATGTAATTCCCGATATCTTAATATATTTTTTGTCTGATTTCTCGCTACGCTCTGCTTCACTCGAAACCCGACCTACCATTACTCCGAGGTCCGGATATACGTGATATCCGATACCCACACCGCGTTGGGACGGTCAACGGTAAACTGACGGTCGAGAAGGTTCGGCGCCACCGGATAATTGTGTTTAGAATCGGTCGTGGAGCGATATTTTCTCTCCCGCGATATCCACAGCGCCCGACATATCAACGACATCCGAAACTCCTTGATATGACTGCGGATAAAAGCATATTTCAA
>CAZUAS010000051.1:0-19762 GCA_964618515.1 uncultured Ignavibacteriales bacterium | reverse complement strand
TACACCCTATCCTACACTCTTTCCCTACACGACGCTCTTCCGATCTGTAGATTATATTAATAAAAACATGTTGATGGAGGGTTCCTAGGTGAAGATGCGGGTTTATTTCATAAGCATAGTTATATTTCTTGTCATCGGCATGATAAGCGTCAATGCCGATGGAAGAAACGAAATTAAAGTATTTCCGGATAAAGTAAATATAATGCAACCGGGATTAAAAAACCTTCTTGGTGCCTGTACACTGAAAAAGCATAACGACACCGCGTTTGGCTTTTCGCTGGAATATCTTCCGGGTGAACGCACGGTAACATATTTTGACCCTTCGGAGTGCGGTGAACCGACTTATCCGTTTGAAATCTATGGTTTTTCCTTTACTCTTTTTGGACCGACAGGGACTAAATGGCCGCTTACGGTTGATATTGTTGTATATGACACAGATACCAGTCATTCACCCTGTTATGGACCGGTGACTGAACTCTGTCGCTATCAGGTTGTCTGTGATTCGGCAACCTGGTGCTTGCCTTATTATGGGACTTATAATTTCCCCGAACCATGTTGTGTGGAGGGACCGTTTTTTATCGGTATCGAATACTCCGACCCAGGGCCCGGAGTTTTCCCGGGGATATGTTTCGATACTCATCCTCATCCGGACACCTGTGACAACTGGGTTTACGTGCTGAATTTATGGCGGGAGTTTTATGTTTTCTGGGGCAATGACCCCGGCTATCCGCTTTTCTGGGTGCACGGGAACACCCACTCCGTTAACTGTTGCCCGGACGATGATTTGGATGGAATCTGTGACTGGACGGATAACTGCCCGGGTGTGGCCAATCCCTTGCAGGAGGATACCGATGCCGACGGGGTGGGCGATGCCTGCGATATCTGTCCCGGGTATGACGACCTGGCCGATGCCGACGGCGATACCTGGCCGGACGGCTGTGATAACTGCCCGGGGGTTCCCAATGTGGAACAGCATGATGTTGACATGGACTCTTATGGTGATGAATGTGACAACTGCCCGGATATCGCCAATCCTCTGCAGGAGGACACCGATGCCGACGGGGTGGGTGACCTGTGTGATAACTGCACTTTCATACCGAATCTTTATCAGGAAAATGCCGATGGCGATGCTTACGGTGATGCCTGCGACGATGACGACGACAATGATGGCATCCTCGATATAGATGACAACTGTCAATACGTTTACAATCCCGGCCAGGAGGATACCGATTTCGATGGTATCGGTGACGCCTGTGAATCCTGTTGTGTCGGCTATACCGGCAATGTTGATTGTTCCGTGGACGAACAACCCGATATTTCAGATATTACCAGACTGATAGATTTTCTCTACCTGTCGCATAACGCTTTATGTTGTCCGGAGGAAGCCGATGTCGATGTCAGCGAAGGAGACCCTGAGATATCCGATATCACCTTTTTAATCGACCATCTGTACCTGTCTCATCGAGCCCTGCTTTTATGCCCGTAATGTTTTAATATCATTTTTAAGGCTGTTTCCGTTACGGAAACAGCCTTTTTTTGTTCGGGTATAATTTATTTTTAATAAAGTGTATTTTTATCACAATGACAGGTAAACAAACAGCCTGATTATTCTTTCATGAGACAGCCAGTTACCTCGCCGATGTACATGCGGTGGTAATCTTTCTCTGGGTAGGACTCATGGATTACCGGATCGAGAAATTTTCTGGGGTCAAGGTCATGGATATAAATCTTCCGGCACTCGAAGACCAGGCGAGCCTGTTTGAAATAGACCGAACCGGACAGACTTTCAACCGGTATAAGGCCGGTTGCTTTTATTTTATCGACAACACGTCCGGATCTGGTGCCGCAGTAATTTAGAGTTTTACGATAATGCGACGTAAAAAAAGAAAGGGTGAAATAATCCGCTTTTTCCATGAAACGATAGGTGTAACGTACCGGCCTTACAAAACAGATACATATTTTTTTATTCCACAGTTCTCCGAAAGCTCCCCAGCTGGCGGTCATGGTGTTAAAGGAGTCGATTGTCCCGGCGGTAATCAGCATCCAGTCCTTACTGATGAGCTTGAATATATTATCGGGAATTTCGAAAACATTCACGGATTTAAATAAACGGGTCATATTATGTCCTGAAGTTACATTATTTTTTAATGATATATCGCATAATCGGGCGGGTTTCACTGTGGCGGGCAACCTCTTTGAATCTCGCTTTTTTAAAGGCTGAAACCAGACCGGTATAGGCGAAAGTGTCAACGTAATCCTTTTTCTTCGGGTCAATCGGGTAACCCTCGACAATAACCGCACCGTTTTGACCCGCATACTCGATGGCTGCTTTCAACAGAGCGACTGTCAATCCCCGGCGACGATATGCTCTGGCGATATAGAAGCAGACAATCGACCAGACCGGACGGTCATCGACCGGCTTGAGAACGCGGGAACGTTCCAGAGCTGAATAGTTTTTACGAGGACCGACCGAACACCAGCCGACCGGTTCATTATCGACGTAAGCCAGAAGCCCCGGTATTTGTCCTGAATCGATGATTTTTTTCATGGCGCGGCGGTTTTTATCGCCTTTGCTTTTTTCAAATTCAGTGCGGGTCAACCGCCAGAACATGCACCAGCACCCGCCACAGGCGCCTTTCTTGCCAAAAAGCTTCACAAAATCTTTCCACCGCTTTGGTGTGACGGGATGGACAGTTAGTTCCGGGATAATTGAGTATGGCATAAATCTCACAAATTAAATTATTATGCGATAATTATATGATTAATATGAAATACCGGCAACAAGAAAAGTTAAACGAACAAAAATTTAGTCGGGCTAAATCATCCCTATTTGTGTCAGACTAATCGGAGATGGGACCAATATTTTCATCGAAATCACTGCTATCAAAGACCAGAATCAGAACTACAGTCTGAGTTGCAGACAGAAGGAGATAAAAATACTTTCTTTTCAAAGGAGATGATTTTTGACCAGAGCTTAAAATACTTATTATAGATATTGACAACATAAGGAAATAATAATAATTTAAGCCTGTGTTTTTGAGGAAACAAATGAGATCGATAAATCGATTTTCCATAAAAATTATCCTTTTTTTTTGTAATTTTCGACTTTACCTTGACCTTTTATATTTTTGTTAAATCAGTTCTTATAGACTATGAGAATTTATTTACTTATTGAAGTATTTTATAACCCGGAATTGACTTCAAAAGGAAAGGGGATGGGCAATGAAAGAAATAACTGTCGACAATAAAACCTACCGTTTGGATGATTACGGTTTTCTTCTGGATTTTAATCAATGGGATGAAAATTTTGTAGCAGCCATGGCTCCCCGCCTTGATATTAAAGATGACCTCACCGATAAACACTGGCAGGTTATAAACTTCATTCGCAACACTTATAAAGAACTGGGACGCTGTCCGCTGGTTTACCAGACCTGTAAAATGAATTCACTCCATCTCACCGAACTTCGAAATCTGTTCCCCACCGGTTACCTCCGCGGTGCCTGCCTTCTGGCCGGGATTACCTATAAGGAGGGGTATATCCAGCCGTCTATGATGGAAGACCTCAACAATGATACCGATCCGGACTATCCTGAGAAAACTTACACCGTTGACGTTCGCGGTTTCCTGGTCAATCCCTACGAATGGGACAATCAGTTTGCCGTATATAAAGCTTTTGAAATGAAGATGCCCGAGAAGCTGACCCGGCAACACTGGCAGATAATTTATTATCTGCGTGATTACTATAAAAAAAATAATCGTGTGCCTACGGTATATGAAACCTGTGAAAACAACCATATTGATATCGAAAAGCTGGAGGAACTTTTTCCGGACGGGTATCATCGGGGAGTGGTGAAAATAGCCGGTTTGAGAGTCAGATAAATGATTTCGGAAAGTTTGGTGTTAAGAAAATAATAAGTGACATAAATAAAATAATCAAAAAATGGAGAAGCGATTAATGAAAAAAATTATCCTGTTATTAACGGTTACTTGGTTGATATGGTCTGTGGCCGGTGCGCAAACGGAAAAAGCGTCCATCCGGCCTGATAAGCTCTCAACCGAGCTTGACCAGGTCATACCGCTGGATCCCGATATAACCTATGGTAAGCTTGATAACGGTGTAACTTATTATATTAAAGTTAATCGTAAACCGGAAAAACGCGTTGAATTACGACTGGCTGTTAACGCCGGTTCCGTTCTGGAAGATGATGACCAGCAGGGGCTGGCGCATTTCACCGAACATATGGCTTTTAACGGTACGAAGAATTTCAAAAAACAGGAACTGGTAAATTATCTGGAATCAATCGGGATGCGCTTCGGCCCGGATCTCAACGCCTATACCTCGTTTGATGAAACCGTGTACATGTTGCAGGTGCCGACCGACAGTACACCGCTGGTGGAAACAGCTTTTCAGATTCTTGAGGATTGGGCTCATCAATTCACTCTTGAAGATGCTGAAATAGACAAGGAGCGCGGTGTTATCATCGAGGAATGGCGTCTGGGGCGCGGTGCCGAGGCTCGCATGAGCGACAAGCAATTTCCCATTATTCTGAAAGGTTCCCGTTATGCCGACCGCCTGCCTATCGGAAAAAAAGAAATAATCGAGAGTTTCGATTACGAGACACTGAAACGCTTTTACCGCGACTGGTACCGTGCTGATTTGATAGCTGTGGTCGCTATCGGGGATTTTGAGAAAGACTGGATGGAGAGTCTGATTAAAAAGTATTTTTCCCGTCTGCCGAAGCCGGAAAACCCCCGGAAAAGAGAAATATATCCCGTCCCGGACCATAAAGAAACCCTCTTTGCCATTGCTACCGACCCCGAGGCTACGAGAACGGAAGTCAGTCTGAATTACAAACATCCCCTTGAAATTACCAGAACGGTGGCTGATTATCGCAATGAGATCATCAATAATATCTATAACAGCATGTTTAATCAAAGACTTTACGAATTGACCGTCCAGCCGAATCCGCCTTTTATATCGGCTTACTCCTATAAAGTCCGATATTTACGTTCAAAAGATATTTATTCGCTGGAGGCGATGGTTGAAGAAGGTGGTATCGAAAGGGGTTTGAAAACTCTTCTGGTTGAAGCCGAGCGCGTCAAGCGGTTCGGTTTCACCGAACCTGAACTGGAAAGACAGAAAAAAGAGTCTTTCCGCAGAATTGAACAGATGTACAACGAACGTGATAAAACCGAATCCCGTCGGCTGGTTCGTGAATGTGTCAGCCATTTTTTAAACGGTGAAGTTGCTCCCGGTATCGAATATGAATATGAGCTTTATAAACGTTATCTACCGACTATCACACTCGAGGAAATTAATCGTCTGGCCGGTGAATTGATAACCACGGAAAACCGGGTGATAACCGTCAGCGCTCCGGAAAAACCGGAATTGAGAATTCCCGAAGAAAAGGAATTACTGGCTATTTTTGATGTGGTGGCGCAGGAGGATATTACACCTTATCAGGAAGAAGTTTCCGAGGAACCCTTGGTCCAGACACCGCCGCAACCGACGAAAGTTATCGCGGAATATCAACTGGAACCACTCGGCCTTACCGCCTGGATGCTCGGTAACGGGGTGGAAGTTTATTTGAAACCAACAGATTTTAAAAATGACGAAATCCTCATGAGAGCCTTCAGTCCCGGCGGTTATTCCCTGGTTGATATGGATGAACTGATACCGGCCACAACGGCGGCCAATATCATCCGTGAAGGCGGGGTGGGTAATTTCAATCAGATTCAGCTGGACAAAAAACTGGCCGGCAAGATGGTGCGTGTTTCGACTGAAATTAACGACCTGAGCGAAATCCTGACAGGAAACGCTTCACCGGAAGACCTGGAAACAATGATGCAGTTGATTTATCTTTATTTTACAGCTCCCCGTAAAGACAGTTCGGCGTTCCTGGCTTACAAGGACCGGTTAAAAGTATATGTTGAAAACCGAAGTTCCAATCCGGAAGCGGTCTTTTATGATTCTGTAAATGCAGTTTTATCCCAGCATCATCCCTGGTCACAACCCTGGTCACTGGCCACAATCGAGAAGATGGACATTGATAAATCTTTCGAAATCTATAAAGAGCGCTTTGCCGACGCCAGTGATTTTACCTTTGTTCTGGTCGGCAACCTGGAGCTGGAAAAAGTTCGACCCCTGGTGGAGACCTACCTGGGTGGTCTGCCTTCGCTCAGACGTGAGGAAAGCAGCCGCGATGTCGGCATCCGTCCACCTAAGGGTGTTGTTACCGGCGAAGTTTATAAGGGTCTGGAACCTAAAAGCCGCGTTATGTTGATTTTTACAGGTGATTTCGAGTGGAACCGGTTGAATCGTTATGAAATTAATGCCATGGCTTCGGCGTTCCGGATTAAACTGCGGGAAGTTATTAGGGAAGATATGGGCGGTACTTACGGCATCGGGGTCAATGCCAGCGTAAAGGAATTTCCTAATCATGCCTACAGTATTAATATCAGTTTCGGTTGTGACCCGGAAAGGGTGGAGGAATTGACCGACATGATTATGACCCAGATAGACAGCTTGAAAACGTACGGGCTGTCGGAAACTTATGTCGAAAAGGTAAAGGAAATGCAGCGTCGAGAAAGAGAAACGGCTGTAAAGGAAAACCGGTTCTGGTTGATGAATTTGAGCCAGACATTGGAATACGATGAAGACCCGATGGATATTCTTGAATACGATAAGTTAATAGCCGGTCTGACCATTAATTCAATTCAAACTGCTGCCCAAAAATATTTTAACACGGAAAATTATGTCCGGATGGTGCTATTGCCTGAAAAGCAATAAAAATAACTTGGAATTCAGGGTTTATTTAAAAGTCGCCGTTAAGCTTACGGCGGCTTTTTATATGTATGAGAATATAATTCAGGTGAAAATTAATGTAAAAAAAACCAATAAACACATTATTTTTTTGAATCATTTATGTAAGCACTTACGTAAAATAAAAAATGGAACCGGATGAAATGGATTTAATCAAACAATTGGGGACCCTGGCGTTGGCCAGCCGGCTTAAGCGCTTGAGTGATAATTTAATGAGCGATGTCGACCGCTTGTACCAGGAACAAAAAGTGGTCTTTCATCCTCGCTGGTTTCCTGTGGCGTATCTTCTGAAGCGAAAATCGCCGATGGCGATAACAGCTATCGCCGACACCCTCGGGATGACCCACCCGGCTATCAATCAAACCACCGGACAGATGTCTCATTATGGTCTGCTGGTTTCAAGTAAGGATAAAAAAGATGAACGGCGGCGGCTTTTAGCCCTGAGCAAAAAGGGGCGGGAAACGGTTAAAGCTCTGGAGCCGCTCTGGCAACTTATCAAAGAAAGTACCGAAGAGGTGCTCTCAAAAGCCGATCATGATTTAATTGCAATACTCACCCAAATCGAAAGTGAACTTCAAAAGGAAAGTATATATCATCGGGTCAACAACCGAATGTTGCGGGATATCCATAGCCATCTAAAAATTGTTGAATATAAACCCGATTATAAAAAATATTTCAGGCAACTGAATTACGAGTGGCTTGAGAAATATTTCAAGGTTGAAAATCGCGATGATAAAATCTTTGCGGATCCTGAAAAACATGTTATCAGGTGCGGCGGGAAGATTTTATTCGCCCTTTTGGACGATGACATCGTCGGCACCGGGGCGCTTATCAGACATGATGACCGGGTTTATGAGATAGCCAAGATAGCTGTCACGGAAAAGGCTCTGGGTAAACATATCGAACAGAGTTTGGTGCAGGCTCTTCTGGTCGAAGCTAAGAAGCTGGGGGCAAAGGATGTTATAATCGCGACCAGTGCGAAGCTCAAAGCCGCCATCAGCCTGTATTCAAAACTTGGATTTACCCGGATAGAAAAACCATTGCATTATCCTCATGATTTCAAGAGAAAAACTATTTTTATGAAAGTTAAAATCGTACAATAAATCAATAGAAAGGAACGATAATGAAACGACGTCTGACTTTGTCATTGACTATTTTCGGGTTGTTATTATTAACGACTGCAGTTTTCGGGCAAGTGGTAAGGAGAGCAGATGGAGAAAGCCTGACGGTCGATAGTAAAATGCAAATGGAAATAATAGACAGTGTTGCTTATGCTTTAAATGAGATTTATGTTTTCCCTGATGTCGCCAAAGAAATGGAAAAGCATATCCGCAAACAGTATAAGGATAAAGTATATAAAGATATTACCAACCTTGACCAATTCGTCCAGAAATTAACCGATGACCTTCGTGGGATAAGCCATGATAAGCACCTGGGCGTAAGAATTGTACCTCCGGAATATTTGAACCGCCTTCAAGACGATACGCTTTCAGATGCGGAACGCCAACGTCAACTGGAACAACAACAATACAATAATTTTGCATTTAAGAAAATCGAATTATTACCCGGCAATGTAGGTTATCTGAAATTTGACGGCTTTAACGAAGCCCAGCATGCGGGGGGTACGGCAATTGCGGCTCTTAATTTTCTGGCATATTGTGATGCCCTGATTATTGATTTAAGGGAAAACGGCGGTGGTTCACCCAGCATGATTCAATTAATAACAAGCTATTTCTTTGACGAACCCAAACATATAAACAGTTTTTATGTACGCAAGGAAGATTCCATTAAACAGTTCTGGACCCAGGCATATGTGCCAGGACCGCGGCTGTCGGACGTGGATTTGTACATTCTTACCAGCAGCTATACTTTTTCAGCGGCGGAAGAGTTTACCTATAACCTGAAAAATATGAAGCGGGCGACAATTGTCGGCGAAACCACCGGCGGCGGCGCGCACCCGGTGGATTTCCGAATTTTCAAAAATCTCAAAGTGGGCATGTCATTGCCTTACGGCCGGGCCATCAATCCCATAACCGGCACCAACTGGGAAGGAACCGGGATTGAACCGCATATAAAAACCACCAATGAAAATGCTTACAATGCAGCGTATCTTGAGGCCTTGAAAAAGATCCATGAAAAAGCCGCGGATGACCAAAGAAAAAATATTATATCCTGGCATATAAGCTTATTGGAAAGTAAAATAAATCCCTATACTTTGGATCAGAATGCTCTGAACGAATTTGTCGGCATTTATGGACCGCGTAAAGTGACTCTCGAAGATGGAAATCTCTATTATCAGAGGGAAAATAATCCCAAATATAAATTGATACCGATGGCCAGAGATAAATTTTACATTGCCGAGCTTGATTTTTTTCGGATTCTTTTTGAACGGGACGAGAACGGTAAGATTGACAGAATCACGGGCTTGTATGATAACGGTCAATCGGACAGTAACCTGAAAGATAAGTAAGGTCGGTGATGACGGATAATGGATCGGCATAAAAGTTAACCGAGAAAATAAACGATTTCTTACCTGTCAACTTCTTGTTGGCTACTCCTTTCAGAAAAGGGCGGGAATGGCGGTTCCCGCCTTTTTAATTTCGAATCGATAGAATCAAACTTGACAAAGTTTCCAGACTGATATAAGCTTCCAGAAAACATTAAAATCATCGAGAGGATGGAAAATTGTCAATTTTTATAACCATATTAATAGTGATCCTGGTTATAGGTATCCTGGTCGGGACAATCTATAACAAGCTAGTGCGGCTGAGAAATACTGTTAAATCGGCCTGGTCGGATATCGACGTTTTTCTGAAGAAGCGTTTTGACCTGATTCCGGGTCTGGTTGAGACCGTCAAGGGTTACGCCAAACATGAGCGAGAAGTGTTCGAGAAAGTAACCGCCGCTCGCTCGCAGGCCATGCAGGCGGTTTCTCCGGGTCAGGCGGCTGAATCGGACAATATGCTGAAAAATACTCTTAAGAGCCTTTTTGCGGTTGCTGAAGCTTATCCGGAATTGAAGGCTAATCAAAATTTCCTTCAGTTTCAAAATCAGTTTCAGGATATCGAGAACAGTATCGAAGCCGCCCGGCGTTATTATAATGCCGTTGTCCGGGATTTTAATATCCTGATAGAATCCTTTCCTTCTAATATTGTTGCCGGGTTATTTAATTTCAAACAAGAGGAGTTTTTTCAGCTCGAAGAACCCGGTGAAGAACGCAAGCCGATCAGGCCGGATTTCACTTCGTAAGGGAAACCACCATGGCGGATTATCTCTCTGGCTTTAAAAACAGCATTTTCTGGATTACCCTGGTTTTATCTTTACTGGTGGTCATAAGTCCTGTTTCAGCCCAGTATTTTACCATTGAACGTTTCAACACCGAGATAAAAATAATTAAAGACGGTTCCTTTACGGTGACGGAAACTATCGAGGTAACTTACGACCGTGAACGACACGGCATTTATCGGGAACTTCCTTATGAATATATCGATGAGCTGGGCGATATTAAGACCACACCGTTGAAAGTGCTGTCGGTAAGGGATGAAGACGGCAAAAAATGGCCGTATAAAATCACCAGTCAGGGTGGCTTCGTAAATATCCGTATCGGAGACCCTGACCGGTATGTGAGGGGGCGACAGGTTTATATCATCACTTATCGAGTCGAACGGGGTTTGTTGTTTTTTGATGACCATGATGAGCTGTACTGGAACGTAACTGGAAATGAATGGAAAGCTCCGATTAAATCCGTTTCAGCGGAAATTATCATGGATGTCGGCCGTGACGTAACCGATTTTTTCGGTAGTTGCTATACGGGTTACTACGGCTCCAATGAAAGCGAATGTGACTGGCAGGCGGAAGATAACAAGGCGATTTTTTCCTGCCATAAATATCTCGGAATCGGGGAAGGTTTTACCGTTGCCCTGGGTTGGGATAAAGGGATTATACCACCGCCCACCGCGTGGCAAAAATTCTGGTGGGCGTTGAACCTTAAAGAAAATTGGGTATATCTGATTCCCCCTCTGGTTCTGATTTTTATGGTATTTCGCTGGCTGAGCAAAGGGCGCGACCCCAGAGTAAAAGAAGCTGTGACCGTTATGTACGAGCCGCCCAAATTCGAAGGGAAATACCTTTCTCCCGGAGAAGCGGGAACCCTGGTTGATGAACGCATGGACCAGCGGGATATCACCGCTTCGGTCATCAGCCTGGCTGTTAAGGGATATATCAAAATTGAAGAGGTAAAGGTCGAAGGTTTGATTTCTTTGCTGGACAGGACCGATTATAAACTGCTCACAGTTAAAAAAGCTGATGATGGACTTGACCCGTTTGAAAGACAACTTTTCGATGACATCTTTGCCGGTCATGGTGAGTCGATTATGATTTCGGAGCTGAAAAACGAATTTTATAAAAAAATCAGTAGCCTTAAAAGGACCATTTATAAACAGCTGGTGGATAAAAAATATTTTCCTGCCAACCCTGAAAAGATAATGGCAAAATATGTAATGTGGGGCTTTTTAATAATTATTTTCGGAGCTTTTTTATCATTTCTATTACTACCCTTCGCGCCATGGAAAGGTATTATTTCATTTGGCTTATCGGGATTGATAATACTCTTGTTTGCCCGGGTGATGCCGGTTAAAACGCGAACCGGTGCTCTGGCCGGTTTGGAAATAAGAGGTTTCCAGGAATTTTTAAGACGGGCCGACAAGGACCGTCTTGAAAGAATGCCTGAAAAAGACCTTTTTTACAAGTATCTGCCGTATGCCATGGCTCTGGATGTGGTGGATAACTGGGCTGAGGCGTTCAAGGATATATACCAGGAACCACCGCAATGGTTCGTGGCTTCTCATGGGCTTACCCGGTTTAACACGAAAAGTTTCGCACATTCGTTGCGCGCGGCGACGGCGACGATGGGTTCTACGATGTACTCCGCACCGCGGGGCAGCGGGACCAGCCGGGGCGGCGGGGGCGGTGGTTTTTCCGGAGGTGGCGGCGGCGGGGGTGGAGGCGGGAGCTGGTAACCCGGCTGTTCAAAATAGAAAATCCATCAGTTTTTTTTTCAAATAGTTGGTACCGGTCATAGACAACAGGACTCGGTGATATATGTTTATCATGCCGCGGTGGGATTGCAGCAACCCCAGCAGGCGGTCATGATATTTTTTTTGGCGCAGTATCTTCTTTATTTCCGGACAGGCATAATCAGGATTGATGATTTTTCGAGCTGCTTCAAGACCGGAAACCAGGGCATTGTATATGCCGATACCGGTCAACCCTGAAGCCAGCCCGGCAGCATCGCCTGCCAGGAAAATATTATCAAACTGCCAGCCGCGATAATCGTAGTTAATCGGCCAGGCTTCCGCCGTCGCCCCGGTCAGGTCGTAACCCTGCTGATTGCACCAATCCCGACATCGTTGTTTTATGTTCAACTTCGAGTATTCCCCCCTGGCCTCGCCCGTCCCTATGAAGGTGTGGTTATTATGGGGGACAGACCAGCCGTATCCCGTTCCGAAAAAACGATGGTCGAAAAAAAGTTGAAAAAACTCGGATGTGACGGGCAAACGATATTGATAAGTCAGTCCGTATTTATGAGTTTTAAGGCCAAGATGTTTTCTTACCACGGACACGCTGCCGTCAGCGCCTATCAGATGTTTAAATTCAATGCTCCGGTCATTAAGAGCAATATGGTTTGAGGAGATCTTTTTTACGAAGGCTCCGGTTATAATATCAACATCATATCTTAACACTCGTTTAAGCTGATATTGACCGAATATTTCTCTGTTGGCGATAATAATAAAGGGTTCAGGCAAGGAAATATGATGTATTTTCCCCGGGGTATTTATTTTTATGGCGGATATTGCCCTATGGGGGAAATCAAGCGAGAAACCATGTTTGGTTATTCCGGGACTTATTCCTCCGGCGCATATTTTGGGACCGATGCGGCTGTTTTTTTCGACAAGCAGTACTTTTTTCGAGTGTCGGCCGAGTTCTTCCGCCGCTGCAAGCCCGGCGGGTCCGGCCCCGATTATGACAGTATCATATTTGTCAGGCATATTTTTCTCGTACTGAAAAATAATATAATCTCAGGTAATATTAAAGAAATTATTTAGGTCATTAATTAATAATAATTTCGTTGACCCATCTTTACGGAACCTTTTATATTGCGTATTGTTATGCCAAATTATTAAATCGTCAAAAGGAGGAGATAAATATGAAAAGCAAATTGTTTCTTATTGTTTTCAGTTTTTTTATTAGCCTGTTGGTAACGGCTGACCTGGTAAAAGCGCATTGTGAAATACCGTGCGGCATTTACGATGACTCCATGCGTTACGATATGCTGGTGGAACATATTGCCACTATTGAAAAATCCATGAACCAGATTATCGAACTTTCCGCAGCCGCTGATAAAAATTATAATCAATTAATACGATGGGTGGTTAATAAGGAAGAACATGCCCGCCAATTCATGGATATAGTCACTCAGTATTTCTTAACCCAGCGCATCAAACCGGTTGCGCCCGATGCCGGTCAGGCTTACAAAGACTACGTCAGTCACTTGACGTACTTTCACGAGATGCTCGTTTATGCCATGAAATGCAAACAAACCATGGAGAAAGTGAATGTGGACAAGTTAAAAGAACTCGTCGCCCTATCCAGAAAACTATATTTTAAAGAACCTTGACAACCTTGAATAACAATAAAATATTCATTACTTTATTTTTGTTCCTGTTCGTATTTTTAGTTGATTGGCTTTCTGCCGCAGACAGAGACAGTTCCTTGATGACAGAGTCACAACAATATTTCGTGCAACTACTCGGTACTCGTACCGGCTGGCCCGAAAATATGACTGCTGAAGAAGAACAGATTATGCAGGAACATTTTGTTTATCTTAAGAACCTCGTCGACGAAAAGAAGGTAATACTGGCAGGACCGGTATTCGAAAAAGTATTCGGGCTCGTTATATTGAATGTCTCGTCGCAGGAAGAAGCCGAAAAACTGATGAATAATGAACCATCGGTTATAAAAGGTGTGCATACGTATGTGATGCATCCCATGCGGGTATCTCTGATGGCGGAACCATTGTCTTATGACCGGTATGTCCGGCAACCGTCGGAGCGAAAGCTGAGTAAAGAAATAGTGGTGAAGGCACCGGTCGAAAAGGTCTGGCAAACCTGGACGACTACCGAGGGAGTTATTACTTTTTTTTCCAGCCAGGCTAAAGTGGAATTGAAACCCGGCGGTTCTTATGAAATTTATTTCATTACGGAAGCTCCATACGGTCAGAGGGGTTCCGAGGGTTGTCGCGTTTTATCTTATCTTCCTATGGAAATGCTCTGTTTCGAATGGAATGCCCCACCATCATTCAGTGAGCTTAGAGAGATTCATACCCAGGTAACTGTTATCTTTAAAGTTCTTTCGGAACAGGAAACCTTGGTAAAGCTTGTCCAGTACGGCTGGGGGAAAAGTACCCAGTGGGACGAGCTTTATGATTATTTTGATAAAGCCTGGACTCATGTCCTTGGTAATCTCAAAAGACGGTTTACCGAGGGACCGCTTGATTGGAAAGAATAATTATTATTGTCGATTGAAAAGGAGTTATTGATGAAACAAAGAATATTATGGGCAGGTCCCTTAGGATTGTTATTCCTGATGAGCCTTTGGCTTGGATGCGGGGGGGAAAAAAAGCCTTTACCCGACACGCAGTTTTCAGCCGACCTTCTGGAACAATACCAGGGACAGGCAGTCACAAATAAAATATTTGTCAAGGGGAACAGATACCGCATGATACAACAGGAGGAAGGCGAAACCCTGTTTGTGGTCGTTGACCAGGATATCGAAAAAACCCGCGTCCTGGTGCCTTCCATCAAGCAGTATCTTGAAATCGGCTCCCAGGATATGATGAGTCTTATGAATGACCCTTTTCAAACCCTGAAATATACTATTACTCAGGCTTCCAAAGTATCTCAGGGAAAGGAAACCATAAGCGGTTATGAATGTGAAAAATATCTGCTTTCGGTTCAGGGTAAGGAAGCCATGTCTTACTGGCAGTCGGAAGAGCTTAATTTTCCTCTTAAAATGGTTGTTCATGGTCAGGGTGGAATCAGTATTGAACTGACCAATATCGTTATGGGACCTCTCAGCGATTCCCTTTTTCAAATTCCAACGGATTATACCAGACTGGTTGTTCCCGGTGAAGGAGAAATAGAGATTCCCGAATGGGCGAAAGAACTTAGTTCCGCACCCTTAGTCACGGTGCCTCTCGAAAAGAACTTCAGGGAAGGTGATATCTTCCGTTTTAAAGTTGAAGCCGGTAAAGCTATCAAAATTTTCTGCCAGAATGACGGCGATGGTAATATGTCCTTTACAGCGGTTCCTTTTAAGAATGGCCATCCCATTAAAGATCCTTCGATGAATTCCATGAACATTACCGAAAAAGGAATGAGCGGCGGCTTTACTTTTGAAGAGACCCCTTATGAGGCTGACGAGGTTGTGGTAAGGGTCAACCAGGGACAGGTGACAGCCAGAGCGGAGCAGATAGAAGTTGGTCAGGGGGAAACTGTTTCCGCTGGTGCAGAGAAACGTTATAAACTGACGGCAGGTAAAAATATCGAAACCCGGCTGGTAAATCTTGTAGAGGCGGAGTCTGAAGTACTGATCACCTATTACCAGGATAATATCGAACTCGATGACAGTATAATCGGTTCAGAAAATTACCGTCGCCTGTTCATCGACAGGCAGTACGACAGTCGTAAGCGGACGTTTACTCCTCAGGGAGATGAGATGGGTGTCAAAGTAATCAGAGGGCAGGTGCTGGTGAATATCCGCCAGCCTGATTAAGCACTATCGGAAGATTTCTTTCAGAAAGCTGACGGAACGGCTTTCTGAGAGATTACAAGATTAAATCATCTGTATCCCGCCGCAGACAGGGATATAGGCGCCGGAAATAAATCCGGCTTCATGCGAAACCAGCATCACCACCGCCCCGGCAACATCATCAGGCTGACCAACCCGTCTTAAAGGTGTAGCCTGGGCAGTACCGTCGATGCGTTCTTTGGGCAGCCAGGAAGTAGCGTCGGTTATAGTCAAGCCCGGAGCCACGGTGTTCACACGAATCCCGTACGGTCCCAACTCCAATGCCAGTGACTTCATCAAGCCGTCGACACCCGACTTCACGGTGGTATGTGCACTGAAGCCAAAACCCGGATGGCGTGACAAACCGCTGGATATCCCCACAATACAACCTTTTTTACGCTCTATCATGGAGGGAATTACCGCTTTCAACGGGAAGAAAAAGCCTTTAAGTTCACCCATTACCTTGTTTTCGAATTCTTCATATGACAGTTCCCGGAAAGCCTTCCAGGGCACTTCGGCCCCGGCATTGAGAACCAGGATGTCGATTGGTCCCAAATCTTTTATGGTGGCTTCGACCATTTTTTTTACCAGGTTATGGTCACGAACATCGGCCTGGACAGCGATTGCCTGTCCGCCTTTGGCTTTAATCTTGGCGACAACTTTTTCCGCTGCTTCCTTACTTTTATGGTAATTCACCACCACTTTAATACCGCGTCCGGCCAGAGCTTCGGCGGTGGCGGCACCAATACCCCGGCTGGCACCGGTTATCAGAGCCACCTGTCCTTTTAATTCCATATCAAATCCTTTCATCATCCAAAAGTTGCCTTAAGCAATCCAAATAGTTTTTATATTTACAAATTCTTTGATGCCGTAGTGAGAAAGTTCCCGTCCGTAACCGGACTTTTTAATGCCTCCGAAGGGCAAACGCGGATCGGATTTAGTCAGACCGTTAATAAACATCGCTCCGGTTTCAATACGCCGGGCAACCATCTCGGCTTTTTTAATATCCCGCGACCAGACACTGCCGCCCAGGCCGAATTCGGAATCGTTGGCGACGGCAATGGCTTCCTCGGTATTTTTCACGGGGATTATGGCGGAGACGGGACCGAATGTCTCCTGTTCATAAACGGGCATCCCTTTTTTAACGTCGGTAAGTACCGTAGGCATATAAAAAGCCCCCGGACCATCGACTTTTTTTCCGCCACATAACAACCGGGCACCCATATTAAGCGATTTTACCACCTGCTCATGTAACTCTTCAAGCAGGTCTAGCCGTGCCATCGGACCGACTTTAGTGTCGTCTTTCAAAGGGTCACCTACTTTAAGGTTGGACATTATCTGAGTCTGCTGTTCTTCGAATTGCTTGAGCATGGGTTCGACAACGATAAATCTTTTAGCGGCAATACAACTTTGCCCGGCGTTAATCATGCGGGCTTTAGTTGAAGTCAGGACACAGGCTGGTATGTCGGCATCTTCAAGGACGATAAACGGGTCCGAGCCGCCCAGTTCGAGGACGGTTTTTTTAAGTTCCCGTCCGGCCACCGCGGCAACCTGCATTCCGGCCAGCTCGCTTCCGGTGAGAGTGACGGCTTTAACCCGTGGATTTTTAATGATATTCTCGACTTTTCGCGCGGATATCAATAATGTCCGAAAAATATTTTCGGGAAACCCGGCTTCGCGGAACACTTCTTCAATCGCCAGGGCGCTGCCGGGGACATTGGAGGCATGTTTTAAAATCCCGGCGTTACCGGCCATCAGCGCCGGGGCGGCAAAACGAAATACCTGCCAGAAAGGAAAATTCCAGGGCATGACCGCCAGTACTATTCCCAGCGGTTCAAACGTTACGAAACTACGGCTGGCGTCGGTTTCAATAATCTCGTCAGCCAGGAATTTCTCGGCATGGTCGGCGTAATAATCACATACCCAGGCGCATTTCTCGACCTCGGACCGGGCCTCGGTGATAATCTTGCCCATTTCCATACTGATAGTACGGGCATAGTCTTCCGCGTTTTTACGGAGTACGGCGGCTGCTTCGTGCATGAGGGAACGGCGATTTTCAAAAGTGGTCGTTCTCCAGTGACGCTGTTCGACATGGACTTTTTCGATTATGCGGCTGACTTCTTCATCGGTATGCTCTTCGTATTCCCTGATGAGTTCGTCGGTAGCCGGATTTATCGCTTTCATATAACACCTCGTTTTATTTAAAAATCTATCTGTTTACACAAATCATTTTCGAGTTTCCTGCTTAGTTCGTAATTCACTCTGGGGTGAATAGAAATTTCAACCAGACAAAGCTCCTGGCTGGTTATTGCCTGTTTCAAATTTTCCCTTAGTTCGCCTAATTGGCGGGGAGCATAAGCCTTGATTCCGAAACTTTCGGCATATTTCTTAAAATCCGGGTTGGTCAGACCGGTTCCGAAAGTCCTTTTGGTGTGGCTATGCTGTTTCCAGGATATTAGTCCGTAGTCGTTATCGTTAAATACGATTATCGTATAACCGACACCGGTCCGGCGGGCGGTTTCAATCTCCTGTGAATTCATCATAAAACCGCCGTCTCCCATCACTGTCACCACCTGTTTATGCGGCAGGGCCAGTTTAGCGGCGATACCTCCGGGCAGAGCAATACCCATGCTGGCAAAGCCGTTCGATATTATTACAGAATGAGGTTCATAAACAGGATAATTTCGGCCAATCCACAGTTTGTGCGAACCGACATCGGAAATCAGAATGTCCCCGGGACGCATAAATTCACGGATTAAATGCAAAGTTCCGGGGACAGTGAAATCATCGCCTTCTTTAAGACGATAAGATTCGAGGTCATCGATTATGATTTGACGAAGTTTCCTGAACCAGTCGGTTTGGAAAGTAATATTGTCTTTCCTGACGGCATTGTTTAACTCCCATAAGGTACCCGAAACATCGGCTACAATTTCGACATCGGGCTGGTAATAGTCATAAACTTCAGCCGGGAGGAAATCGATGTGAACAATTTTTTTATTCTTGCCGGGATTCCAGAATTCGGGTGAATATTCGGCCACGTCATACCCCACGGTCAATACCAGGTCCGCCCGGTCAATACCGCACATGACATAATCGCGAACCTGCAGACCGACCGCGAACAGGGAATGTTCATCGAGGTCGGAGATGGCTCCTTTGCCCATAAATGTGGACACGACCGGGATATGGGTGAACGCGACCAGTTGTCTGAGGTGTTTGGAGGCCATTTTACGGATAGCCCCGTTACCGGCGATGATAAGAGGGTGGCGGGCTTGTTTTAGAAGTTCAACCGCCCGGTTCACGGCTTTGTAGTCAGGGGAAGCCCGGCGCAGCCGTTGAGCCGGTATAGGTTTAAGATGGCATTCCATTTTAGCTACATCTTCCGGCAACTCAAAATGCGTGGCTCCGGGTTTTTCCATTTCCGACAGCTTGAAAGCCTTGCGTATGACCTCCGTTACTGTTTGGGGGTTGCGGATACTGGTATTCCACTTGGTTATGGGTTTGAACATGTTGACGATATCGATATTCTGGTGACTTTCCAGATGCGTCCTGGCGGAACTGGCCTGCCCGGTGATGGCTACCAGGGGAGCTTTGTCAAGCTGGGCGTCGGCAATCCCTGTTATCAGGTTGGTCGCCCCGGGTCCCAGAGTTGCCAGGCATACGCCCGCTTTACCCGTCAGGCGGCCATAGACATCGGCCATAAAGGAAGCACCCTGCTCGTGCCGGGCGGGAATAAATTTGATCGGGGAATTCTGGAGAGAAAAAAGAAGGTCTTCGTTTTCTTCACCGGGCAACCCGAACACGTATTCGACACCTTCGGTCTCAAGACATTTTATTACCAGATCTGATAATTTCATACAGCCCTTTTTTAAAAAAATTCTATAATCAATTGTATATTTTCAGTTGTTGAGATAGTATATGTTCTTTTCCCGGAAATATAAGTCATAGTTATCCGGTCAGTTTTTCAGTTTCTTCGGTTGTCAAAATTCTTGTTTGACTATAAGTATAATTCCTTGAATTACTTATAAATTTATGTTAGTATAGAATATAAATGAACAATGACAGTTACACAACAATAATGAGGTTTACTATTTC
>CAZUAS010000050.1:13105-19970 GCA_964618515.1 uncultured Ignavibacteriales bacterium | reverse complement strand
ATCGACTTTCATTACTCCTATCAACTGGCTCTGGTCTTCGGAAAAACCCTCGGGCAGGAAATTCTGCGCACTGACTCTGCGGCCCGGCACCCTTGAGGACAGAGCCACATCAGTTACACCGGCGAGGCTGGAAAGTTCTTTCATCAAAGACTCCTGCTGACTTAATCGGAATTTTTCCATGTAGGGAATCACTACCACTTGTTCCTGTTGGAAACCGAGATCGACCGTACGTACATAGTTGAGCTGGTTGTAAATGATAATGGTGCCGGCAATGAGGACGACGGAAATGGTAAATTGAAAGACTAC
The DNA here is from genome assembly GCA_964618515.1 of uncultured Ignavibacteriales bacterium. GTDB lineage: Bacteria > Zixibacteria > MSB-5A5 > GN15 > FEB-12 > JAFGNW01. Next base: position 19,664 of record CAZUAS010000050.1, on the reverse strand, counting down.
CAGGATACTTCGTAGTCGGGCGCCAGTGCGACCGGATTTCAGATCCCCCTTCAAAACCTTGATGGGTTGAAACGCGGATAAAAAGAAAGCCGGATAACTGCCCGCCGCCAGGCCGACCAGAAGAACCAGGCCCATAAGGCCAGGGATAAACCAGGGCAACCGCCAGAAATCGATATTCAAATGGCGGCCGGTAATGCTGCCAAATAATGGTAAAAATAATTCCAAAAGTAACAGCGCCAGAATGACCGCCAGCAGGCTGAACAATATCGATTCGCTGAGAAACTGCCGGATCAAATTGCCCCTTATCGCCCCGAACGTTTTTCGCATCCCGACTTCCCGCGCTCTATTCGCCGCCCGAGCTGTGACCAGGTTTATAAAATTTATGCAGGCAATTAAGAGAATGAAAACCGCAATACCGGAAAAAAGATAAATATAAACAATATTACCGTTGCTGCCCAGCTCCCCCATCATATGGGAATGAAGGTGGATTGAGGTCAAAGGCTGAAGAAACAACTTTATATCGGCGCCAATCTGTTTCAGTTGTTCACCGAAGTTTTTGTCGATTAGAACAGGCAATTTAGCCTCGAGCACCCGGTAGTCGGCGTCTTTTTCAAGAAGAATATAGGCATAGTCAACAATATTCCCCCATTGCAAACGCCAACTTTCCTCAGTAAGGGTTATGTAAGAACAGAGGATATCGAAAGTAAAATGCGAGTTGCGCGGGACGTTCTTGGCCACCCCGGTGATGGTGTAATTTTTATTGCCTCCATAAATTATCGTTTTACCTATCGGGTTCTCGTCACCGAAATATTTACGAGCTGTGGTTTCGGTTAAAACGGCCGTATAAGGTGCGGCCAGGGCATTTGCGGGGTCACCCTCGACAAGGGGAAACGAAAAGATATCAAAAACGGAACTGTCGGAGAACAGGATTCCTTCTTCATAAAAGACATTATCCCCGTATCGAACCGACGTCCTGCCGGCTTTGGAAAATCTGACGGCATTGATAACTTCGGGAAACTCACTGACCATAGCCGGAGCCATCGGCAGACTGACCAGTGGGGCGGATTGGCTGGATCCGCCAAGAGTGAGCACGTGGCCGACACGGTATATGCGGTTGGCATTCTCATGGTACCTGTCAAAGTTCAGTTCATCGACCAGCCACATGGCAATCAATATACAGCAGGCCATGCCGATTGCCAGACCGGCGATATTAATCAGGGAATAACCTTTATTGCGGTTAACGTTCCGCAGGATGACCTTGAAATAATTCCTTAACATACTAGGACACTCCTAAAATTCACTCATGACGCAGTGTCTCCACCGGGTCGGTCAAGGCGGCCCGGACCGACTGGAAGCTGACTGTCAGTACGGCAACCGCCAGAATCAGTAAACCCGAGAAGAGGAAACCGGCGATGCCTATGTCAATTCGATATGCGTATTTTTCCAGAAGGCGGTTCATCAACAGGTATGCCAGCGGCCAGGCGACAAGGTTTGCCATTACAACCAGCAGGATAAATTCTCTGGACAGCAACCTTATTATACCGAAGACCGAGGCGCCCAGAACCTTGCGGATACCGATTTCCTTGGTGCGCTGCTCGGTCATGAAAGCCACCAGTCCGAGCAGACCCAGACAGGAAACGAAGATGGTAAGACCGACGGCGTATTTGAAAACCGTCAGCAACCGAACTTCGCCCGTATAGTACATGTTATAAGCATCATTTAAAAAGAAGCCGTTAAAAATCCCGGTGGGTTCAAATTGCTTGTAAACCTGTTCAATATGACCCATCGCAGCCTGTAATTTATCCGGATTAATCCGGATATATACAACCTTAGGGTCGGACGAATAAATCAGGAGCATCGGTTTGAGAGTTTCATACAGCGGTTCCAGGTGGAAATCCTTAACCACTCCGATTATCCTGCAGTCCCGACCCCAGTAGCTGAATTTTTTGCCGATGGGATTCTTTATCCCTGCCAGCCGCACCAGCGATTCATTGACCACGAGACCATCGATAGTATCGGACGGAAAGTCAGGCGAATAAAACCGACCCTCGGCCATCTCCATACTCATCGTTCTGGCATAATCATAAGAAACCCAGTCAAAATGAATCTCGAGTTTCTTTGAGGGGTCGCGTTCTTCCCAGCTCCAGTTGTTGCCGATAGTACTGTTGACGTGCACCACATTCTGTACGGAGGAGGTGACATCGACCACTCCGGGATCCTTCAACAACTCCTTTTTAAAAGCATCATAGTGTTCCGCGACTCCCCCGGCGGACCTGAAGCATAAAACATTGTTCTTGTCGTAACCCAGATTCTTGGTCCTGACATATTCTATTTGCTGGAAAAGGAAGAACATGCAAATGGTGATGCCGATCGAAAGAGTAAATTGAGCAACTACCAGGATTCTCCTGAAACGCATGCTTCCCCGTCCGCTCTTCAAAACACCTTTCAGAACTTTCACCGGTTGAAAATGAGAGATATAAAAAGCGGTGTAGGCACCGGAAAGGATACCGGTAATCACCATCAGGAACAAGGAATACGAGAGCATTTTCCAATCGGTCAAGCTGAGGTCGAGATTTTTCTGGGCAATATCGTTAAAGACCGGCAGAGCCAGTTCCACCAGTACCAGCGCCAGCATTAAAGCCAGGCAGGCGAGAAGGACGGCTTCACTCAGAAACTGCAGGATCAAGTCACTCTTATGGGCTCCGGCGACCTTACGCAGCCCGACCTCTTTGGCCCGTATGGCTGAGCGCGCCGTCGAAATGTTGATGAAGTTCATGCAGGCGATGACCAGGATGACCAACGCCACAGCCAGCATGATATAAACCGTCTGGAGACTCCCTCCCCCGTACCAGAAACCCTGCAGGTGAAGTGCCGATAAAGGCACCAGAGATATGATGTAAGGAAAGACTTCCTTTTCCGTTCTCTCCCGATAAAGACGGCTCGACAGGTTTTGAATCTTTTCCTTTACCGCCGCCACTTCGACATCTTCTTTCAAAAGAAGGTAAGTATAATAGTCGTTTCCTTTCCATTCGTTAATATCCACGCCGAATTCCCTGAGCAACGAGAAGGGAGTTAACATTTCATATTGAAGGCTGGAGTTGTCGGGAACATTTTGCATCACCCCGGTCACCGTCAGCGGTACCTGGTCATGCAGGGTCAGCACTTTCCCCAGGGGGTCTTCCTCCCCGAAATATTTTCGGGCCAGTCGCTCAGTGATAACAACCGAGTACGGGTCAACCAGAGCTTTTACGGAATCCCCCTCGACCAGCGGGAAAGTAAAAACACTGAAATAAGACGAATCCGCCAGGCATAGTTGTTCATTAAAAGACTTACCCTCGTAAGAAATCGGCATATCACAAACAAAATACCTGACATAATTCAGAATTTCAGGGATGTTGTCTTTCAATATCGGCGCCAGAGGTGCCTGCTGGGTGGTAATAACCTGCTCGCCGGTATTTAATTGCTGGGTGCTTACCATTAAGAAAGTATTTTCGGCGTTCTGGTGCCACCGGTCATAACTGAGTTCGTCCTGTACCCAGAGCATGATAAGGATGCAGACCGCCAGGCCGATGGCCAGGCCGGTAATATTAATAAAGGAATAACCCTTGCGGCGGATCATATTCCGAAATGCGGTTTTGATATAATTTTTTAACAATTGAATACCTTTCAAAACAGCGAAATAACTTTATCATTATATGTCTCAATCAACTACTAACTACCCACCAACCCTTCAACCTTCTGGCGAAACATGATCGGTATATTTCCTTTCATGGGGCACCTATCTGTATCAATTCCCATCCTTTTTCATGTTCCTTGATAATATGTCGAAGATCTTCGATTTTTTCGTCAACGGGCTGTTGGAATTCTTCCCAGTCAACAATCTCCACCCGGTACTTAATGGTACGCTTTCGGCCATTTATCTAAACGGTGATTTCAATATTCTGCTCGGCTTCCAGCGTGGGGGGATATGAATTACGACCTCACGCATACCTTATTCGGTTTATAATGGCTTTAAATCAAACTCATTGAAATCTCAGTTTTCTCAAACACGGAATTTTTCCTTGATATTCTCCGTGACGATATGACCGTCAAACAGGTGAACAATTCTCTGACCCCGTTCGGCATAAGCCGGCGAGTGCGTCACCATGACAATCGTGGTCCCGGCTTCGTTCAGCTGACCCAGAAGGTCCATAACTTCGTCCCCGTGTTTGGAATCAAGGTTGCCGGTCGGCTCGTCAGCCAGAATCACTTTTGGTCGGGCGACGACCGCCCGCGCCACTGCCACCCGCTGCTGCTGTCCGCCCGAAAGCTGCTGAGGAAAATGATTGCGCCGCGCCATTATCTGCATCCGCTCCAGTACCTCCTCGACCCTTTTTTTCCGTTCCGAACTAGACACCCCGAGATACAGAAGCGGCAACTCGACATTTTCATACACCGTCAATTCGTCGATAAGATTGAAACTCTGAAAAACAAAACCGATGCTGCCTTTACGCACCGACGCCCGTTTGCGCTCGGAGTACTGCGAGACCCGCTCCTCCATAAAGTAATACTCGCCCTCGGTGGGATTATCCAGAAGACCCAGCAGGTTCAAAAGAGTCGATTTTCCGCACCCCGACGGACCCATGATAGAGACAAACTCACCTTCTCTTATCTCCAGGTTGACATTATTGAGCGCCGTTGTCTCCACCTCGTCGGTAGTATAAAGTTTCTTGAGATTAACCGTTCGAATCATAAAAAACTCCGCATATTAAAATAAATTATTTATTTTCTTATTTGTCACTGAAGACAATTCTGTCGAAATCCTCGAAATTGTCATAAGATGAGGTAATACACCGCTCCCCGGGCTGCAGACCTTCGAGAATTTCATAAACATGGGGATTATACCGGCCGATGGTGATTTTTCTTTTCGTGGCAAACTGGTTGGACTCGTCCAGGACATAAATCCAGTTGCCGCCGGTTTTCTGGTAAAAGCCGCCGCGCGGCAGCAGGACGGCCTGCGCCAGTTCACCCAGCATCAGCCGCACCTGTATCGACTGCCCGCGACGAATACCCTCCGGCACCCGTCCTTCAAAATCAAGGTCAATCAAAAAGCGGCCGTCGCGGACCTCGGTATATACTCTTTTAACAGCAAGTTGATAACTTTGATTATTGATCTCCGCAGTGGCCATCTGACCCGTGCTGACCCGGGAGATGTAATATTCATCGACCGCCGCCTGGATTTTAAAGCTGTCCAGAACATCAATCTGACCCAGCCGTTCCCCGCGCGATTTCAATTCCCCCACCTCGGCGTCAAGAGAGGTCAGCTGTCCGTCAATGGGTGCCCTGATAATCAGGTCTTCAAGTTTCATCTTGACCACCTCAAGATTGGCCTGCATCCGCTGGACGGAAACCTCCAGTTGCTCCAGCTGGATGGTACGCAGGATTGAATCCTGCCGCTGGGTTTCCAGCGTCAATTCTTTTTTCTTCGTCCAGTATTCATAATTTTCCTGGGCCTGTTCAAAATCGTTTTGAGAAATCAGCTTCTTTTCTAGCAGTTTCAGTGATTGTTCATAAATTCTCTCGGTATTGGCTATCTGATGGTCAATCTCGAGCAGATCGCCCCGTAACGCCAGGCTGTTTTGCTCCATGGCCAGCCGGGTGTTGCGTAAATTATTAATCTGCTCGAATAACTGAGCCTCGCGATACATGATATCAAGATGCAAATCGGTATTATCAAGTTGAAGAATTTTATCCCCGGCTTTGACAAAACTGCCGTTTTCAAGGAACACCTCGACCACTTTCCCCCCCTGGGTAGCATCCAGATAATGCGTTCGTTTAGGGGAAACTGTGCCGGTCTGGGTAATGTACTCCTGAAATTCCGCCCGCGTGACTTCGGAAATAGTCAGGCGTTCGGATTCAATTCGCAGCGTGGAACCGCGAGTTGTCGAAAGAAGACTGTAAACGATTAGCACGACCAGAGCCACACCACCGGAGAGCCAGATAACCCTTTTCAGGGTCAATTTCTTTTTCTCTATTTTTCTATCCATTTTTGATTCTCTTTATTTGGATATATGTTAAATATAAGTCCCATGTTTCGCTTTTTTCTTTTATTTTAATTATACGAGCAATTCCAGTGCCATTAACTTCAATTACTTGATAGATAATAACTTAGGTTGTAAATTGTACTATTTAAGTGTCCGCTAATGAAACAATTAGTGTTCACTATCGTACATCGAAGGAAACTCAGACAGGTAACTTTTTATGGAAAAACAGCTTTATATTTTAACCCGGCAATTTAGATTGCCGGTAATAAATTCAGGAAAATATTATGAATGAAAAAAACAGCAAGATTCTCGTGGTCGATGACGATAACGATGTTCTCCAGGCTGCCCGCCTTCTTTTAAAACAACACGCCCAGCTGGTTCACACCGAAAACAATCCTGATAAAATTCCGACTCTTATGGCCAGTGAAAGTTATGACCTTATCCTGCTGGATATGAATTTTAAAACCGATGTATCCAGCGGTCAGGAAGGCTTTTACTGGCTCGACCGGATTCTGAATATCGATCCATTGGCCGTG
>CAZUAS010000050.1:0-13095 GCA_964618515.1 uncultured Ignavibacteriales bacterium | reverse complement strand
TTTTCGATCTATGTCATCGATGACGAGGACATTGCCAGGGGGGGGGTTGCCCTGGCCCTGAGCAAAAGCTACGAAGTCAGTGCTTTTGCCACCGCCGAGCAGGCCCTCGAGGCGATGGCGCGTCAAGCGCCCGATCTGATCCTGCTGGATGTGGGGCTCCCCGGGATAAATGGCCGGGAGGCGCTGTCCAGGATTAAAAGCCTCTACCCGGAAGTCGTGGTGATCATGATCACCGCCTATGGTGACGTAGAGATGGCGGTACAGGCGATCAAGCAGGGTGCCGCGGATTTTGTCTTAAAACCCTGGCAGAACGAAAAGCTTTTAGCCACCGTTTCCGCCGGTATTAAACTGCATCGTTCTCAAACCGAAATATCTACGCTTAAATCACGCGAGAAACAACTGGCCACCGACCTCGACCAGAAGTTCCTGAATATCATCGGTGACTCCGAAGCCATGCGGCAGATATTCGAGGATATCAGTAAGGTCGCTCAAACCGACGCCAACATCCTCATCCTCGGTGAGAACGGTACCGGCAAGGAACTAATAGCCCGGGAAATCCACCGGAAATCACTGCGCCATGACAATGTCTTTATTGCGGTTGACATGGGCGCTATCACTGCAACTCTTTTCGAAAGTGAGCTTTTCGGCCACGTCAAGGGAGCGTTTACCGACGCCGGCGAAGACCGGGTCGGTCGCTTCGAGACGGCTCGAGGGGGCACTCTCTTTCTCGACGAAATCGGCAACCTCCACCTTTCTTTACAGGCCAAGCTTCTGGCGGTTCTCGAAAACCGGGCGATAACCCGTGTCGGCTCGAATAAAACCATCCCAATCGATATCCGGCTTATATGCGCCACTAACATGCCCATATATGAAATGGTCGATAACAACCGTTTCCGCCAGGATTTATTATATCGCATTAATACGGTGGAGATTAAACTGCCTTCGTTACGGGAACGCCCCGGCGACATTTCCTTGCTGGTTAAGCATTTTCTTAAAATTTACCGCAAGAAATACAACAAGGACATCAACCGGATTCATGCTTCCACTATCGCCCGTCTTGAAAAATACTCCTGGCCGGGTAATGTGCGCGAACTTCAACACGCCGTTGAGCGGGCGGTGATCATGTGCGATGAAGACATCCTCAGACCCAAGGATTTCTTCCTGAGGGCACCCCGAACCCGCAAGGAAGAATTGATACTGGAGCAGTATAATCTCGATAACGTGGAAAAAGCGGTCATAAAAAAAGCTCTTCTCAAATACAAGGGCAACGTTTCTCAGGCGGCCCGGGAACTGGGCCTTACTCGAACTTCCCTGTATCGCCGTATGCAAAAATATGATTTACAAAAATTTTCGTATTAATTGCTTTATCCGGGTTATTATCCTGGCGCTTTCTATTTTTCTGTTTATCTATTTACTCCTGCATACTAATCTTTACGTCACCAGTTTTATAGTGGGACTGACGATACTGATTCAAATATTCGCCCTTATATATTTCGTGGAAAAAACCAATCGTGACCTGACCCGTTTTTTATCCTCCATCAAGTACTCGGATTTCACCTTCAGTTTTTCCGGAAGCCTCAAAGGCAAGAGCTTTCAAGTTCTCAACCAGGCTTTTAGCGAAGTTCTTTCGGAATTTCAGAGAGCCCGCACTGAAAAGGAGGAACAATATCGTTATCTGCAAACGGTGGTCCAGCATATCGGGCTGGGAATTCTGTCGTTCGACCAGAACGGCGAGGTGGACCTTATCAATACCGCCGCCAAACGCCTGCTGAAAATCACTCACCTGAAAAATATCAACTCTCTGGCGGTATCGGTACCGCCGTTTTATGAAGCTCTTCGCAAACTGTCGCCATCGGAGAATGTCCTGGTAAAAATCGAATCCGAAGGCGAAACCATGACTCTTTCGGTTTATCCCACGGAATTTAAAATGCGCCAGCGTTCTATCACTTTGGTTTCCATGCAGAATATCGAAAGCGAATTGGCGGAACAGGAAATGGCCGCCTGGCAGAAACTCATCAGGGTACTGACGCATGAAATCATGAATTCGGTGACGCCGATTGCTTCCCTGGCGTCAACCATCAGGGATATGATGACTCAAACAGAATTTTTGCCGGATGGCCGAATCGACGCAGTAAATCCCGATATGAAAAATGATATCCGCGAGGCTGTGGTGACCATCGAAAAAAGAAGCCAGGGACTTTTGCATTTTATTGACGCTTACCGTTCTTTAACCCGTATCCCCGTCCCCGATTTTCAAATCATCCCTGTCTCCAACCTTTTCAATCGGGTACTCCCCCTGATGAAGGAACAGGTCGAAAAGAACGATATCCGCTTGACTGTCGATATCGAACCGGCCTCCCTGGAAGTGACCGCCGACCCGGATTTAATCGAACAGGTTCTGATTAATATACTTTTAAACTCTATTCAAGCTTTGAAAAACCGTCCCGATGGCAATGATAAAAAAATTGACCTGCACTCTCATCTTAACGAGCAGGACCGCGTGATTATAAGTGTAACCGATAATGGTACGGGTATCACCGATGATGTCAAAGACCGTATTTTCACTCCTTTTTTCACTACCAAAAAGACCGGTTCCGGCATCGGTTTGAATCTGTCGCGCCAGATAATGCGGCTTCATAAAGGGAATATCTCATTCCATTCGGTTCCCAACGAGAGGACCACTTTTACTCTAAGGTTTTGAAAGGCGGTTCAGGGCCGGCTGCCCGAAAACTGCTCGGTAGGAAAAGTGTGTTTATAAAAAATAGAAAACTTTAATTAAAAATCTCATTTTCATTGCCTTCATTTTAAAGAATTATTATAATGGCTTAAATATTAGCTGATGGGAAAAATATGATTCCTTGATTCTTAAGGGATTATTTTAACAAAGGGGCAAAAGAAAACAGCTATGAGCCAGAATTCACTTAAGGGGAATGCTTACAAAAAGAAAATATATTTCCATTATTCCGGTATATTTCAAGTTTTATTACTTGTAAGCGTGATTTTTATTTTAACCTGTCCCGGGATTTCGGCAATTGACCCCCAGGACTGCCTGGCGTGTCATGACCGGGCAATGAACGAGGAGGCGCCCACTTATGACAGCGCCCTGACACTGTCCATTCACCAGGATATGGAATGTACTGATTGCCATACCGGTATAAGTGACTTGCCGCATGACGAAAAGCTGCCCCCGGTCGATTGCGGAGTCTGCCACGATGATGCTACTGCGACTTATCAGAAACATGGTCGCATAGCGGTCGGCACCGGCGAAGATATCCCGACCTGTGTTGACTGCCACGGCAAACACGACATTCGCTCGCCCAACGATAAAAATTCACGGGTCAATCCTTTGAACATGCCTGAAACCTGCGGCCGTTGTCACGAAGATATCAACCTGACCAGAAAGCATGAAATACTTTATAACCGGGCTGTTGAAGTATATAAAAGCAGTGTCCATGGCAAAGCTTCCCTGGGTGGTGTTTATGTCGCGGCTACCTGCAATGATTGTCATTCCGCCGGCGGTACAGCTCACCGTATTCTGGGTCCGGGCGACCCCGAATCTCCCATCAACCATTTCAATATCCCTAAAACCTGCGGCAAGTGTCATCAGAATATCGAGAATGATTACTGGGAAGGCATTCACGGAAAGCTCGTTGACCGCGGCGAAACCGATTCGCCGGTCTGCACTGATTGTCACGGCGAGCACGGTATTATCTCTCCGCGGGATCCCCTTTCTCGCGTCAGCCCCTCCCGGGTTGCCGAGGCTACTTGCTCTCCCTGCCATGAGTCCGCCCGCCTCAATGAAAAATACGGTATCCCGTCCGGTCGGTTCCAGTCTTGGGTGGACAGCTATCATGGCTTGAAAAGCCGCGCCGGCGACCTGACTGTGGCTAATTGTGCTTCCTGTCATGGTGCGCACCGCATCCTGCCCTCCAGCAACCCGGCTTCATCCGTTCATCCGGAAAACCTTCAAACCACCTGCGGCGAGTGTCATCCGGGTATCTCAACCGAACTGGCACAGACGCCCATCCACGGCACCCCCGGTATATCCCGGACAACGGCTGCCCGGGTCATCCAGCAGATTTATATCACCGCTATCATCCTGATTATCGGGGCGATGGTTGTTCACTGGCTCATCGACCTGCGCAAACAGATAAAGAATGTCCTGAACAAAGAACAGCGGCAGCGAATGAATCTCAACGAGGTCTGGCAACATACCTTTTTGATGTTTTCTTTTTTAATCCTGGTTATATCCGGGTTTGCTCTACGTTATTCCGACGCCTGGTGGGTGAACCTTCTCTTCGGCAGGGAAGGCGGCTTCGCCCTTCGCGGCATAATCCATCGGGTGGCAGCAGTCGTTTTTATCATTACCGTCATCTGGCATGTCGCTTACCTGTTTACCTTGCGCGGCCGAAAATTCTTGAAAGACATCTGGCCCCGAAAAGAAGATTTTGTCCATTTCCTGCAAACCATCCTTCACAATCTCGACATAAAAAAGGATAAACCCCTCTTCGGACGCTTCAGCTACGTTGAAAAAGCCGAATACTGGGCTCTCGTTTGGGGAACGGTCGTGATGATTATCAGTGGTTTCTTTTTGTGGTTTGACGATATCGCGGTCAACTGGTTTCCCAAAGGCTTCCTCGATATCATGCTGGTGGTGCATTATTATGAAGCCTGGCTGGCTTTCCTGGCGATTCTCATCTGGCATTTTTATTCAACCATTTTCAGCCCCAGTGTTTACCCCATGAACCCCTCCTGGCTGACGGGGAAAATGCCGGTTGAAATGTACAAGCATGAACACCCCGCCGAGTTTGAATTAGAACCTCAGGAGACTACCCGAGAAAATGACAGTTGAGCTTTAAGTCGGGATTTTAATAGATTGAGGAGCCGGGTTGCGAATCCCTTTTTAGAAAGAACTCGCCACGTCTATCTTGAGAATTTTCTTTTTGTACAAGGCCGATGGTATAAAATGACGGCTTCAGGAAACACCGTTTTATAATCTTTATATTTTGTAATTTCTTATTATCCGGGTAAGAACCTTCGGTTACATTTGTAAAAAAAGACTGACCCGCTTGGCGAAGTTTACTTTTTAAGCGACCGTCTTAATTTAAGCCAGTCATTCATCATCTGGATATTTTTTGATAAGTACCAGCGACCATCTGCGAAAACACCGTAATCAGCACCGACCATGGCGGCGGCAAAACGGGTGGAATTGGCATAGAACAGCCATTGTTCCACCCACATCTTTTCAATCGCTTCGTCAAAGATATTGTCTCCCTGCGGCAGACCCATAGCCAGGTTTTCCCGCCAGGCACTGGCTACTATCCTGGTAGCGGCCAAAGTCATGGCATTGGTTTCTTCAAATGTGCGGTTCAGACCGTCGAAATGTCCCGCCACCCACTGGGAACTGTGACAGGCCAGGCATACCTTTTTCATTGCCGCCATTCTCTTATCCTGTTCCACGCTGTCAATCAGATACTCCATTACTGGTTCACCGGTCAGCTCGGTCGGCAAGGGCAGGCCATCCTGATTGGTGATGAGAGTCGTATTAGCCGAGATCGGGTGAGGATGGGCATAGATCAGTCCGAATAACCTCAACGCCAGGCGGTCGTTCATCTTATGGGTTCGTTCCGAAACGACTACACCTTCCGCATCGACCACCAGGCTGATATGGCACACCGCACAGGTCGGGGCGGTATAATCATTTCCTACCATCCAAGGGACATTGTTGAAATCCCATTTTTCCGAGAAGGAATTAAAGATATTTCCATGTTTGCTGACTTCGTATACTTTCGCCGCCGGGACATCGGGTCCCTTGTGGCATTCCGAGCACGTATATGGTTTCCTGGCCACTTCAATGGAAAACTGGTGTCGGGGATGACAGGAAGAACAGGAGCCCCGGGACTCATCCGGATTCAAGCGCCCGACGCCAGCGTTAGGCCAGCCCGAAAGAATCGGGAAATCCATCTCGCCCAGCTCGGTGTTGCGTCTTTCCTGACCGGTAACCGTTACCTCGGTACCGTGGCAGAAAAAGCACGACTGCCCGTTCACGATATTGTCCGGGGTTTCAAGGATAATAACGTTATTTATAAACCGCTGGAGACCGTTTACCGCGGTTATCATAGTCTGGTAGAGTTCGTTTTCATGAAGGTTGACATAGGCATATGCCATCAGATTCTCCCCGTACTGTTCGCTTTCGACGGGGTGACAGACGGCACAGTCGGACGGGGTAACGACTGTGTGAACCTGATAATCATTATGGTCAAAATTGTCGGTATGCGTTTCGGGATTAAGGGTATGACATTCGGCACAGCCGACTGAAAAATCAGCCTGCCCCTCCGGAATGGCGGTGAACGAAACACGGCGTGCCCGAATTTCACGAGTGACCGCCTCCCCCGGCGTAACCTGGGCATGACGACTGTTCTGCCAGTCGGCAACAATTCCGGGCGTTATCGAAGCATGGCATAAAAGACAGGCTTCGGTCGCCTCACTAACCGGAGCCGCGAACGAACTTTCACAATAAAACACCAACGATATAATTAATGACAGTAAAGAAAATAATCTTATAAAATTCCCCTGAATTTTTCCTTCTCTCCGCATTTATCCTATACCTCCAGCGATATTACTCCTTCGTCACCAGTTCATACTATTACTTACGTCCTTCTTTGACCATATAAAAATAAATCATTGATGTCAACACTAGTCTAAATCATTATAACCATAAAAAAAGCGCTTCCGAAAAAGCGCTTTTTAAGTTATAAATCCGGATTACTTCGCCTCAGCTTCTTTTTTTACATCTTCCTTGGCGCCAATCGCATGTACCCCTTTGGCTTTCATTTTGGCATAATCGAACGGTTCCTTGGAGCGGAATTCCTCCGGGACTTTATCGTTGTGACATTTCAAACAGGTTTTTTCATCGGGTATTAAAAGACCGTTGGCAATAGCCAGTTCACGGTTTTCCATGATGCTTTTTTTCCGGTATTCGCTTCCCGGTCCGTGACATACTTCACACTGCACCCCGGTTAGAAGAACACCATCGGCATCCTTTCCCGTCGAATGACAGGTGATACATTCTTCCTTTTTCTGGTCTTCCGGTTTTAAACTTTCCCAGGCTTTGGCGTGCTTAGTTTCCGACCAGGTAGGATGCGTGTTGTCCTTCTTGTGACAGATTTTGCACTTGGCGTCCCCCACATAATTAAACTTTACCTTCTTCTCTTCCTTGGCGGTTTCCTGAGCCATGGTCATGCCGACAAAAAAGAAAAGTAAACTAATCACGATAAAAACCGGCAGAGTTTTTTTAAACATAGATGCTCCTCGGGTAAGTTACCTCTTTTTATCCTTTAAACTATTTATTACCTTATCCAACCATTATTTAGTTATACAAAAAAACCGCCCCGCAGTAATGAATTTTTATCTGAAAAAAAACGGCCGTTTTCGAAACGGATAGCAGCCGTTTTCATCGCATCTGCTTAACTTCCCTTTCCTAAAAACTGAACCTTACACCGGTTCGGATAAATACTAAAGAGCCGGTTTCGACCCCGTATACATAGCCCGTATTATCGGATAAATCAGCGTACTCGGCTTCGGCAGTCAATAATACCTGAGGCGAAAGTCGGTACTCGCCGCTGACAGCCAGGGTTAACATTTCATAATCAAGGTTGGAATACTCGTGCATTCGGTCGAACGAAAAGTCGAGGTTCGCCAGTTCCCCGCCCAGCCGATCGGTTATATCGGGCATGATAACGGTTTCGAGTTCCGCCTTGGCTTTATTGAAACCGATAATACCGGCCAGGCTCATCCGGTCGTTCGGCACAAACGAACCGGTCAGGTATATGTTATGACTGTTGGTCTTATAATCACTCATCGCGTATTCCGAACCGTAATGAGTAGCGGTAAAGGCCGTGGTGTCACCACCGGTGACATAAATATGACCCGCTCACCCATCGAACAGGGCTACTGTTACCGGGCCCCGCGACTTATCATAGGTGAACGTATAACCGGCCATAAACGACCATCGGGGCGCCGGGGTAACGGTTAATGAAAGGTTAGGCTGGAGAGTCAGATGCTTGACATCGAGCGAATCAAGGTCGCCGTTCTTGTCATATTTGCCTTTCATACCGGCGGTCAGGCTGTATTTCATGTTCGGCTTATAAGTAGAGGAAATTTCGAATTCATGGTAGTCGGTCGGCAGGGAAGTTATATTCTGGTAACGTAATGCTTCTCTCTGGTAATAGAAAATAAAGCGACTGGGAGGATCGGTAGGAATAGTGACCGCCGGCTGCAAGACATCAAAACCACGAGCCTCGAAAAGACCCCGGAAAGAGCGGAACGGGTCGCTTGTTTTCTCGAAGCGGTACTTTACAGTATTGGTGTATTTAAGACCTTTACGATAACGCATTTTGAGCTGGCCGATAAACCGTTTGGTCTGATAACTTTCAGCGAGCGTGGGGTAATCGTAACGGTCTATTAATTGAAATCCGGCCAGGATATCGAGCGTTATACGGGGTGTGAGACGGTGAATAACCTCGGCCGAGATTTTTCCCTGGAAACGGTCAAGTGATGAGTACCTGGTAAAATCAAAATTGGTAACATACGAAGGTGTGGTCACGGGAGCCGGACGTCCTTCCCGCCAGGGTCTCAAGTCGATAAACGGGTCATCGTTACTTATCCTGGTGCCCGAAGCCTTAGCTAACAATTGCGTGCGGGGTGAAAGGACTACCGCATAATTCAATGCCCCCGTCCAGGTATCGGAAGTCAACTCTACTTTCTTATTGGTCGTCTGGTTGAAGGTCAATGAACTGGCCAGCTGACCTTTGCCCACTTCTCCCTTCATACGAATTTTGTGTGATATTTTTTCAGTCTCCGGATAGACTCCGTAAGCCAGAATGGTATCATCGTAATTCAAACGGGAAGGGAATTCAACCTTGTAAGATAAATCGTTAAGGGTGGGATGCATGGCTGAATCATAATAAACCGCTGGGTTAAAGGCTTTGGAATCGAAAATACGATAGCCGAACTGGTAGCCCAGAGTAAATTTTTCGACATCGGCCTGAATACCGGCTTCGAACTGATGCGTCCGCTTGTCAATATTCACCGCCTGCGAAGTGATGTGACAGCTGTAGCAGTGATTGGAGCCAATTTTCTGTTCTTCACCCCGACGCAGCACACTTCGATGTGCCGCCATAATACGGATATTATTATCGCGTGACACCAGCCAGTTGAATTTAGCCCCGGCTTCATAACGGTCACTGTGGTAATCGGCGCCTTTATCACGAAGCTCATGGGTCAAAATTTTTGCGCCCCCGGCTTCGCGGGTTTCCAGGTTCGCCAGTAAATCCTGACCCTGCTGATGCGTCAGCGAACGGTAAAACAGCTCCGCCGTGAAACGATCGCTTAAAGTGCCCTCAGCGTCGACTCGAATATTCTTATGGTCATAGTAATGAGCCTTGAAAGAAAAAAGACGGGTGGCGTCACGGAAACGGTAATAACCTTTGAGCTCCGGCAAAAATTCATCGTTGCCCAGATTATACTCACCCACTTTTTTGGCATAATCGTTGAAACCGGTATAATGAGAACCAGCCCAGACGGAATAGGTCTGGACGACTTCGTCTTCCCGGGCACCGACAGTGACAACGAAAAGACCAAGGACAAGCACGAAAACAACCAGATTACTAATTAACTTTTTCATACCCTCCTCCTATCTTGTCAGGGCGTTGCCCGAAGTACTTATTGCCTGTGAGGGCATATCCGAGCCGTGGATTTCACTGTGACACTGGGTGCATTTCGTCAACATTCCTTTTTTCCAGCCGTCCGCAGTCGAAACACCATTGCGGGAAGGGTTGTGCGGCACCGTGAAGGCTCCCTCAACCCCATCAATAGTGGCGTGGAAATGCATGGCATGACAGTTCAGACAGAGTACCGGTTCATTCTGCGTAAGAAGGTTATTAGCCACGGAACCATGGGGCGTATGACAGATGTTACAATCCTCCATCACCGGGGCATGTTCATAAACAAAAGGACCTTCCTTTTCCGGATGACAACTGAAACAAAGCTCCCGGCCGCTATTATCCTGAGTCAGACGCCCGCCGCCGCCATGAATACCGTGACAATCCAGACACTCGACTTTCCCCTCTTTCACGGGATGATGCGAAGGCATAAAGAAAGCGGCCCGGATATTACTGTGACAATCATAGCACAATTCCGGTATTGCTTTTTTCACGGCCATATCGGTTTCGGTATGTATCCGGTGACAGTCGGAACAGTTGATATCGCCGGTATGGTGGGCGGAAAACGCCCAGTTATCGAAGGTCGCGGTATTATGACAGGTTAAACAGAGGTCCCGACCGCCAAACTGGTTTTGTCCGGCGGGGTTAAAAATAAGTTCGGGGTCCGATTCCTCCGCATGTGCCGAACCCGGTCCATGACATGACTCACAGGTCAAGGCTCCTTTTTTACCCTCGGCGGAAAAAGCGACCCCATGAACGGTTCTCTCAAAAGCCTCACCCATCTCATCATGACAACTCAGACAGGTTTCATTACCCACCAGGGCCGCCCCGTCCGGCGGCTGGCCGGCCATAACCGATGATATACAAAGAAAGGAAATGCCCACCAGGAACATCCTCCGGAAAACCCTGACCATTGAATGGCGGTCATGTTTTTTCCATCTCATTAATACACCCTCCTTTTAATTTTAATTCGTTATCAAATCTTTATTGAACATTTTTTCAAACCCCGTACGAAAATGGACACGTTATTATCTATTATCTCATCAAGATGAAATTGCTCTCCCTGAATTTTGCCCCAGAGATTCCGGCTGACGGCACAATCCATAAACATGCCGACAAAACATCGAGCCGTAATAACGGGGTCGATATCCGTTATTAGCTCCTGCTCGCGTAAACGTCTGAGCTCTCTTGCCAATAATTCAATATAAGGCAGACGCACGATGGAAAACACCTGGCGAGCCATTGCCTGATGTTCCAACGATGAAAAAAGCAGCAGCCGCATCAGTTCACTGTTTTTCACGTTGCGCTTAAGAATATGCCGGGCAATATTATTAAGGATTAGCTCAATATCGATACTGACCTGAACCCTGTCCGTCAAAGAAGAGATATCGACTTTACGGTTCAGAGACATCAAAACTTCATTATATATATTCTTCTTTGAGGGAAAATAGCGATACAAAGCCGGCTCGGTAATCCGGCAGGCTTTCGCGAGCATGCTCATGGTTACTTTTTCATAGCCGTAACCCGAAAACAGCTTGGTTGCAGCTTCAATGATTTGCTGTTTACGCTCAGAAGACTTAGATCTTTTACCCGCCATTTTGATGCCCACACACAGTTAATTATCACTAACTAACTTATAACAATAGTATCAATTTGTCATGGAAGTGTCAAGGAAAAACAGGATATCTCCGATGTCATAAAATGACAGTGAAAGGGTAACTTATATAAAACTCCATAAGTTATAAAAAATATAAATAAAAATTAAAATGCCCTCCAAAGCAGGAGGGCTCTTTTAAATTACGATAACTTCAACTAATGAGCGGCTCTCGGACGAAACATGGAAAACGACCCGCTCCCGCCGTTACTTACAGGACTTATTCCCTCCATGTACTCGATAGCGCTTTCCAGCAGACCTTTTATATATTTGTAGTTGTGAACCCCTCTGGAACGGTCTTCATAAACCAGAAGGAAATTAAGAACCGCCCCGGCTATCTCTTTATTAACCTTAACCGAAGTAGGCAGGTTTTCGCCATCGATATAACCACCGGTATAAAGTAAAACGCGAAGGTCTTCAAGCAGCTCTCCTATTTCTGTCTGAGCCCCGTCGATATCATAGGTTCTCGCTCCGGGATGACAGGCGGAATCGGCACACAGGGAAACCAGCGTAATGGTATCGTTCTCTTCTTCATTTATATATACCATATTAAAACTATGTCCGCCGGTTTGATACCCGTTATGAATTTCGGGGTTGCCCATGTGACAACCGATACAGGCATCATCAACCGCAAAAGCATGGGGTGAGGTTTCATAATCATAACCTTCGTATTCATAGCCGCTGGTACCCACCAGAAGATCCCCCTGCGGTCCATGATGCGGTCCCCAGCGGTTGGAAAGAGTCACACTGTCGGTGATACTGTTAGCATTAAAAGTGGAATGATGGCAGTTGACACAAAGGTTGGCGGAACCATGGTTGAAAATATCTCCGTTGACCAGGGCATAGGAGGATTCGACACGCAGGGTCAAGTTGCCGCGTTCATGCGGCGAATGGCAGGTAAAACAATGAATGGCGCTGACCTGGTCGTAAGGTGGACTGATAACACCGGCCGTGATATAATCGACAAAACCCTGGTGGTCATGACACTGCGGACAATTGCGGCCGCCGCGGTTGGTATAGTCGACATTATTGCCGGACGCATGGACGGAATTCTGCCACTCCCCCTTCGCTGCCAGAAGCAAACCGTCTTCCCCATGACAGGTAAAACAGCTGCCCAGCGAGGCCTGGTCATCGCTCGGTTCAAAAGTGACCTCGCGGTCACAACCCAGGCTGAAAAGAAGAAGCACCATCAGAAAAACAGCCCCCGATAAGTAAATGAATTTCATAGCTACGCTCCTCTAAAAGGATATCGATTTAATTATATTTATTTCCACAATATTGGCGGTATAGTATTCATCCCAAACCAGGAAATTATCAAAATTATGAACATTATAGACCATCTCCAGTAGGTAATCATCGATGAAATTACAGGCTAAATTGAATCTCACCGTGAAACTCTCCGTATCCAAATCCCCCTTGCTGCGGTAGTAAACCGCTCCGAAACCGGCTGTAAAATGATAAAACTCGCGGGTGGCAAGGTCGGTATGAAAGAGGTGGTCCCTGAATTCAAAAGCCTGTTCGTCGTTATCAAAAGTCCCTTCAGCCAGGGCATATCCGCCCGTCAGACGGCCGTATTCCTTCACCTTGAGAGTACCATCAAAAGCAATCCGGTCAAAATCAGCCTTACTGCCCAGCTGGTCGTTTCGACGGTTTTTACTTTCGAACTTAATGACCGCCGAACCTTTGTCATTATCGCGGTAGCGGGCGGATAATTGGATG
>CAZUAS010000049.1:0-20193 GCA_964618515.1 uncultured Ignavibacteriales bacterium | reverse complement strand
AGATAATGAGCGGTGACTGGAGTTCAGACGTGTGCTCTTCCGATCTTTATTTATGCTTTCCGCCCGGCAGGAACAGGCCAGTTCTCCCCCCGAGGCTATGAATTCTTCGGCCAGGTCTTGTTCCATCCGGAAACGGTCCAGGACATAACCGGCTTTATGGTACTTTAAATCGAAAAACCTTCCTCCGGGCGCAACCAGACGTCCTCTTTCCACCTGAGTTCTAATCCAGGTAGGGCGGGGCTGGATAATTTTTTCAAAGGAGCGTCCCGGCACGGCTTCGGCGCAGTTGACCGGCCAGCCGACCTGTTTATCTTTTTCCACCATAAGCACGGATAATCCGGCCCGAGCACACCCCCAACCAGCCATCAACCCGGCCGGACCCGCCCCGATGACGACTACATCATACCTGGTATTCACAAGCCAGCTCCAGAGCTTCTACCGGGCAGAAAATAACACAATCACCACACAAAAGGCATAACTCTTCATCACAGGTAAGTTTATCCTCAAGCAGAAGAAGAGCTTCGGTGGGACAAAGGGCAATACAGCCGCCGCAGCGCAAACATTTTTCCTGGTAGATTTCAAGCATGTTGAAATCTACCAGACCATCAGCGAAGGTTCAAGTATTTTTTATATGTTAAGGATGTAAACCGTACCTTCAAGGAAAACCGTACGATTGGCTTGCTCGCGATAAGCAATCAACTCGCGTAAAAAAGACTCTTTTTCATTAAGGGGTAAATCCGAATCAAGCACCGTTAACGGGAAATCGATATTGACGATTCGGGTGGAAGAAAAGACTTTTATAATATCAGGCGGGAAAAGACGTTCGGACATAGCCGCCGCCTTTAAGTCCGCCAGCTCAAAAGTAGGCAGGGAAATTATATTATTCAAACGGCGTGCCTTGAATATCGTATCATGAAATTCACGACATTCATAAACGGGCACGTAACTGCCGCGGGCAAGAATAGCTTTAAAAATAATTTCCAAAGGCAAGGGGCAACCATTTCGAGTGGAATCGCGCAAATAGATCCAGAGGGGTGGTTCATTATTGAAGGTAAATTGAAAAGAAATATAATTTGACAGGCAGGGTTGTTCTTTCGGGGAAAAAATCACCTGTTTGGGAAATTTCAAGGCAAAGCGGAACATATCTTCCACTGTAAAATCAACCAGACTTATTTTTTGCGGCAGGAAACGAAGGTGTTCATTGCGACAAATCTGTACCGGGAAATGTCTTAGCCCGGTAGCCTGAAGAGCCCGGAAAAAGGCAGTCTGTCCCAGCAACAAATAATTATTATCCGGCAGGCAGGAAACCATAAAGGGATGTCTTATGAGATTTAATTCGTTGACATTAAGGTCATCCGGATTAAGCTTGGGTTCATACCATTCAAAAGGGTAAATCCGTTCTGCCGGTAGAATCCTGATCTGTGAAAGAAGACTTTTAATCATAATGCTGTTAATAAAGCAAGGTTTGTGCCCTGATTGTATATTATATACTAAGTCGTTTTATAACAAAGAATTATTTTCATTTTTTCCATTGTCACTTTACAATAATCCGTTTTTGAAATCATTTTCAGTATCAAAAAATGTCAGTCATTCATAAAATATGCAAAGCCGTTTACTTTAAAAAAAAGAACCGGCTTAAAGAATAACACCTTTCTGGAAAGGCTTAATATTAAACCTTTTCTTTTCATCAAAATCAAAATCAAGTTTTACTTCATGGTTCTCTGGCAAAGAAGGATAATCTGCAGGCGACAATAAAGCCCGGTTTTTAATATGCTGAATAAAACAAACCGCAATTTTCAAATATGAAGTATACTGTTTCAGCATCTTTAACTTGGGCGAATCCGGACCCAGATGTTTTCCTTTACCGGTAAAAGAGAAAACAAATTCGGGATTGGATGAAAAGACACGAATGTTATTTATTTTTTCACGGGCCAGCGAACTGGTAAGGAATTTTAAAAGGGAGAAAAAAGCCGCGAACTCCAATTCAATCAGCTCTCCTTCGACCCGACATTTAAAAAGAACCCCCAGCTCGGGGATCGCAAAAACCACCAGGCCACGGGTAAAACCGTTTTCTTCCAAAAACGGATCTATTAATCGGTTGTGGATGGCACCAATAAAACAATCATAGATTTTTTCGTTTTTTTCCATACCCTGATAATAGCAAGGATAATGCCGGTCTTATCAGCTTCCCGTGCAGCCAACTAACCACTTTCCGGTCAAAGAGTTATGACATTAACCTGACCTAAAGGTAAAAGAAGTGCGAAATTAAGTTATGAAAAAATGAAATTGTTTACTTCGTCAGTCAATCGATTGAACCAGAATTTCTTTTAATTCCGGGCGGGCTTCGAGATATTTACCGGAAGCCTCGGCATAGAGCTCGCCGTTCTCATTAAAAGCCTGACCCTCGGTGAAAAAAAGTCTTCCCCGCCGGTTAAGAATTTTACCCACCAGCCTGATTTTATCCCCGGTCCTGACCGGCTTAACAAACTTAACCGTGAATTCAGCTGTAACCGTATAAATATCTTTGGCCAGAATGGCTTTAATCATAACCTCATCCAGAAGAGTCGATAATATGCCGCCATGAAAAACACCCCGATAACCTTCGTAAATTTCATCGGCAAAGACCTCAGTTACAGCCCGGTCGTCATCATAGAAAAACCGGGCTTTTAAACCGCAGGAATTTTTTTCGCCGCAGACGAAACAGCCGCTGTATTTCAGTATTTCTTTCATGAACAAAGATATACTTTACCCGGAAACAGTTGTCAACCCTGGAATATAAAAAAAGCCCGACCATCGGTCGGGCTTAAAATCCAAGGGCCGGCAACTATTGATTAAAATCACAGAAATCACAGGTATAATTGCCGGAACGTGCACCCTGCGTCACCACGACTTCGGCAACACCATTTTCAAAGGAAAAATTAAAGACCCAGTTGGAAACATCATACTGGCCTTCGGAATACTCATAATTAAGTTCGACATTACAGATTATGGTACCACTGTAAGGACAGCCGAAGTTATTATCGCCTTTAATATTCTCCGTTTTAAGGTTGGAAATGGTTGTCTGAATATCGTAACTACTACGGGCAGTATTGTAATCGTCAACGGTTTTTGAAACAACCTGAAGGTTGGTCGAGCCACTCACCGTGACCGTATCCGTATCGACATTATAAAACGTAATGTCGCCGTAGTTGGCGTAATTGCAGAAAGAAGCACTGGTATCCAGGATCTCATAATTCCAGTTATGCCGGATGTTCATGACATCGGCATTTTTAGGAGAATCCTGGAAATTACCGTTTCTGAGAAAACGGATGGAATCAAGGGTTACATTACTGTAACCAGCGCCGAGGTCGATATCGGAGTTATAAACCAGATACCAGAAATTGGATACGACTACCGAATCCGGTTCGACCGCGGTATAAATTACCTGCGAAGTAGCGGTGTCACGCATGACGTCGTTACCGATATAATTGATGTTCAGGCCGGTATTAAATACCGACAGGGTGGAATCGATAAAGGCATTGACCTGCTGCATCGTCTCGTCATACTGACTGTGAATAATCGAATTACTGCCGGTCGTGGCTGTCTTATCATCCGAACAACCCCCCAGCAGTATGCCGAAAACAGCCAGAAGGGTAAGCCCCCCGGCAAAGATTAATTTGGAAGAACGCATCAGAGCGACTCCTTTCTTATGTCCTTCGCCGCGGGTCTTATCTTCAGCTGAAAGTTATTTCAAGAGGAAGGTCATGATAGCTTTTTGAATATGCAGCCGGTTTTCCGCTTCATCAAAGACCACCGAATGGGGACCGTCGATAACCTCGTCGGTAATTTCCCTGCCACGTTCCGCGGGTAAACAGTGCATAACTATAACTTCAGGATCAGCCCATGCCAGCAAAGAACTATTTACTTGATATTTACTTAACTTCTTTTCTTTCTCCTCTGCCAGATGTTTCTGGCCCATGGAGGCCCAAACATCCGTATAGATAACATCGGCAGCGGTGACAGCTTCTTTAGGATCGGTCGTCAGTAAAATTTTGCTGTCGGGGTTGCGGCGGGCTTTTTGTAATATGGCTTCATTCGGCAAGGTATCTTCAGCAGTGCCAATCCTTAAATCCAGAGGAATCAGCGAGGCCAGGTTAAGCCAGCTGTTGGTAATATTGTTACCATCGCCTAGATAGGCTATTTTATAACGGTCTTTAGGAGGCAGATGCTCCAGAACCGTAAAATAATCACCCAGAATCTGACAGGGGTGAACCAGGTCGGTCAATCCGTTTACCACCGGTACCGAGGCATGTTGAGCCAGCTGTTCGACATCGGAATGGGCAAAAGTACGTATCATTATCATCCCGACATAACGCGACAAGACCCGCGCGGCATCGGCAATGGACTCGCGCTGGCCCAGTTTAATCTCGTTATCGGTAATATACAAAGCGTGTCCACCCAATTCGAAAATGCCCACTTCAAAAGAAACCCGGGTACGCAACGAGGGTTTGGTAAAAATACAGGCTACCCCCTTGCCTTCCAGGGGACGGGGGGCAATCTTCTTCTGTTTCATCTTCTTACACAGGTCAAAGATTTCCTGAATTTCAGCCGCTTTCAGGTCGGTAATCTGACAAAGGGAACGAGGCATATTTTCTCCTATCTTTTAAATAAGGGACTAAAATTTCGTAGAATTATACTTATTTAACCCGTAAAGTCAAGCCGCCTGTGCAATCCTTGAACAGCTTTATTGTTTAACATTAAACTTGCCAATTGGAACAGCGGAGCTAATATTACGTATTGATATATAAAGGAATAACAAAAAGGACTGGAAGATATATTGATGACGAATAAGAAAATCCCGATTTTAGGCCTTATCTTAGTTATTCTCGGGATAATTTTTATTTTAAATACTTTGGATATAATATTCTTTACTTTCGGTGATTTTATAAGGTTCGCCTTGCCCCTTTTCTTTATTGGACTTGGTGTCTGGCTGATTATCCGTAAAAAACGCGAAGAACACCTTTTCCAAGCTGACATGCATTTTCATCAGCAGACCCGACCGCCCGGGAGTCCCGATTTTTCAACGCGTGACGATGGTTACCCCGGTTCGGCAGCGAACTTCACTCCTCCACCGCCACCACCGACCGGCAGTAAAAGTAATTTCGGTCGGGAACGCGTCTCCGCCGCCCCTGAAATGGAACCCGGTCGTCTGAAATACAGCAAAACCATAGGTGACCTCTACATCGATTGTAATGGTGTCAGGCTGCAAAATATTATCGTTTCAATGGGGGTGGGCGATACCGAGATAAAACTCCACGGCGGTATTCTTGACCCCGGTCTTAACCGCATGATCATCACCGGTTTTGTGGGTGATATCCGCATCATGGTGCCTGCCGACATGCCTGTTTTTGTCCATAGTTCCTGCCTTATTGGCGACATTCAACTTTTCAGCAACACCACCTCAGGTTTCAGCAACGACCTCGATGGTCAGACCGCCAACTATAATACCAGCGAAAACAAGCTCTATATCGCCATCAGTCATTTTATAGGCGATATCAGGGTTTTCAAAGTCTGAACACGTGTCACCGTATCTTAAATAACATTCATCCTTATAAAATATACCGACTCAGGTCTTCATTTTCGACTATTTTGGAGAGTTTGCTTTCCACCATCCGCGGGGTTATATTGATTTTTTTATGGTCGACCGGAGGTTCAAAGAGAATATCCTCAAGCAGAGTGGTCATTATAGTGTGCAGACGTCGGGCGCCGATATTCTCCGCCTGAGTATTTACCTTCTCTGCAATTTCGGCGATTTTCTTGATGGCTCCCGGTGTAAAGGTCAAATCCACGCCTTCGGTTTTTAACAACGCCTTATACTGCTTTACCAAGGCAACCTTGGGTTCCGTTAATATACGCTCAAAATCGGCGGCGGTTAAGGAGTCCAGCTCCACCCGGATAGGAAAGCGGCCCTGAAGCTCGGGGATGAGGTCAGACGGTTTGGAGGCATGAAACGCCCCGGCGGCTATAAACAAAATATGGTCGGTATGGATCATGCCGTACTTGGTCATCACCCCGGAACCTTCCACTATGGGCAGGATATCACGCTGAACCCCTTCTCGGGAAACATCAGGACCCGTGCGGTTGTCGCTGCCGACGATTTTGTCGATTTCATCGATAAAAATAATCCCCGCTTCCCGGACCCGTTCCATCGCTTCGGTTATAACCTCATCCATATTAACCAGTTTTTCCAGTTCTTCGTTCATGATAAACTTGCGGGCTTCCCGGACAGTCATTTTACGCCGCCGGGTTTTCTTGGGCATCAGGCCGGAAAACATCTCCTGAAAATTGACCCCCAGCTCTTCCATTCCCATCGGGGAAAATATTTCCACCACCGGGAACTGCGATTGCGGCGTATCGAGCTCCACTTCCCTTTCCTCCAGTTCGCCCGCCAGCAGTTTCTGTTTGAATTTCGTACGGGTGGTGGAAAGCGGCTCGGCCTCCATTTCATCGAAACCAATTTTTTCACTCTTTGGTTTTGGCCCCAGTAACAGGTCAAGGAGTCTGTCAACGGTATTCTGAGAGGCTTTTTCACTGAGGATCCGGGATTTTTCCATTTTCAGCATGTTGACGGCGATATCCACCAGGTCTCGTACCATTGATTCCACGTCCCGGCCGACATAACCCACCTCGGTAAACTTGGAGGCTTCCACCTTGATAAACGGTGCTTGGGCCATATCCGCCAGACGTCGGGCGATTTCCGTTTTACCCACTCCGGTAGGTCCGATCATGATAATGTTATTGGGCATAATTTCCCCGCGAAGTTCCTCCGGGGCATGCTGTCGGCGCCAGCGGTTTCGCAGAGCGATAGCCACCGATTTCTTGGCGTTTTCCTGACCGATTATATATTTATCCAGATGTTCGACGATTTCACGGGGGGTTGGGTAGTTGTTATTATTCATTTTATGGTTTCCACCTTGATGTTATTATTGGTATAAATGCATATGTCCGCGGCAATTTCCAGGGCTTTCTGGGCGACTTTATCCGCTGTCATTTTAGGATTGGCGTAAATTAAAGCCCGGGCGGCCGCCAGCGCGTAAGCACCGCCGGAACCGATAGCGACAATTCCGTCATCCGGTTCTACGACGTCGCCGTTGCCGCTGATTAAGAAAATATTTTTATTGTCCGTAACGGTAATGACGGCTTCCAGTTTCTGCAGGGCTTTATCGGTCCGCCATTCTTTGGCGAGTTCGACCGATGCCCGGGGAAGATTGCCGGAATATTCATCGATTTTTTTTTCGAACAGTTCGAACAGCGCCAGAGCGTCGGCGGCGGTGCCGGCAAAACCGGCCAGGATGCTGCCTTCACGCATAGTCCGTATTTTAACCGCTTTGGATTTGATTACGGTATCATCGAATGTCACCTGACCGTCACCGGCCATGGCGGCCTTGCCGTTATGAATCAGACCGATAATTGTGGTAGATTGAAGTTTCATTTGCACCTCTTTATTTCTTCAAGCCCGACCGGGGGTGGGCTTTTTGATATACCTTTTTCATTACTTCCGCGGTAACGTGAGTGTATTTCTGGGTGGTGGACAGAGATGAATGACCCAGAATTTCCTTTATCAGCATCAGGTCGGCACCATTTTCCAACAGATGCGTGGCGAAGGAATGCCGGAGAGTGTGGGGTGTGAATTTAATGCCCTCATTACGGGCGAATTTGTTTACCAGGCGATTTATCGACCGAACCGACAGCGCCCGGCCTTGACGGTTAAGAAAAAATTGCGGTGCCGCGGAGGCTTTATTTTGAACGAATGTTTCCCTTAAAGGCAGGTATTTATGAATATCCTCCAGGGTTCTCTCGCCCACCGGCACCAGCCGTTCCTTGTTGCCTTTACCTATGATAGTCAACATACCGCGAGCGGGGTCAAAATCAGCAAGTTTAAGCCGGGCCAGTTCTTCTCGGCGAATGCCGGTAACATAAAATAGTGCCACCGTTAAAAAATCGCGCCAGTAAAAATAGGGTGTTTCATCTCCACGGGCATGGTCATCTTTCAGCATGTCGAGCGCCTCTTTCTGCGGGATAAAACGCGGCAGGTTCGATGAAAATTTCACCCGCGGAACCTTGAAGATATATTCTTTGTACCGTGAGCCCTGCGATGACAGAAATTTTTGAAAACTCGAAAGAGCCGACAGAAAGCGCGCCAGTGACCTGTTACTGCTCTTTTTCTCAGTTCTCTGACGCAGGTAAATGCGCAGAAAAAGCGGGTCGTGTTTATTCGTCTGTGGCATCAACCGGTACTGCTCTTCGAGAAAATCAAGCCAGGGTTTCAGATCCCTCCGATAAGCCGCCAGGGTATTAGGGGAGCGATGCTTCTGCCGGTCAAGGTATTTTATAAAATCCAGTAAGGCTTTTTGTAACATGTAAATATAATATTTAAAAAAGGCATCAGGGTCAATGCCTTTTAAAAATGGGGGAAAAAGGAAAATTCTTAAACGTTATGCTCAGCTGACTGGTTTTTCTTCGGGCACTTCGTTAACAATCTCATGTTTACAGGCGGGACATTTAAGATAATCACCTTTAACCTTGGAAAATTTCTGAACCATGTAGGGGCTATCACAAGCCGGACATCTTTTTTTAACCGGCATATCCCAGCTGGCAAAATCGCATTTGGGGTATTTGGTGCAACCGTAAAAAACTCGTCCGCCCCGGGTCTTTTTTTCAAGGATTTCACCTTTGCAACCAGGATTCGGACAGGGAATGCCCAGGGTAACAGGTTTGGTATTCTTACAATCAGGGTAGGCCGAGCAGGCTAGGAAACGACCGAAACGACCGGTCTTCACCACCATCGGGGCACCGCACTTATCACACTTAACCTCGGTCTTGAATTTGCTTTCCTCGCCAGGCAGAGGTTTGGTAAATTTGCATTCAGGGTAAGCCGAGCAGGCCAGAAAGCGACCGTTCCGTCCCCATTTTATAACCATGGGTGAACCACACTTTTCACATTCAATATCGGTTTTTTCGGTCATGGAATCTTTTATTTCCTTCTCACGGCCCTTGAGAATATCGATGGTTTCACGGAACGGCTTGTAAAATTCGTCAATCACCCTGACCCAGTTATCACTGCCCTCTTCCACCAGGTCCAGTTGTTTTTCCATGTTGGCGGTAAAACTGACGTTAAAGATATTGGGAAAATTTTCCACGAGAATTTTATTGACTGCCACCCCGAGATCGGTGGGATAGAGTTTTTTCTCCTTGAGTTCCACGTATTTCCTGTCTTTAATTGTGGAAATAATGGTCGCATAAGTCGAGGGGCGGCCGATTCCGTCCGCTTCCAGACGCTTGACCAGCATGGCTTCGGAATAACGTACCGGGGGCTTGGTAAAAGACTGTGCGGGTTTAAGCTCAATCAGGTTGACTTTTTCGTTCTTCTTAAGATCCGGAAGAGTCTCATTGCCGTTGTCGCCGTTACCGTTTTCGTCGGCTTCCTTGGTCTCATGGTAAACACGCAGAAAACCATCAAAAGTGAGCTTCTGTACCGACGAACGGAACTGGTATTTCCCGGCGGTAATATCAACCGTGGAAACATCATACCTGGCTTCCATCATCTGGGATGCCACAAAGCGATTCCATATCAGCGAATACAATTTATATTGCTGAGTGGTAAGATGTTTTTTAATCTTATCCGGGTGCAGATGGAAATAAGTCGGCCGGATAGCCTCATGGGCATCCTGAGAATTTTTCTGGTTGAAATAAAGATGCGGCTTGACCGGCAGATAATCACCGCCGAAATTCTCATCAATATACTTCCTGATTCCTGTTATGGCTTCACTGGAAACCCGAGTGGAGTCAGTTCTCATATAAGTAATCAGGCCGGTTGGACCTTCTTCATTAATTTCCAGACCTTCGTAAAGTTTCTGGGCGGTCGCCATAGTCTGCTTGGGCGAAAAACCGTAAACCTTGGCGGCCTCCTGTTGCAGGGTGGAAGTTATAAACGGCGGCAGAGGTTTTCTTATCTTCTCCGTCTTTTTAATATCATCTACGAGATAAGTTTCTTTCTTGAGTTCCTCGAGTATGCGGTTCGATTCTTTTTCCGAAGAAATAGTAATTTTATTTTTACCGGTTTCACCGGCTTTGACAACCGTTTTATCGCCTATTTTAATGAGGCGCGAGGTAAACTGCTCGTTTTGGTCATTAGCCAGAACGGCTGAAATCTGCCAGTATTCATCCGGTTTGAAATTCTTAATTTCTTCTTCACGTTCACAGACCAGCCGCAAAGAAACCGACTGGACTCTTCCGGCTGACAAGTTTCGAGCCACCGTCTTCCAGAGGAACGGGGAAACGATATAGCCGACCAGACGGTCAAGGACCCGCCGTGCCTGCTGGGCATAAACCAGATTATCATCAATGGGGCGGGGATTTTTAATAGCTTCCAGAACGGCGGATTTAGTAATCTCATTAAAAGTGACGCGGACAAAATCAGCTTTGGTGCCCTTTAGACTGTTCGCCACATGCCAGGCAATAGCCTCCCCCTCACGGTCCGGGTCCGGAGCCAGGAAAACCTTATCTACTTTTTTAGCCGCTTTTTTTAATTCATTTATGACTTTCTCCTTGCCTTTAATCACCCGGTAGTCGGGCTTGAAATCATTTTCAACATCAACTCCAAGCGCCGATTTCGGCAAATCAATAATATGCCCTACGGTGGAAAGAATATCGTAATCCTTCCCCAGAAAGCGGCTCAGGGTTTTTGACTTGGCGGGCGATTCCACGATGACAAGGTTTTTAGCCATAATATTTCCTAAGTTGTTTTTGGTTTAACAGCCTCACACACTTATTGTTTATTGGGACGTTCAAATTGTATCTTACCTTCAATCAACTCTTTCAAAGCCACCATGGTGATTTTACGGGCTTCGATAGTTACATTGGCGTCTTCTTCCATTTTTTCAAGACTCGCTAAACGCTGCAAATTCAAATGACGGGCATGTTGCGAGGCTATTATCACAGCTTCATACCGATTACACGGTAATTTCTTAAAATCATCGGTAGGAACTATCGGCATATTAACCTCCTTCTGAATATATCAATAACCTATTTTTTCCATGATTTGTTTCTTATCAATATTATCAATACGGCAAGGGTGAGCTTCGATAATACATAAAACCTGCTTCACCGCCACCATAAGCTCTTTGTTAATAACGACATAATCAAATTTTTCATACAGAGGTATCTCTTTTCTAGCATTTTCAAATCGAATCTTAAGCTGTTCCTGTGTTTCTGTTCCCCTTTTTTTCAGACGCTGTCTTAGCTGGGCAATCGACGGCGGTAGTATAAAAATCGTAATGGCTTCGGGATATTCTTTCTTTAGCTTAAACGCCCCCTGAACATCAACATCAAGCAATATCACCCCGCCTTTATTTTTAATACGTTCCAGGGGGGCTCTGGGGGTGCCATAATTATACAAATGCACCTTAAAATGTTCTGCAAAAAAATTTATCGCCACCAACTCCCGAAATTTCTCCGCGGATATGAAAAAGTATTCCCGGCCATTGCGTTCGCCGATTCGTTTTTTCCGGGTAGTATAAGAAACAGAAAAGAACCAACCCTTTTTACGACGGCTCGGTGAAAGGAGTTTGCGACATATGGAACTCTTGCCGCCGCCTGATGGTGATGAGATTATAACTATTTTGCCCGGCTTAGGTAAGTTCATGAAATAACATTTCTTTATTCGATATTTTGAACCTGTTCTCGAAGTTTCTCAATTTCTTCCTTGAGGTAAATTACCTGTGAAGAAATACTGAATTCAGAACACTTGGCACCTATGGTATTGGTCTCACGATTCATCTCCTGGAGGATGAAATTGAGCTTCTTTCCGATTTGTTCTTTCTGCGACAGAGTCTTGCCAAACTGTTCAATATGAATCCGCAACCGGGTCAACTCCTCGGTAATATCCGTCCGGTCGGCAAAAAGGACAATCTCTTCCTCAAGTCGCTTGGAATCAGTCAGGGGCGTTTCCAGAAGTTCCTTTATTCGTCTGGACAATTTCTCGCGGTAAACTTCAATCGAATTATGTGATTTTTTCTCGATTTCCAATATCGTCTTATTCATCAGGTCAAGTCTCTGTTTCATAACCTTAACTAAAGCCTTGCCTTCTTTTTGACGCATGGCTATCATTGCCGTAAGGGCTTTATCGACAACCTTTTGCATCAATTTCCAGCTCTCTTCAAGATCAATGTTATAAAGTTCAGATTCGGCTATGTCCGGCAGTAGTAAAATATCCCTTATTGTAATTTCCCCGGACAGGTTAAGGTTTTTTTTAATAGTCTTGAGTTGCTGATAGTATTCTTTGACAGCTCTGGAATTTATGAGGTACTTGCCCGGCATGGATTCGGCTTCTTCCAGATCGACATTGACATTGACTTTCCCCCTGCTTATCTTCTTGGAAATCAATTCCTTAATTCTGAGTTCAAGGAAAGAGAGCGATCGGGGAAGTTTGATATAAAAATCCAGAAAACGACTGTTGACACTGGCAATTTCTACAATGAACTTGCCCAATTTTGTATTCAGTTCGGCGTGACCATAACCAGTCATGGAATTCATAACGTCAAATCCTTATCGAAATAGGCTCAAAAATAGAGCTTCAAATAAAAATGTCAACCGTTATTCTTTATTAAGGATAACAATTTAATATTTTTAAAAATATCAAGGCTTGTCAAGTTCGATAAAAACACCGGTGGGGGTTTCTTTTAAAGTCGGCTCAGAAATATTGGAAAGCTTTGTCAGAGCTTTTCTTATCCTCTGAGCTGATTTTTCAATTATCCTCAGTTTCCGGTCTATCTCCGGAGCCAGTCTATAACCATTGTTCAATAATAGCTCCGTTTCTCCCAGAATCGTCATCAAAGGATTATTTATTTCATGAGCCAGGGTACCCACTGTCAGGTCGATTATAGTTGATGTTTCTTCGGGAAGAAGTTTTAAGCCGTGACTTAAAAGCTTTATTTTCTTCGAAGGCGGATTCAAGAGCTTGTCAATTATATCCGGAAGAAGTCGATGAAAAGTATCATTTTTAATGATGAACCTATTCGCTCCGGCCTCTAATACATTTTGAGACAACTGGTTAGTATCATTAAGGGCGAGTACTACAATTTTTAAAGACGGCTTTTCCTGATGCAATTTTCTTATAAAATCAACTCCTTCACTCCAGGCCGGGTTGAAATCGATGATGGCAACCCGGTAATTATTGCGCTGCAATTCGTCAAAAGCAAACGCCGCCGACTGAAAAACCGAAAGGACAGCCTGGGGATAACTCTCCGTCAATTCCCTTTTTATTAATAGAGAATGATATTTGTTATCTTCCATTAGAAGAATGCGAAGATTCGTATTCATTAACCTTTACTCCACCTCAGTTGTTTATAATTGGAATTATCAGGTTTATCCGGTTACCGACACCGTCCTGCGTTTCCAAACTGATTTTACCCCCGAAACTTGACACCATCTGTTTAATGATGGGCGGTTCAGAATTTCTATCGGAGCCGGGGGATGAATTTCTTACCGGGAGGGAATTATAACAATCAAAAAATTGTTGGCGATACTTTTCCTGAATAGCCGGTCCATCTTCGAATAATACTATTTCACACTGATTATTCATTACTTTAGCGTTAAAAGTCACTGATAACCTGGTACGGTCAGAAAATCTTATCAGGCTGGAAAGAACATCCCGAAGAATCTGGATTACTTTATTCCGCCAGGTCTTTATCTTGGGCAAATCGTTCGTTTTGATGTCGATAGTAACTCCGGGATAAACTGTCTGCAACTCCTGTAGCACCTGGCTGACAACAAGACCGAGATCCGTTAACCGGGGAACCTCAACATCGTTATTCATCGATAACAGCTTCAATAGATGTACCAGAAGACCCCCCAGTTTGGTGAGATTGTCATGCAGACAAAGTAAGTAAAAATTACCCTCGGAATTCAGATGGTTATAATACTCATGACTCAACTTCTCAGAAAAACCGACTGCTGTTTTAAGGCCGGTTTTAATTTCATTGACCAGCAGGGTTAAAAGTTTATTTTCAAAAGTCCTTGACGAGCTTTCCTGATTGAACAATGCCAGAGGAGAAAAAAGAAGGCAGGTGCTGTTATCATCGCTGGGTAGAGCATGCTTGTAAATAGTCAAAAGTGTTTTATGACCACCGGGTAAATTTACGATGATATCAAAATCAACCGGTTTATTATCACTATCAAGGTCGATGAAGGTAGTGATGCTTCTGGTGATATCGAGGGAATTTTCAGCCGCCAGAAACTCGACAAGTTCCCGGTAGTGACCTGACAGATTTTGCGCCCCCAACATTTTTATGGCCATAGGGTTTTTATCACGAATCATACCGTCCCTATCGGTTATCAGCGCCCCGACGCCAAGGGTATGGAGAAAATGCAGGGTAAAACCAACATCACCGGCATAGCCAGTCTCGGAACCGGGATTTTCATAATTTAATATCAAAGTTGCTATTTGAGCGGCCATAACGGCGCGGGAATGAGTTTCGGAGGAAACCTCCGCAGAAAGGTCATCATTGAAAACCAGACGCAATAGATACGGATTATGACATTCAAGCCGGCAGACAAACTCGGCCGGAGCAAGACCTTCCTGTTCAACGGCTGACCGTACATCATCTTGGTCTGCAAAAGAATACTTGCCCTTTGAACAAGCAATCCGTATATGCAGAGGCCCGGAATTGGCTTTCTCACTTTCAAACGGGATAGTCCCGGCATCAAGAGTCAAAGCCTCGCCGTCTATTTTGTAAATAAAAGCCGCTTCAGCGCCGGTAAAAGTGCGAATCAGACAAACCAGCTCACTGTGTTTGAGAACCGTAACGTTGCTTAGACAGTCTTTGAAGAAATCCCGGTAAGCGTTCGAAGAGTCGGTCTGCATTTCAGTATTTTTATCCAGGGAACCGGCATTAATAATTATCTGATAATTTACGGGGTTACCGGCGATAAAATTAAGGGAGATAACCAGAGTTGCGGGGATAATCTGCTGGTGCCGATTCACAAGATGTATATTGGCGGTTTCGAAATAGGTTTCAAAATGATTCCTGTGAGCCAGTAGCTGTTTGATGAGGTCATGGTCGGAATCTTTCAGAAAATTACGAAAGGATTTGCCGAAAAGTTCTTCCTTGGTGTAACCAAGAATTTTTTCGATGCCGTCATCAATATAAACAAAACGTCCTTTAAGGTCGATTTTACAAACGGCGCAGCGCTTGATGCGAGCTTTTACCTCGGATGATTCGGTCATACAAACTGTTTACCCCGATACTGCTGTTTATCACTAACGCCGTATAATCTGGATTAATCGGCCGCCGGCTTTCCGGTTAAAACAAACCATACTGATACATTAATAATACATCGGCTTAAAAATACGATTTGTTAAGTAAGAGAGGGCTTTTTTCAGGTTATTCCCTGATTTAAGGTGCGTTTTTTCGACCGGGGATGGCGGAGTGATTTTATTTTGTTGCCTTTTAAAAACTTAGCAGATTCAATGAAATATTTCCCGGTATGCCGGAAACAGGTTTTCAGGGGGGTAATATTTAAACCTGAGAGGTTGGAAAAAATGATAGTTGTTACGACGGTTGTTATCGGGTAACCGATGACCCGGATCAAGTATTACGCTCATTGGCCACCGCGATAGTTTTACTGAAAATTTACCCCGGCCGGTCAACAGGTCATCTCGGCTGATTAAGGTAAATATAGTATCCGCCCGATTTATCACCAGGGCAATTTCCACCGGCATCACCAGCGGACTTTTACACCCCACGCTACCCCGGACAATAATCCCGGTATCATCAGCGACTACCCTGACCGGAGCATCGAAATATACGTCGCAATCAGGTATCCGACCGCGCTCGAGGTCAAAAAGCCAGCTATAGTCCTGCCCGGTCATATCCCGGACAAGATCCAGAAAATTCTGTTTGTCACTGTAACTGTAT
The DNA here is from genome assembly GCA_964618515.1 of uncultured Ignavibacteriales bacterium. GTDB lineage: Bacteria > Zixibacteria > MSB-5A5 > GN15 > FEB-12 > JAFGNW01. The sequence continues at coordinate 4,237 of CAZUAS010000049.1, read as the reverse complement.
TTATTCTGTGTGATGTAATCATGAAGCACTTTATGAAAGACACTGTCACCGATACAAAAATCAAGCATATACAACCGGGCGGGGATGGTTTTATATACATATTCAAAAGTGTTTTTTGAAAAATCATCCCTGAAACAGCAATTTCTTATAGTCGTTTCGTAATCCCCCGCCATACGGTAACCTTCCGTACCGAATTTGTCGAATAAAAGCTTCCAGGCGGAGAAAACCGCCAGGGCTTCGTCAAATAAACCCTCGTACGGTTTCTGAGGTATAGTTTCCGGCAACCAGCTATGGGCCAGTTTAACGGCCAGGAAAACATACCGAGTATCCGGGCTGTTCAGATTTGGGGGAATAAGAAAGAAATTCTTCGCCTCTTCTTTCATAAAATAATCCGAACCGTAAAACATATAAGCTTCACCATAGGGGAAACTACCCCACTGTTGCCGGTATTCGCTGATGATATCCACTACCTGATTGATAATATCAGGCGGTTGCAGGGAACCTGTCCCGGGCGAGCAGTACAAATCAACCTGAGTCATTTCAATATTTATCCGATCAAGTTTAACTTTAGATGAGAGAACAAAGGGAAAGGTCGTCACCCCCTGCGTACGCCAGTGATATTCCTTATACCCTTTTTCAAAGACCAGCTTGTAAAATCCGGGGTCATTTAACGAATCCGGTCGGTTCAGGATATCAATTCCGACCTCACCCTCGCCGACCCGGGGAAGAAAACCATAATGTTCTTTTTCATTTATAAAATGTCCCGAACCGACAAGGTCATATGCGCTGTCGACTTTCAGTACGACCCGAAACAGGGAATAATCAGAATACCTGAAATCGTTCAGAGGGTCTTTACCCAGAAACCAGCGGCCGTTTTGATAAAGACAAATATAAGGATGCCAGCGGTTGAATACGAACGGTTTGTTACCGGCACAGGCGTTTTTATCTTTCAATCGGGTTTCAAAAACGATTATGAATAAACCTTCCTCACCGGGGAGCAAGGGGTTCGGCAGAAAGACTTTCATGAGACTGCTGTCGAGCATGAGCGGTTTTTCCCTTAGTCGCGCGACATTGTACAGGAGAGTGTCGATACGGCAATAACCATGCGGGAGCTGCCGTAACCGGGCGGCATGAAGGCTGTCATACGCTAGACTTACCAGATGCGGCATCTCTCCAACCGGATAGCTGTTGGCACCCAGGTCTAAATAAACCTCCCTGAGAGTGTCGCCGGAGAGATTACGAAAATGCAGTTCCACTTTCCCCCGAACCATAAGCGATTCCGGAACGATCGTGGCTTCGATGGCGTAATTCGGCAGATAAGCAACCAGCGTGCGGGTCATAATTGTAAAATCATCGACGCGCAAATGACCGTGAGCCGGTTGAGCGACAGTTTCACAATCCGGCAATTTGAACAGAGTAACGATTAATATAAATAAAATAAGGTGACTTTTCATTTCAGAGCACTTTCCCCAGGAAATCCCTCGTACGCTGATTCTGTGGATTGGTGAGTACCTGTTCCGGGGTGCCCTGTTCCACAATCCGGCCTTCATCGATAAAAATAATACGGTTGGCGACCTCACGGGCAAAAGCGATTTCATGCGTCACAACCAGCATGGTCATTCCCTCGTGAGCCAGTTGCTTCATGACCCCCAGTACCTCACCGGTCATCTCCGGGTCCAGCGCCGAGGTAACTTCATCGAATAACATAATCCGGGGATTCATAGCCAGTGCCCGGGCAATGGCAACACGCTGTTTCTGACCACCAGACAACTGGCCCGGAAAGGCGTCGATTTTATCTTCAAGGTCAACCTTCCTGAGTAACTCTCTTGAGATAAGCGTCGCTTCGGCAAGACTTCGTTTCCTGACTACCCGTTGCGCCAGATTAACGTTCTCCATTACATTAAGGTGAGGAAAGAGATTGAAATTCTGGAAAACCATGCCTATTTCGAGCCGGATCTGGTGGATATCCTTATGCCGGCAGTCGATTTTAAAACCATCAATGCTTATTTCCCCTTCCTGGAAATCCTCCAGGGCGTTCAGACACCGAAGCAGGGTGGATTTCCCGGAGCCGGAGGGCCCTATTATACAGAGCACCTCTCCTTTATCAATATTCAAACTGAGGTCGTTAAGCGCCGTAATATCGCCAAACCGGCACACCAGATTTTTAATGGCGACCATCATTTTTTAATCACCCCGTAACCGTGGACGGCGAATTTTTTCTCCAGAACCTTTACCAGACGGGTCAGGCTGAGAGTTAAAATCAGATAAATGATTCCGACCATCAGCCAGGTCTGGAAATCGAGAAAGTACTGGTTGGCATACTCCCGCCCGGCCCGGGTCAATTCCCGCAGGCCTATGATGGACACCAGGGAGGAATCCTTAAGGCAGGCTATAAATTCATTGGCCGCCGGCGGGACCACGATGCGAAACGACTGCGGCAGGATAATGTGTCTTAACGTTTGCCAGCGGGTCATACCCAGCGACATGGCGGCTTCATGCTGACCATAGTCTATGGCTTCGATACCGGAACGGAATATTTCTGCCATGTAGGCACCGTAACAGATACCGACCGCCAGCACCCCGGCCACCAGGCGGTCCAAATTTATAATCTTGCCCAGCCCGAAATAAAAAAAGAATATGAGCACCAAAAGCGGCACGCCCCGAAGAATATTGATATAAGCGCCGGCTAGCCAGCGGATGAACCGATTGTTGGCGATGCGGACGACGCCAAATACCAGCCCGCATACTAACGCGATAAGATATGCCAGGATACTGATAATAATCGTCCAGTGAACGACCTGAATAAGAAAATAAAAAATCTTCGACAGTATCCCCAGTTGTTCAATGATCCAGTTCACATTCCACCCTTCATTTATATAAAAGTACAAAATACCAAGAGAAGCGTCAAGTTAAGTAAAGATGCGGGAAGCTTTATACCCGCTTACTGAGGATCGACTTGTTCACGGACGAGGGTACGTTCCGGTTTGAGATTAACCGCCTGATTGTTCATGCGGGTGATGACACCGGGGGTGCCGACCACAGTGCAGTTGTCGGGGATATCGACCATATATAGAAAAGTATTGGCGCCGATTTTAACATTATTGCCTACTTTTATCGGTCCCAGCAGAATGGCGCCGGTGCCGACATAGACGTTGTCACCCAGAGTCGGGTGGCGCTTACCGACATGCTTACCGGTGCCGCCCAGAGTGACATTATGGAAAAGAACACAGTTATTGCCGATAACGGTGGTTTCACCGATAACGATACCGTGGCCGTGGTCAATGAAACACCCCGCCCCGATTCTGGCACCGGGATGAATCTCCACCCCGGTGAAAAAACGATTAATTTCCGATAACAGACGCGGGATAAAAGGTATTTTTAAATTATGCATTACATGAATGAAGCGATGGAAAAAAAGAGCCAGAAATCCGGGATAGATAATGAACTCAATATTTTTCGCCGCCGGGTCATTCCGGTAGATAGCTTTCACATCCTCGATAAGGGATTTAAAAATCATATCCTTATTATCGAAAAAAAATTTTAAAAATTGACCTTACTTTTTCTTGATAAGACCGTCCAGTAAATTTTTGGCTCCTTCTTTAAGGTTGTCACTGGCTTTTCCCGCCATAGCCGAATAATCAATTTCCGCCTGGGGTTTATCCACGGTGCCGACAACTTTTATGGGCAGCTGTAGCCGGGTGGTGGTCTTATCGGATAAAATACTGGTTAAACCGCCCAGCAACCCGCCTTTGGACATCAGGTCTTTGGTCGTTGCTTCCGAAAGTAAGATTGAGCCGGTGTAGCTAATTTCATCATTAAAACCATAATAACCGCCCAGCTCCATATCGCCCAGGTTGCCCAGTTTGGCTTTAAGATTATCCAGATAGACCTTCCCGTCCTTGACGATAATATTGCTCTTTAAATTCTTTAACGGCTGTTCTTTGTCAAACGTTTGACCGGCTTTTTCAGCCAGGCCGTTGATAACAGAATAAACGGCTCCGGAGGTTACCAGTTTACCTTCCTGCATGGTTCCCACCCCGTTCATATTCAGGGAATTAAGGAATTCCTCCGCTTCCCAGCCGACCGCATCGTAACTTCCCGTTAAATCAACCTTACCGAAAACATGCCCGCCGAATTTGCTGAAACGAGTTATGAAATCATCAACCTCCACTTTGGTAGCCTGGAACTGACCGCTATAGCGGGGCTTTTCGAAATCATTCAAATCACTAAACTTTGC
>CAZUAS010000048.1:0-20205 GCA_964618515.1 uncultured Ignavibacteriales bacterium | reverse complement strand
TCGACGCCCTTAAACAATTCAAAGATTGAAACCTCCCGGCTGAAATTGAGATTAAACGATAAATTCCAGTTTTCATCATTGTGTTATAATTTACTCAATCAAAGTCATAAACTATGGCCGTAGAAAACACCCCGTCCGTAACTTTTAAAAAATACCATACCGCCCCGCTTATTCTTCTTTTGCTTGCTTTCGCTCCGGCTTTCGCCGCTTTTCTTATCGGAAAAACAAGTTTACTCCTCGTATGCCTGGCTATCCCCTTTATTTTTTACCTTGTGACCACTCCCGTTTACAGTTTCTACCTGTTTATCATTTCAATCGCCGTCTATTATCCCTATCGCCTGGGCGGGTTTGCCCTGCATCCTTTCGATATCACCATGGGATTGTTATTTTTCTCGGTAGTTCTTGATTTCTGCCTGCACACCCGTACGGAAATAAGAAAAACCGGGCTTGACCTGGCGTTTATTTTTCTGATAATCACCACCCTGCTCTCCGCCGTGTTCGCTTATAATGTAAAGCAGTCGCTGGTGCCTTCCCTGCGAATAATCGTCATCTACCTGGCTTTCCGGGCTATATTCAAAATGGCCCTTGAAGCAGGTATCCGAAAGGTGGTACTGTTTTACATTTACCTGGTATTCGTCCTCTCCCTGATAAACTGCGTCCTTTTTATAATGCACGGCGGTGGAGTAAGAATATTCGGACCTTCCTGGCTGGCTTTTGAAATCTACACCATCACCGCCTTGCCGATGACCCTCTGCTTTTTTATCTGGGCACAAAGCTCCGGGGAACGCTTCAAATTCGGTTTTATCAGCCTGACCATCATCGCCGCCCTCCTGGCTCTGCAATCACGCGGTTCCCTCCTGGCCGTGATTATCACTATTCCTGTTCTTCTCCTTTTCGCCTACTGGAAAATACGCAGGGAAAGAAACCTCGCCCCGATGATAAATATCAATAAAATCGCCTTTATTGCAGTTACGGTGACAATCGTTTTTCTGGTGTTCAATGAAACCCTTCTGGCTGGCTTTATCGACCGCGTGCGTGAAATGATTGAATCCCTGGCGCGGCCCAAAGGCACTATCGCTCTCCGGCTGGTTTTATGGAAAGCCGCCATAAAAGGCTTTTTGACCAGCCCGATAGTCGGGATAGGAATCGGTAATTATATCTTTATCGAAAACATCGTCCCCGCAGTAAAAACCGCGCCGGTCTGGTATTACATCCGGAGGATGTCGTCCCATAATGTCCTTTTACAGTATCTCTGTGAAACCGGAGTTTTAGGTACTCTGGCGTTGCTTTCGGTAACATTCGTCAGTTTAAAAATGGGATATAGAAATTTCAAAAGGAAATTAAAACCCGAAGATACTCAGGTCTCGGCAGCACTTTTTATGGTCATTATCGTTTTTGCACATTCCATTTTGTACATGCGGGCCTGGACGTGGGGCCAGGAAGGATACCTGATGGCGATAATCATGGGGCTTAATGCCGCCTGGTATTTTCATAACCGGATAACATCATCGTCCTGAGTTTTACAAAAATAGAAACCACCGGATAAAAAAACAGCCGGTGGCTGAAGAGACCACCGGCCTTTGCTGAGACTTATCTCTGTTCTCACTTGCTTAGTGCTTTTTTCGTTTTATTAAACCCAGCCCCACCAGTCCCAGGCTGAAAAGACCTAACGTCAACGGCTCGGGAACCGCCGTTTCCACCCTTAATTCCACACCATCGTTGTAATAATGGCAATCGGAATCGAAACCGAAACCGAAGAATCCATCGGCGGCAAAAGTATTGAAATAAGCCAGTTGCTGTTCGTTGAAGGTAAAAGTCAAATCCACCGGCGCATGGGGATAACCGAGCGGGTCGGACCAGCTGCCGATAAGCGGTCCGGCATTTTCCCAGGCATTGCCGATTTCACGATAATCATAATAGGCATGAACGCCCCGTCCCGGCGGCGTGTCCAGAAGATTGATATAAAGAATATCATCCGGCTCGACAATCCAGTCCTGGATATTACGGAATGTCAGCGACACGGAGGTTACTTCTTCACCACCTGGCTGCCAGTTTATACCCCAGCTGTAGTAATGATAGTGGTCAAGGTCGGATAAATCGACCGGATTGGGCTGGAAATAAAAAACGCTGGCCCCGGCTGGTGCAACCATTAAGGTTAAAAGAGCAAGCAAAGAGATAAATTTCTTCACGATGTTTATCCTTTCGGTGTCAGGCCGATGTATATTCTTCCATAGCTTATTCTACATTTATCATTAGATTATGTAAGCAATTCCTCTGCCTGAAAACTGAACAGTGTATTTAACTTTTTTACGTTCAGGTAACACATTGTTTGATAACAACATAAATAGTTTGTTGTAAAACAAAATCTATCATCATTTCAATTAAAAATAAGACTAATTTGGGCAATGTTTATAATCTAATATGCAAGCCTTTGCGAATATTTCATTTAAAACAAATAATTTCTTCCAACAGGCTCAGATTATTCTCATAATCTAATTCTTGTAATTTCCTTTCAAAGTCCATAATATAAACGCCAATTGGATAAATAAGGAATCGTCATGTCACAACCTGAGTATCGTATAATCACGGCCCGGAATAACCCCGAGCTAGTTACGGGAACTATCCCCCGTATAAGCCGGGAATGGCCGGAGTTCATGCTCCATGACACGGCTTCTGACTTTCTGGATGCCTGTTACACGGAATTACCCGATTTTCAGTTTGTCCTTACCGAAAGCGGTTGTGAATTACCGGTGGCGATTGGCAATTCGATACCCCTTCGCTGGACACAGGCGATGGAGAAGCTTCCTGACGAAGGCTGGGACTGGGCTATCACCACGGGGATTAAAGCTCACCGTGAAGGCGTTCGGCCGACTGTTCTTTGTGCCCTGCAAATTGTCGTTTTCAGCGGTCATCAGGGCAGGGGCATCAGTCGCCGGGCTGTACAGGCAATGATACAGCGGGCTCGTGAAGCCGGCTTGAACGGCCTGATTGCCCCGGTACGCCCCAACCGCAAATGTGACTACCCTTTAATATCCATCGAGGAATACCTTACCTGGGTCGATGCCAACGGCCATTTTTTTGACCCCTGGCTGAGAGTGCACCAGGGTCTTGGCGCCCGCCTTATAAAACCCTGCCCTAAAGCCATGCGGATAACCGGCACAGTGGCGGAGTGGGAAAAATGGACCGGCCGGTCTTTTCCGAAAAGCGGTACCTATGAAATACCGGGAGCGCTGGTACCGGTAACAATAGACCGCACCGCGGATATCGGAACCTATGTCGAACCGAATATCTGGATGCACCACCCCCCGGGATAGGGGCAAAACCGGATGTTCGTTTAGTTGAGTTGCAGGCTGAAATATTCTGGTTCGGTCAGATCCTGTCCCCGCCTGGCGGGGATGTGACCTGACCGTAGTCATTGTAAAATAAAATGCGCCATCAGGGGCTCGAACCCCGGACCCGCTGATTAAGAGTCAGCTGCTCTACCGACTGAGCTAATGGCGCATTTATTTCAGTTCTGTCTTTTAGCCTGAAAAACATAGCACTTTTCTCCCAAATGTCAAGCGGAAAGGTGCCCCAGGCAGAAAGGAGCCGAATTCTTCGCCTTTTTGTCCGGCGACTTTAATTTTAACCTTGAAATCATCCCCGTGTTTCCTTTCTATAACCACCATGAAAACAGGCAACAACTCCAACGGCGTCTCCGGGAAAAGTCTCGGTATCGATATCGGCGGCAGCGGTATCAAAGCCGCACCGGTGGACATAACCACCGGCGTTTTGACCGCTGAACCCTGCTATATCGCCTTTTCCGGAAAGACCTCTCCCGAAGAAACCAGAAGAATCATTGAGGGGATTATCGCCAAATTCGCCTGGCACGAAGCCGTGGGTATCGGTTATCCCGGGGTTGTCAAAGAAGGCATCGCCCTGTCCGCGGCTAACATTTCCCCCCGGTGGTTGCATACGAACCTTGAAAAATTCTTCCAGCCGGCCGTAAGGAATAAAATACGTGTCATCAACGACGCCGATGCCGCCGGACTGGCCGAGATGAAATACGGCTCGGGTAAAGAGCGTAACCACCCGCAGGGCGGCACGGTTTTACTTGTAACCCTCGGAACCGGTATCGGCTCGGCGCTATTCTGCCACGGCCGGCTTTTTCCCAACACCGAGTTCGGTCATGTCTTTCTCGGTAACGGACTCGAAGGCGAGGTGTTCACCGCCGCCAGTGTTCGTGTTCGACAACGATTGAGCTGGGAAAAATGGAGCGGGCGGCTGGATTACTATCTCAAGGAAATGGAAAAACTGACTTCACCGGATCTGATAATTATCGGCGGCGGTATTGTCGAAAATTTCGATAAATTTCAATCTTTCCTGAAAACTTCGGCTCCAGTCCGACCAGCCCTGATGGGCAACCACGCCGGTATTATCGGCGCCGCTCTTTACGCCGCCGCATGAAAAAATCACCAGCAAATAAAAACGCACCCTGCCGGCAGAGTGCGTATTTTCCCCCGATGTTAATCAATGTTATTTCTTTATACCCAGTATATCGAAAATGAAGGCATATTCGAGGGCGATTTCTTTGAGATAATCGTACCGTCCGGACGCCCCGCCGTGCCCGGCTCCCATATTGGTTTTCAAAAGCAGGTGGTGGTGGTCGGTTTTGAGGGCGCGAAGCTTGGCGGTCCATTTGGCCGGTTCCCAGTAGCTTACCCGCGGGTCATTAAGGCCGGCGGTAATGAACATATGGGGATAAGCCTGTGCCCGGACATTATCATAGGGCGAGTAGGAGAGCATATAATCACAGAATTCCTTGTCGTGGGGATTCCCCCATTCTTCCCATTCGATAACCGTCAGCGGCAGGGACTCATCGCTCATGGTGTTCATCAGGTCCACAAAGGGTACGTCGGCGACCGCAATTTTGAAAAGCTCCGGCCGCATATTAACCACCGCACCGACCAGTAATCCCCCGGCGCTGCCGCCGCTGATCACCAGCCTGTCGGTGGAGGTATATTTCTTCTCAATCAAACCTTCCGCCACATCGATAAAATCATTAAAGGTATTTTTCTTATGAAGCAGTTTACCATCTTCGTACCATCCGCGCCCCATCGCACTGCCGCCGCGGATATGCGCCAGCGCAAAGATAAAGCCCCGGTCGAGCAAAGACAGTCGGTTCGAGGTAAACCAGGGATCCATCGTAATACCGTAAGCACCGTAACCGTACAGGTATAAAGGATGCCTCCCGTTTTTGACCATCCCTTTTTTATAAACCATCGACACCGGCACCCGGGCGCCATCACGGGCGGCGATGAAAATTCTTTCCATCTGGTAATCATCGGGCTTATAACCGCCCAATACCTCTTTCTGCTTTTTAAGCTCGCGTTCCCGGGTTTTCATGTTGTAATCGTAAACCGAATTCGGCGTTATCAGCGACATATAGACAAAACGCAACAACTCGCTGTTAAAATCAGGGTTATCACCGCCGCTGACGACATAAACCGGTTCGGGAAACTCAATCCGGTGCGTTTGCCCGGTAGCGAACTCGGTCACCTGTACCTGTTTGAGCCCGTCCTGACGATAGTAAACGACCATGTAATCGCGGAACATGTCCAGGCCGGTCAGCATAACCGAATCGCGGTGCGGAATGACCTCCGTCCAGTTCTTTTTGGCCGGGTCAGCCACCGGCGCCTGCATGAGTTTGAAATTCCGGGCCTGGTCGTTGGTCAGAATATAGAATTTATCACCATGATGGTCGACGCTGTATTCCATCTGGTGCTGGCGGGGGTGAATGACCTTGAATTTGCCGGTCGGTTTATCGGCGTCAAGATACCAGTATTCACTGGTCGTATTACTGCCCAGGCTAATCAGAATATACGCCATGCTCTTGGTTTTATCCAGCCCGATGAAAAAAGCGTCATCCTTTTCATGGAATACCAGTTCATCCTTTTGAGCGTCGGTACCGAGTCGATGACGGAAAACTTTGTACGGACGCCAGGCGTTATCGGTGATGGTATAAAACAAGGTTTTGTTGTCATTGGCCCATACCAGCGAGGTAGCGATATTCTGGATTGAATCCGGCAGAAGCTGCCCGGTTTCGAGATTTTTTATCCGCAAGTTGTAACGCTCATTCCCCTTTTCGTCAGTGGCATAGGCCAGCAGTTTGTGGTCGGGGCTGACTTCGTACACTCCCAGATACATGTAATCCTTGCCATCGGCCAGCATGTTGACATCCAGAAGGATCTCCTCAGGGGCCTCAAGGCTGCCTTTTTTGCGACAGTATATAGAGTATTGCCGGCCTTCCTCGGTTCGGGAATAATAATAGTAGTCATCCTTTTTTACTGGCACGGTAAGGTCAGTTTCTTTTATCCGGCTTAGCATTTCCCGGTAGAGTTCATCACGGAATTTTTCCGTATGTTTCATGATTGTTTCAGTATAGTTGTTTTCCGCTTCCAGGTAGGCGATGACCTCGGGGTTATCTCGGTCCCTCAGCCAGAAATAATTATCCGTGGTTTCCTGTTCGCAGATAGTGTCCAGGTGAGGGACTATTTTCGCCACCGGCGGTTCAATCTCTACCCGTTGACCGCAGGCAAGCATAAGCACCAGACCGGTCAGCAGAAATAAAACCGGGTGTAACAATCCTTTTTTCAGCATGCTGATTCCCTTTTATGCATAGGTTCCCTAATCACTTGATTTCCATCGAGACCGCCGTTACCGGCCCGAATGTTTCCAGCGGTTTGTCAAACATCTCCTTATTGCCGGTAATAACAATGACGATATCGTCGGTATCGAGATATTTTGCCGCGGCCCGCCGACAATCTTCCAGCGTTACCGCTTTATAAGCCTCGAGATTTTTCTTGAGCTGGTCCGGCGGAAAACCCATCAATTCCAGATAAGCCCGGGCGGAAACGAGTTCCTGCGGGGTGTCGTAATCGAAAATGTAACTGTTAATGATCGACTCTTTCGCCATTTGTAGTTCTTCCTCGGTGATGCCGTCTTTTTTCACCCCGGCGATTATATCGAGCATCATTTGGACTGCCTGTGACATGGCATCGGCCCGCGTCAGACAATAACTGAAAAGGCACCCTCCCAACGGACGGGTCATTAAATAACTGCCGACGCTATAAGCCAGTCCCGCACTGGTTCGAACCTGCCCGGTCAGGCGCGACGTAAAGCCACCGCCCCCCATGGCAAAATTGACCAGATCCAGTGCGAAGCGGTCGGGGTCTTTGCTGTCCGGCGCCAGGTGCCCGAAACGTATATTAGCCTGATTAATGTCTTTCTGCGCATAATATACCCCGGCCTGGTATGTTTTATTCACCCTAGCCGGCGGTTCCAGCGGTTTCCCCGCTTTCTTCCAGCCTTTAAAATAGCGATTGATCAGGTCCTTAACTTCTTTCACCGTCATATCCCCGGAAATCGCCATCAGGCAGTTGTCGGGCGTGTAAAAACGACGGTGCTGCGCAATGATATCTTCCCGCGAGATATTATTAATCGAAGCCAGGGTGGCGAACCGACCATAGGCATGACCACCATAAAGAGACTGATAAAACACCCGGCGGCTGATATCCCACGGGTTGTCGTTCTGACGACGAATCTGGTCCTGACGGTTCGATTTTTCCATGGACACCTTGGCGGTATCGAATCCGGGACGAAGTAACATATCCGATAAAATTTCAAAACCCAGGTTGAGGTCTTTTTTCAGGACATTCATTCTCAGCGACAGTTCATCGGCTGAGGCCTGGCTGGAAATACGAGCACCGACGAAATCAAGATCCATGTCAACCTGGTCCGGAGTTCGCCGACCGGCTCCCCCGGTTCGCAGCAACACCGCTGTCAAACCGGTCAAACCGGTCTTATCGGGGATATCATAAACGTCCCCGCCATGAAAGAAAACCGATACACTAACCACCGGCAGCTCATGATACTCAAGGAAATAAACCACCAGACCGTTGTCGGTCGTGAATCGCACCGGTTCGGCAGGCTCAAAAGTAAGTTCTGAAAATTTCATATCCCGGGGATTTTGAGCCTGGACACACGTGGCTATAAAAACCACAGCCAGCACTGAGAGGATATATAAATATTTCACAGCTCACCTCCCTTCTGTTTGGGAATCAAGGTGGCCACGGTACGGTTCTCTTCGGTCAGGTACGTCCCGGCAACCCGCATGATATCTTCGGGGGTGACAGCTAGAAGGTTGTTACGGAAACGGATTATATAGCGCCAGTCCCGGGCCAGATACTGCGCGGTGGCCAGGTATCGGGCGAGGCCCATATTGCTGTAAGAAGCCCAGATCAAATCCGCCTCGATTTGATTTTTTATCTTGGTCAACTCCGCGGCTTCAACCGGGACGGTCGCCAGTTTCTGAAGTTCCTCATAGATGGCTTGTTCGACCTCCCCTGTACTCACCCCTTCTTTGGGATAGGCATCGATGACAAAGATACCGTTATATTCACTGCCGAAGCCGCTCCCCGGAAAAGTGGAAACCGAGGTTTCCAGACACAATTTTTTATCCAGTACCAGAGTTTTATATAAGCGGGACGTGCGGCCGTCACCGAGAAGACGTTCGATAACCGCGAAAGCCGGCTCGTCGGGGTCGTCGAAGGATGTTTTATGATAAGCTATTCCCAGGGCTGGATTGGCATCGAAATGAACATTAACCCGCCTTTCACCGGTCTGCGGCGGTTCAGTGGTGTAAATCGGTTCCGGGTCCTTTCCCCGGGGCATATCCCCGAAATACTTTTCAGCCAGGCGACGAACTTCTTCCAGTTTTACATCGCCCACGACTGCAATTGTAATTCGCTGAGGGATATAATAGGTTTCAAAAAACTCCTGAAGGTCGGAACGGGTCAGGTTATTGACCTCCGATTGCCACTCCCAGAAAATCTGATAAGGGTGAGCAATGAGAGCGGTGCCGACCAGCTGTTCAAACAGCTTGGCGTCACCACTGTTTTCCACCGATTGTCGCCGTTCTTCACTGACAACATCACGCTCCGTAAAAAATTCCCTTAAAGCTGGATGTTTCAGGCGGCCGGATTCCATGGCAAACCACAACTCCAAGCGGTTGGCCGGCAGGGAAACGTAATAGTTGGTAATGTCATAACCGGTAGTGGCGTTAAATTCCGCTGAGCCGTTGCGCGTGTATATCTGGTCGAATTCGTTCTGGAGGACATACCGGGAGCTGAGTTGCGAAAGGGAATCAAGGCCGGCGCGAAGCTGCTCGATACGTTTTAAATGGTCCTCCAGTTTCTCCGGCTGATTTAATTTAATAATCCGGGTTTCCTGCTGGGCTTTATCAATCAAAGCCCAGACCGAGTCTTCCCGGGCCATTAACACCTTCTCGGCATCATAATCAGTGGTACCGATAATCTGCGAGCCTTTAAACATCATGTGTTCAAAAAGATGGGCGCTGCCGATATTACCAATTTTTTCATAAGCGGAACCGACCCCGACCGTTATAAAACCGGAAAAGACCGGGGCCGTATGACGCTCTACCACCAGGATTGTAAGTCCGTTATCGAGAGTAATTTTTTCAACGGGAAACTGAAGTTCGTTCTGGCTAAGAGCAGTTCCTGTTAAAACCGCGACCACCCCGAAAAACTTCAATACCCACATTTTCAAGTTCATAAGCACATTCCTTTTAAAAAAAAGCATTTTAATATTAGTTTACGGGATTATTGACCTGATGTTTTTATTCCCCGATAATTTTAATCAGCACTCTTTTTCGCCGCCGGCCGTCAAACTCACCATAAAAAATCTGTTCCCAAGGGCCGAAATCAAGTTCGCCCTTGGTGACGGCAACCACTACCTCGCGGCCCATCAACTGCCTTTTCATATGGGCGTCGGCATTATCCTCGCCGGTATCATTATGCCGGTACTGGTCTATCGGCTCATGGGGAGCGAGTTTCTCCAGCCATTTATCATAATCCTGGTGAAGACCATGCTCGTCATCATTGATAAACACCGAGGCCGTTATATGCATGGCATTGACCAGCACCAAGCCTTCGCTGATTCCGCTCTGACGGACACATTCCCGAACCTCCGGCGTTATATTGACAAATCCCCGACGCCCGGGGATATTGAACCACAATTCCTTACGGTAACTTTTCATCCTTCATCGCTCCTTTGACTGTCATCGGGTAGCTTTCCTCAAGTTGGTGAATAGCTCCCTGAGAAGAAAGATAACTGGAATAAAGACAAAACTCTTCCACTAAAAACGGCTCGATTTTAAAAAGGCCGTTGGCCGCCAGATAACCGGCTATCTTGTTGACCCGGGGTTCTTTTAGATGTGCCAGGGTAATATGCGGGGAAAATTTCCGCCCTTCTTTTTTCAGCCCAAGACGAATCAGGGCGGTATCAATTTTTTTCTGAAGGTGCACCAGGGTCTCATTTTTTGACACCCCGACCCAAATTGATTTGGGCGTCTTTCTCAACGGAAAACAACCTACACCTCGAAGCTCCATTTCAAACGGTTCATGCCTGATAAGCGCCAGAGCTTCGGCTATATCCTCAAAAACACCCCCATCCACTTCTCCGATAAAGCGTAACGTAAGATGTAACTGATTATCGTCCAGCCAGTTTGCGCCAGGAACACCATGGCTGATATAGCGCAGTTGTTCTTTTACTTCTACCGGCAGGTCAATAGTAACGAATAAGCGGTACAAAACAGACTATTCTCAATCAAATCGATGATTCATCGATAAAAGGGAAGTCTTTGATAACTCCCCTTTATTATCACTGGTACTCCAGCGGCGGCAACCGAAGGTAGGCGGTGTTGCGCTTTTTCTGCTGAATATCATGGAAAATCCGCTCGACCTGGTCCACACTCAAGTTCAATTCCCCGGCTACCTTGTCAGCCGGAATATCATGCTCCAGAGCATACCAGACCGGGTCAAGAATGTCAAAATTGACACCGAAGAAAAAGTCCGTCTGGGTAACTTCGGCACTGTAGGTATCCGTCGTGGGTATTCTCCGGCGAATATCTTCAGGAACTTTCAAATATTCCGCCAGCTGGAAAACCTGCATTTTAAAAAGGTGCGCAATCGGTTTCAAATCAGCACCACCATCACCGTATTTTACAAAAAAGCCCAGTTCGTGTTCATCTTTATTACCGGTCCCGGCCACCGCCCGGTTGAGCCTTTCGGCATGATAGTATAAGGTTGACATCCGGGTTCGCTGCTTGAAGTTGGATGCGGCCACTACCTGAAGATACTGTTTTAACGGCAGACGCTTGGATTTTTCCTCGCCGCCGGGCTTTTCCATGGTCAACTTAAAATAACTCAGTGCGTCCCCCTCAAGGGGTTTGGAACCAATGGTTATCTTGGTTTTGTATTCCGGTTTAAAATCCGGAAACACCTGTTTGATGGCTTCGTTACGGCGTTCGTAACATTTAAAGCCGTTCAGGGCGCCGGTAATATTTTCCACTACAAATTCGATACCCAGGTGCCGGGCAAGATTTTCCGCCAGTTTCCGGCTTTCCGGGCTGGAGTCGGTTTCGGGCATTATTACCCCCAGAACCTTTTCCGGCCCCAGTGCCCGGGTACATAAAGTAGCCACCACCGTGGAGTCGATACCCCCGCTTATACCCACCACCGCCCCTTCCCGCTTTAAATCCTGCCTGATCTGCTTACGGATAAGCTCGGTCAGCTCCTCGGTAACTTTAGCCGCATCAATTTTCAAAATATTTTTATGAAACTCCATACTTACTCACCCGGTTAAAATTAAAAAGTTTTGCTTTATCAGTCGATATAATATACTATATTTTATTGCTTAACAAGCATAAACAATTATAAGATGCCGGTGTTGTTAAACTGGAATTTAAAGCTATGTATAGGAAAATACCATGGAACAAACTGAAATTGTCAAAAAAGTAAAAGATTATATCGAAAAAAACTTCGTTTACGACCAGGAAACGAAACTTAAAAACGACGAATCTCTTCTTGACACCGGCCTGGTTGACTCCACCGGGATCCTGGAAGTAGTTTCTTTTATTGAGGAAACTTATGAAATTAGTATCCAGGACGAAGAAATGATACCGGATAACCTTGATTCTATAGATAAAATTGCCTCTTTCATCATGCGTAAAAAAAATAAGTCTTGATATCCAGGTTTATATCAATAAAGCATTAGTTGTTTAGTACTCAAAAATAGGTAATATTAAAACAGTGGAAACAGAGCACCAAAATGTCAGATAAAAAAAGTTACTTCAAAGCCGACCTTCTGAGATATTACATGATTGAATTTAATACCCCCAAGCTATCTTTGGGTCAGAAAATATGTCTCTGGCTTGTATATAACGGCTTTCACTGTGTTGCCATTTACCGTTTCGGACAATTCACAAAACGTATAATAACAAAAAATAAACTTCTCGCTTTACCTTTCATAATTTTAAATAAAATTCTGACCTTTTTCATGTCGACAATATACCATGTTCATATCTATGCTGATATCGGTCCCGGCTTTTATATCGGGCATGTCGGCACCATCTATATAGGTCCCTGTAAAATAGGTGAAAATTTCACCATAACTCATAATATCACGATTGGTGTCGGTCACGCTCGAGGCTCTGAGGGTATCCCCCAAATCGGCCGCAATGTCTGGATCGGCACCGGCTCGGTAGTATCGGGAGCCATCACCGTTGGCGACAATGTAACAATTTCTAACGGTACCATGCTTTCGCGAAGCGTTCCGGATGGATGCCTGGTGGGCGGTAACCCCGGCCGGGTCATTCTCCAGAATTACGATAACCGCGAACTGCTGGCTCTCCCCCCTTCGGACATTCAACCGAACTGAATAGGAATTCAGTTGCTATTATTGGTAAAAGGCGGCGGTTCGTTCTCGGCCATATTAATATGAAGTTCCCGCCCCAGTAGATATGGCGATACTATCAATGGAAGGGAATTTCTCAACAAAAGATAAGGATTGGTGTCATCCCGATTATTACCCCACCAGCTGGTACAGGCATATTCAAAACCCTGTTCTTTTAGAAACGGAATCAGGGGTTCATAGGCAAGGGGATCATAACCATAGGGATAAGCAAAACCCTTGATTTTTCGACCTAATTTCGACTCTATCTCGGTTTTGGAAGCGATAATCTCCTGTTCAATCATATTTTTATCGGAATGACTGAGGTTGATATGAGAACAAGTATGGCCACCGAAATTTACACCATAGTCAGCCATCTCCTTAATTTGATTCCAGTTTAAGGGCTGATGGTCGGTTTTTTCATAGTCGGCCTCACCCAGGAGAAGCTCTTTAACGGTTGTCATGGTCTCACCCAACTTCCCGTCGGGCAGTTGCATCAGGGCAAACGAGATTTGTTCATAAAGGTTTACCTTGGTTGAATATTCATCACTCTGTTTTTTAAGTGGTCGGAAAAAATTATCACCCAGCAAACGAATGATACTCTCCAGGTCAATTTTTTCCAGGTCCGAAGCCTGAACCATATCAGCCAGGTCATCCCACCAGAACGTCATTTTCCCGTTAATCCAATCGGTGGGAATATAAACAGTTGCCGCACATTCATATTTCCTTAAAAGGGGAAAAACTATGTCATAAGTCGAGGTATAACCGTCATCAATCGTCAGGGCCACCGAATTCTCTTTAAGCCCCCCGCCATATTTCATCTCTTCAACGGCCTTCTCAACCGTTATTATCCGGTAGTGCTCCTTGATGACCTTAAGATGGGTTTCGAATTGGGTAGAGGTAATCAGTTCCTGAAGAGGCTGGATTTCCTTATCAAGGATACTATCCGGGGCAAAATCATGATACATCAGCATTAAAAGTCGTTTTGAATTATGTGTCGCCAGATAACTCCGAAAGCGATAATACCCCCCATAATAAAGTATTCCTTTAGCGGCATTTTTCAGATAATTCAGCATATGTTCATATTAAGGATTCAGTTACTCTAATTTAGTTCTTCCCGGCTTGATGACAACATAAAAAATGCCGATATACATTTATATTGTACGAAAGATAATATGTTTTATATATTTAAAAGAAACATAAAAGACCGTTAGGATTTCTTTCATGTCGATTTCATATCGCCTTTTGGATTTTCATAAGGAAGATTACTCCGCCCTTTTCCGCCTTTTTGAATTAACCTACGGCAGCAGTGAACCCCTGAAACGCCGCTGGCAATGGCAGTACCTTGACCACCCCCGTTCCGGCGAAATCCAGATCCTGGTGGCTGAGGAAGACAATAAAATCGTCGGTTTTACGTCACATTTTCCCATGGATGTAATGTTCCAGGGCCAGGTTCTGAAAGCTTATCATGGTTCGGGGTCGATGATAGACCCGGCTTTCCGCCGTCGGGGAATAATGTGGGGTATGGTGGCGAAAAGAGCGGAACTTCTCCCGCTATATTATGCCCGCGGGGTAGCTCCCAAAATGTATGAGCTCCTGATGAAATTCGGTTATACCCCCATTTATCCCAATAACTACATGATTGGCATCGTCTCCAAACCCCGCTGGTTTTTACGTAAAATCAAACTCTATAAGAAGCCGGGGCAGCTTCGACCTGAAACGGTCGAGCTTAACCCAGAATACAACCTTTTCGATAGATTCGGCGAGGAGTTCGACGAGTTCTGGAACCGGATAGCCCCAAAATTCCACCTGATAGTCGTTAAGGATGCAGCCTTCATGAACTGGCGCTATACCAACCAGCCCTATATTGATTACAAATTTCTCTACCGCAAAATCAACGATAAAATTGTTTCAATGATGGTTCTTAAAGGTCAGGGGCATATCGGTAAAATTGTCGATATCATATGGGATCCACAAATAGAAACCGAACCTTATGACAGTATAGGTTTTGCCAATAAATTTTTCAAAAGCTGCGGCTTTACAAATGTATATTGTTGGGGCACCCATAAACGCCTTCGCGAATGCCTTGGCCGCCACGGTTATATCAATCTTAAAGAAACCCCCCTGTTTTGTGTCATGTCTCAATCCGGCAATATCAACCAGCTGGCGGACGGCGATAAACTCCATTTTGTGGACGGCGACGGCGACTATGAGTATCTGGAGTAACCGCCTATGAAAATCCTTCTTTATTCCCACACGCTTCTCTATCCCATCCTTACCGGCCGTGAGCTCCGTATATTCCATGTCTGGAAACTGATGGCGAAACGCCACGAAGTCCACCTGATTTGCCAGACCGCCGAAGAACCGTCCCGCGAATCCCTGGATGTTCTCGATAATCTGTTCGCCTCGTCCTCTTATTTTCTATACAAATCGCGCAACTCACAGCCTAACCGGTATTCCATATTTAAAATTATCAGGGAAATTATTAATCCTCCGATGGAAGACTACAGCCTTTCGGCTTATGATGATGCGGTTCGTGAGGCCATAGAAAAAAAGGTTAAAGAAGAAAAAATCGATGTCGTTTACACTTATGGCCTAAATGCCAGGCAATATGTCGGTAACCTCCAAAAGACGGCAGTCGTCTATGATATCGGCGATGACCCGACAGTACTTCATTTCCGCCTGATGCGGGAAAAAAAGGGGCTTATCAATAAACTAAGAGCCGTCAAAGCCTGGCTTACTGCCAGGAATTTCGAGAAAAAAGAACTCAGCAAACTAAAAAACGTTGTAATAATATCTTTCGATGACGCCAAAGTTCACCGGCGGTTGTGCCCCGCCAATAATATCACTATTCTCCCCAACGGCGTGGATGCCGAATTCTTCAAAACAACCGGCAAAAGCCTGAGCGATGAACCTGTTCTGATGTTCTCGGGGGTGATGAATTACGAACCCAATATTTCTGCGGCTCAATATTTATGCCGGGATATTTTCCCTCTGATTAAAAAAGAAGTTCCCGAGGCTGTGCTTTATATCGTCGGTCGTTATCCGGGCGACAAGATAAAAGCGCTCGATGACGAGCGCAGCGGTATCACTGTAACCGGTGCGGTGGCTGATATCCGTGAATACTTCAACAAAACTCAGGTATATATCTGCCCGTTGCGGTCCGGCGCCGGTATTAAAAACAAGATCCTGGAATCCTGGGCGATGGAAACCCCGGTGGTGGCCACCCCGCTCAGCTGTGAGGGAATCGAGGTCGCGGTCGGCAAAGATATCCTGGTGGGTGAAACCGCCGAAGAGCTTGCCCGACAGACAATTATCTTATTGAAAAATAAAGAATTAAGAAAACAACTGGCATATCATGGGCGTCGCAAGGTTGAAGAAAAATACAGCTGGGAATCACGTTGTGATATTCTGGATGAACTTTTTAATAAACTAATCAAGGGAAATTAGTATAATACCTGTATTGTTAAGGTATTTTAAAACGATTAATTTCTTATATTGGGGAGGCGGTTTAATCGCTTTAAAATTTATGAAAACAACACCAGTTAAACTTATATTTAAAAGGCTCCTATTTATAATTTGCCTGATTATCAATTTACCTTTGATAATACTAACCTGGCTGGAAGCAACTCTTTTCAATAAAAATACTGAATGCATATTCGGTAGTTGCCGGGATATATTATCCATATGCCCTAGTATCCTGGGCACTTATATGAGAAAAGCTTATTACTGGGCGGTTTGCACCGACATCTCACCTGACGCTCATTTTCTTTTCGGCAGCTGGCTGGCGCATCGTCAGAATATTATTCGTTCCGGAGTCGTGGTCGGCCATTACAGCTTTATCGGCTATGCCGATATTGAGGAAAACGTCCTTCTGGGCGCACGTGTCTCCATTGTCTCGGGCAAATACCAGCATGGACGACCTACAGCAAGAAGCCATCAGAAACAGATAATCGAAGAAAACGAAATAATCCATATCGGGAGCAATTCCTGGATTGGACAGGACGCCGTTATTCTGGCCAATATCGGCAGGAATTGTACGGTGGGAGCCGGCAGTGTGGTCTTTAAGAATGTCCCGGACAACACCACTGTCCTGGGCAACCCGGCAAGAAAAGTCAATCTCGACACCGGAGACTTGCCTGTTTGACAAATATCATCATGACAAATACCTTATCCTGCTTTAAATCCCGGGCGGACTCAAACCATGTTTAGCGTTATAAAAAGCCTGGCCAAGCATTCCGTTATCTACGGTATGGGTGATCTACTGAGCAAATCAATCGGTTTTATTCTTATTCCCGTTTATACGCATTACCTTTCCACCGAGGAATACGGCACCCTGGAACTTCTGGATTTAACGTCGTACATTATCGGTCTGCTTCTGGCTATGGGGATTGCCCAGTCGGTGGTCCGCTATTATTACGAATACGAGGACCAGAAACGAAAAAACCAGGTCATCAGTGTAGCCATGCTGACAATCTGGGCGGTTTGCCTGATTGTGCTTTTAGTCCTGTTTTATTTTTCCGACAGGATATCCACCCTGGTTTTTAATGCCCCGGATTATTCGCATCTTTTCAATATTATTTTCATCACCATGGTCATCAACCTCAGCAATGAAATCCCCACCACCCTGCTTCGGATACAACAGCGTTCAGTCTTCTTCGTGGTTATTTCCCTTGCCCGGCTGGTTTTGAACCTGACATTGAATATCGTATTCATCGTTTACTACGGCCTGGGGGTGCTGGGTATTCTCTACGGCGGTCTTATCGCCAGTGCCGTGACCGGGGTTTTTCTGACGGTCTATACCCTGCGCCAGACCGGATTAGCTTATTCGTTCGAGATCGCCAAAGCCATGCTGAAATACGGCTTTCCCCTGGTGGGGAGCTGGCTGGGGATGTTTGTCCTGAATTTCGGCGACCGTTTTCTGCTGCAGCGCCTGACCACCCTGTCCGATGTCGGGATATATTCTCTGGCCTACAAGTTCGGCATGCTGCCCAATGTACTGATATTGGCTCCCTTCTCGCGTATCTGGGCGCCCAAACAGTTTGAAATCGTCAAAGAACCGGACGCTTTGCCTACTTATGGTCTGGTTTTTACTTACTTTATTTTTATGCAGCTTTTTGTCGGGCTGGGAATCCTGGTATTAATCCGCGATGTCTTGATTATCATCGCCGACCCCGAATACCACAGTGCCTACCAGTACGTTATCCTTATTCTTATCTCCTACATTTTTTACGGGGCTTATTCTTTCACCCAGTTTGGCATCCTGCTTAAGAAAAAAACCAAATACCTGGGTATTACCGCTCTTATCGGGGCGGTTCTGAATATCGTTTTAAACCTGCTTTTAATACCCCCTTTCAAAATCTGGGGGGCGGCCATCGCCACCTTCTGCTCCTTTGCTTTTCTTTTAATCTGTGTATTCCCCATCGCACAACATTTCTACCGTATCCCCTACGAACTTGGCCGCCTGGTAAAAATGGCCTTGACTGCGGCAGGGCTTTATGTTATCGCCCTTTACATCAATCCGACTAATATTTACCTTTCAATAGCCGTTAAGTTTGTCATCGCTCTTTGCTTCCCGGTGGTCTTATACCTTATCGGCTTTTACCGTCGCGAGGAGCGCGAAAAAGCACGGGAACTAAAAACCCGGTTATGCAATATACTGAAGAGAAAACCGAAATCCCCCTCTTCCGAACGCTGACAGAGGTATATGCAAAAAAAAGAGTTAGTATCCATTCTCGGTTATTTCGGTCATGCCAATATCGGTGACGAAGCTATTTTAAGCTGTATGCTGACCAAATTAAGAGAACTTGATCTCCCGGCCGATTATGTGGTCTATTCGGGTAACCCTGAAGAAACCAGCCGCAGTCACCAAGTCCCCGCTGTCGCCAATATCCTTCCCACATCGTTAAAAAGTTTTCTAATTCGCGCCCTGGGTCGCAACCGGAAAAACTTTTTCAAGACCTTGAAAGTTTACCGTGATACGAGCATTTTCATTGTCGGCGGTGGAGGTCTTTTTTACGACCACCCCGACTCCAATTTCTATCTGCTGGAACTATTGACGAAAATTAAACGAGCTGTTAAACACGGCAAAAAAGTAATACTTTTCGGAGTCGGTTTCGGGCCGGTACATCTGGAACATTCCCGAAGAGCGTTAAAAGACGTTCTGAACCGGGTGGCTTTAATTACCGTCAGAGATGAAGAATCCCGCCGGCTGGTGGAAGAACTGGGTATCACAGAACCGGAAATTCACACCACGGCTGATTTTGTTTATTTTTTAAAACCGGCGCCACCAGAGAAAATTGAAAAAATAATAAACGCGGAAAAACTGGCATTATCTTCAAGACCCCGGATTGGTTTGTGCTTATGCGGTTACAGTCAGGACCACCCGGCCTGGAAAAAAAGTCTCGTTTATTTTTGCCGCCGGGCTGTCGAGGAACTTAAGGCTGACCTCTGGTTTATACCCATGCAGACCGGGGGAGGGTTCGATGACCGTGCCAGCGCCCGGCTGATTACTGACGCTTTAACGGATAAAAACCACATTTACTCGGTCGAGGGTCAGTACAGCCCCCGGGAAACGATGGGATTGATGGCTCGTTGTAATATGATTCTGGGGGAGCGTTTTCACGGAGTTATCCTGTCACTCAATAACCGGGTTCCGGCTTTCGGCATATCTTACAAGCCCAAGGTCGAGCGGGTTTTCAAGGAAATAAACCACCCCGAATGGTATATCCGGCTCGATGAAATGACCCCGGAAACCCTCTATAATGCTTTTAAAAAAATATGGGATATAAAGGAAACCCTTGATGATGAGCTCCTGAAGGCTTTTAAACTGCTTGAAAGTAAAGCACAGAAAAATTTTACTCTGCTGGCTGAATGGCTTCGAAAGTAATTCCGGCATTAAATTTTTATTTTTGATTACCTGTCCTTTTCGACTATATATTGATACCCATGATATGTCATTATCTCCGATGCCATTGAAATGCCGGATTAGCAGACGGACTATATTGTGAAGGTTAAACAGGAAAACGCAGAAGCGCCCGCACCGGTACGTCAGAGCGTACCGCTGATTACCGGGAAACACATCTTTTTGCTCGTGGTGCTCGGAGTCTCGGTCGTGGCTGCAGCCGCTCTGCTGTTTGTACCCGAGAATTTTCAAATGCCTATGGTCCTGGCTATACCGGCACTCGTGGTGGGCATATATATACTTAACAATACCTATTTTGGTATCTATCTTTTCTTTCTATATGACACCTTAAGACCATATGATTTTATCCCCGCCCTACAGCCCTTGCGACTGGCGATTGTTATCGAAGCCGTAACTGTAACCTCATGGTTAATTTACCTCTTGCGCTCCCGAACCAGAATCAATAGATCGGAAGAGCACACGTCTGAACTCCAGTCACGAGATTCCATCTC
>CAZUAS010000047.1:1864-20704 GCA_964618515.1 uncultured Ignavibacteriales bacterium | reverse complement strand
ACTCTGAACGGCGATTACCTGGCTCGCTTGCGGGAAAGAAGCGGGACAAAAAATGAGACGGATATCGCTGTTCACCGTTTTCGAATGGAATCGAAATTAAGTTTTAATAACTTGTCTGTGAGGATATATATTGCTTATAATATTGATAAGAATAAAAAAGATTATTACTCGTTCTTTAGCGGTTTTAAGTACCGGAAAGCGGGTCTTGAGACTTTTGAAATCTGGTCGAATATGGAGCGTATCGAACCTGACCTTATCCAATACTGGTACCTGTATATGAAAACAACACAGAACCTTTTCAGAAATCTTGCCTTATCGGTCAAAGTGGGCAATGCATACCGGCGAAACGCCGCCAATAAAAACTTGACCACCTTCTCGGTGGAGTTAAAAGCGGTTTTATGAGAGCTCTTAAACCAACAGTCGTTATATTTTTTGCCCTGCTGTTTATTAATCCGGTTTTAACAGCAGCCCTGGTTGTCAATGAAGTCATGGTGAACGAACCCGGCGGCGCTACCTCCCTGGAGTGGTTTGAATTGTATAACGATTCACCCAGTGATATCGTTTCCATGTCCTTATATACTGTGACGGTTAATACCGCAACCGTCACCTTCGGCTATTTTCCCCTCGCCGCTAACAGCTACCTGGTCATATGCCGTGATACCCTAGCTTTTAAAAACCATTGGGGCAGCCGGGTTCCGGGAGATATTAAATTGTATCAGGCATCCTTTTCCCTGCCCAATACCGGGAGCGGGTCGCTCCTTTTGTATCGGGCCGGGGTGCTTCATTCGGTCTTGTCCTGGCTCGACGGTGGTGCCGACGGTTATTCCTGGGAAAGGATAAGTTCCATCGCCGACGAAATCGGTCCCTCGGTGGACCGGCTTGGTTGCACTCCCGGTTTTATAAATTCTTTGACCCCGGTCCCCTTCGACCTGGCTCTGGAAAATATCTTAGTCCGTTCTTATCACGATACCACCTGGCTGACCTATTTAATCGTCAATCGCGGGGAAAATGTGATTTCCGACGGTGGGCTTCGTTTATTTTATTATAACGAGAGTGACTCTACCGACGAAACCGATGTAATTGGAGTAATTGATATTCCGCCGGTGGAAACAGGTTATACTGCCGTCATAAACGAACCGTATTTGCTTGACGGGCGCTATGTTCATCTCGGCGCCGCCCTTGACGATGACGACCGCAACCGGAATAACCGGCTGTATTTTTATGCTCCCGGGAGCCAATACCCGCCCTTTGTTTTATCGGAGATATTACCCGACCCCGAACCCGGGTCACTTTTGAATTCCGAATGGATTGAAATTAAAAACCGGTTCGATGAAAGCATCCCTTTGACCGGCTGGCAAATCGGTGACCAGAACAACATCTACGTCATAACGAACGAAGATATAATAATCGAACCGTATGAGTATTTTGTTTTGGTAGAGGATTCGCTTTCGTTTTTGAGTTTTTATCCCGATTATTCGGGGCGGTTGATAAAACCCGTGCAGTGGCCGCGTTTGAACAACGATTATGATGTTGTCCGCCTGGCTGACAGTTTTACATTTGTCGCCGATACTTTCGCTTATTCGAAGGTGTTCGGAAGTAATTACACCTGGGTGCGCAGTGAGACAACCGGAACTGATGTATGGTGGGGGCGTTCGGAAGAGCCGGGCGGTACCCCCGGGGAGGAAAACCGCGTATTATTCGAACCCCGGGGCGGAAAATTGTCACTTGTAATTGAACCGCAAATTATATCACCCGACGGCGACGGTTACGAGGACGAAGCCCGGATTACATTCGAGGGTCCAACCGGCCCCGGCTACACTTTGAAATTATATGACCGCAAGGGAACTCTTATTAGAACTTTTTTTGAAGACGTATCGATATTCAAAGAAGCCTATTATTGGGATGGTCGGGCCGGCGACGGCCGTCGGCTGCCGATTGGTATTTATATCGTCTATCTCGAAGCGGAAGGGTCTGGAGAAATTAAGAAAACCGTGGTGCTGGCGCGCTGATTATGTTTAAAATTCGTTTCGTAAAGTATCTGGTGACTCTCCTGTTAAGCGGGTATATGAGTAGTATGGTTAACGGTTTTGAGATTATTTCTTCGAAAGGAATCGGCCTGGGCCAGACATATATTCTGTCGCAGCCGACTGCCACCACTCTTGTCAATATAACAAGCGGAAGTTTGCCCGAAAGCCAGTGGCAACTCGAAACGGGTTTTAACCGCCAGTTTGAACTCAGTGACCTTGACCAGGTTTTTCTGGCCGGGGCTTACCGTAAGGGCAGGGTAACGGCGGCCATCGGCCTGTCGCAATTCGGTAAGAGCGATTTGTATAAAGAGCTGAACGGGAAAATTAATGTTTCGTACCGGCATGATTCGCTTTCGGTGGGTTTGAGTTTTTCGGGCAGGCAGGTTTATCTGGGCGAGGGTTATGGACGTTTCAGCACTCAGACGATTGGTCGGGGAATTGCTTATCGTTTTAAAAATTTCTTTGCCGCTTTTACGGCTGATAACCTGACCACACCTCAATTATACGACAAGGCGGTACCGTTTAATGCCTTTTATTCCGTGTATGCGGAATTTATCGGGCTGGGACGGCATTCATTGACGGCCAAAGTAACATGGGAAAAATATGTGAAACCCCGTTTTGGTTTCGGCCAGCGAATCCTGCTGGCTCGTAAGGGGGTGTTTTTCTGGGGTCTGTCCACGGAACCCGTGCAGTATGGCGGCGGAGTGGAGTTCTTTTTCAGGAAGTGGGGTCTCACCTATACTACCTCGTATCACCCGGTGCTTGATTTCTCCCACACCATCACTTTTTCATACGGTTTTAACGGTCTTTACGAGAAGGAAAAAGATGGCTTTAAGTAACCGCAGCGATATCGAGCAAAGAGAGCTGGTTTTTCTTGCCGGTTATGCAGCGTTAGCGTGTAAATCGCGGGGGCGCGTATATCCCGAACATGAACACCCCCTGCGGACGGCCTTTCAGCGCGACCGTGACCGGATTGTGCACTCGGCCGCATTCCGTCGGATGGAATACAAAACCCAGGTTTTCCTTCCTCACGAAGCCGACCATTTCCGCACCCGCCTGACGCATACAATTGAGGTTGCCCAGATCGGCCGGACAATGGCGCGGAGTTTACGTTTAAACGAGGATTTGACCGAAGCCATTGCCCTGGTGCATGATGTCGGCCATACGCCATTCGGGCATATCGGCGAGGATATCCTGAATGATTTATTGAAAGATAATGGCGGCTTTAACCACAACCGGCAGTCGTTGCGGGTGGTGGATATTCTCGAACAGCGCTACCCGGGACATCCGGGGCTGAACCTTACCTATGAAGTCCGCGAAGGAATCGCCAAGCACGAAACCAAAGTGGTTATCCGGCATCCCGATTTTGACCCCGATGAAAAATCCACCCTTGAAGCGGCGATTGTCGACAGCGCCGATGAAATCGCTTACAATGGTCATGATATCGACGACGGTTTGAATTCGGGGATTATCGCTTTTGATGAACTGATGGAGCTGGCTGTATGGAAATTCAGCCCGAGGCGAAGTATTGATAATATACCCGTCAGCCTTAACGGTGACCAGAAACGTTATGCTCTGGTGCGCTACCTGGTCAATCTGTTGACCATCGATGTCCTGGAAGAAACCGCAAGACAACTGCTGCGGTTGAATATCGACAGCCTGGAAACCCTGCGCAAGGCGCCGGAAAAAATCTGCCGATATTCGCCGGAGCTGGAACCGATAGTAAGCGAGCTTAAGAATTTCCTGAATGAAAAACTGTATCGTCATGTGTACCTTATGGGAATGGTTGACAAAATCAGGGATATTATCGAAACCTTGTTTGACAGATTCAAAGGGGAGCCTTCATTGATGCCGCCCCGGTTTCAGGAAATGCTCCTTACCGAAAAACAGGACATTGTTATTGCCGATTATATTGCCGGTATGACCGACCGCTATGCCGAGAAACTGTACGAGAAATTCAAGTAATAAAAGTAGGGATAGAGCTACCTTGTATCCTGCCTGTATCAATTTCATGTTTTCAGGTAGGGTATGGTGTCAGTTCTCATCCGCCAAGGCGGATAGGAACTGACACAACTTTAAGCCGGACATGTAGGTTGAAAGCCTTGTGCTTTCGACAATTATTTCTGGAACAGATGTAGTCATCTGCGCTTGGCACATGTCCCCGTGTTCCAAGTGATGAAAAAAGTCGGTTATAAAATAGTTGGTGTACGAAGACGTACACCAACCACAGATTATGACATCGGAAAGAGATAATTAGTCAAGGGTCCAAGGCACCTGACTAAAACTTTTACAAGAGTATTAAATTATTTCTTCTCTGATAAATGTGTGGCTAAGAATTTTTCCATAGCCGCATAAAAATCGAAACGGTTCTCCTCATTGGCAAAACCGTGTCCCTCGTTTTCTTTAACTATGTATTCTACATTAATGCCGCGATTTTTTAGAGCTTCCACAATCTGGTTTGATTCATCTATATTAACGCGGGGGTCTTTAGCTCCCTGAGCCACCAAAAGAGGCACTTTAATTTTATCTGCATGAAATACGGGAGAGGTGGATACCATTAAAGCACTATCTTTAACCGGATCCCCGACCATTTCGTACATCATGTCGAGATACGGTTTCCAATAAGGCGGGATGGTTTTCAGGAAAGTAAGAAGGTTCGATACGCCAACATAGTCGATGGCACAGGCGTAGAGATCCGGGGTAAAGCAGACGCCGGCAAGAGTAGCATAGCCACCGTAACTGCCGCCATATATGGCAATCCGCTGTGGGTCGGCGATACCTTCTTTTATCAACCATGATACGCCGTCACTTATATCGTCCTGCATTTTCCTGCCCCATTGTTTAAATGAGGCTTCCCAGAATTTTCTGCCATAGCCCGTGGAACCGCGGTAATTCATCTGTAAAACCGCATAACCCCGGTTGGCCAGAAACTGTACTTCGGGATTAAAGCCCCATCTATCCCTTACCCATGGTCCGCCATGGGGATTAACTACCACCGGCAGATTTTTTGGTTCCGTTCCAAGCGGTAAGGTAAGGTAACCATGGATTGTTAAACCATCTCTTGAGGTATAAGAAATTGGTTTCATGGGCGCCATATCAGTCTCATTGATCCAGGGGTTGCGGTCGGCAAGCTTGGTCAGTTTACCGCCGTTTTTTTCATAAATATAATAAGAGCCGGGATTACGGTCACTGAATGTTCTTACCGTAAAAATATCTTCGTTTTTATTACTGGAGGTGAGATAAATTTCATAGTCGGGAAGTTTTTGTTCCAGGTCCGCATAGAGCTGTTCCGTTTCCTTATCAAGGATTTTCTTAACAGTTTTCCAGGTAACGTAGTTTACTTCAGTTAAAACTTTTCGTAACCGGGAGTATTGCAATCCTTGAACATCGTATTCCGGATCCTCGAAAATAACCTCCTTTTCTTTTTTTCCGGCTATGTCATATATAATAATGGCGTCTTTATCCCGTCCTATATTCGAGACAACAAAAAGATTCTTATTATCAAAGGTAAAAAATAAGGGAGAAAAGTTTTCTTTAAAGTTGGTTGTAATAATTACCTGGAAGCTGTCATTTTCAGTTTCACGATATAAAATACTGTTATTGACGCCATCGGTGACGGTGGCCAGACGTATTTTACCCTCGTGGTCGGTTAGCCAGCCGGTGATATTACCGGGATTTTCAGCTACCATAGTAATAGAGCCGCTGACAGTATTCAGCCGGTAGGCATCAAAAATCTGTCGGTCACGTTTGTTCATGCCGATAAGTACATCGGTGGAGTCATCGTACAAATCATCTATAAGTTGAACTTTTACGCTGTCAAATGGGGTCAGGTCTTGCTCGGAGTTACCATTAATATCAACTGAAAACAGGTGGAAATTCTCGTCTCCGCCGAAATCTTTGAGATATAAAATCCGGTTATTGCCTTTCCAGAAATAGGTGAAAATGTCACGGTCAGTCACTGAGGTAATCCTTTTGGTTTCTTGTGACCCGAGATTCTGGATGAAAACATTCATGCGGTTTTCGTATGGTTGGGTAAAGGAGATTTGCTGGCCATCGGGGGAGATTAAGAAGTAAGACTTTTCAGGATTTCTAAAAAAGTCTCTCATGGGGATGAGCTTGGCTGTCTGGCCAAGGGCTTCTACGCCAAGCAGGCAGATTAAGATCATGGAGCTTAACCTAATCAGGAAATTTTTGGTTTTCATGGATGTTTTTTCCTTTTTTTATTTGGTCCCGAGATAAACTATAAACAGTACTTTAAATAGTATCATTTACTTATTATAAGGTAATAATCATTTCCAAGTCAACTGAATTGAATAGTCCTCGAAGGACGAAATCTTTAAGTAGTTCCGCCTATTTTGTTCTGCCAATTAATGAAATAAACACAACCACCAGAGGGTCGTGTCCTATAAATCCTTACAGGCAAGGAATACCATTTTTATTGTATTGATAATTTTAGATTGTGTCCCCAGAGCTCTGGTTTCAGGCAGAGTCAAATTCATTTTTATGAAGATAATTGCAGTGATAATTTCTAAGGGGTAATTCCGGGAGACGATAATTTAATATCAGTCAACAACTTAAATATGTTCAGAAAAAGCCGGAATAAAGGCATGTATCTTGCCTTTATAACCGTCATGGACTGCTTCTTTGGCTCATACGAACTTCCACCCGACAATGAAACGGGTAAAACCGCTATCGTGACTTTTTTTATCCCGGATGTCGGGATCCGGTTTAAAGCCCCCTTTGACGCTGTCAATATCGACCACAGTGACTTTGCCTCTTTGCTGGCCCTGCTTGAATTCATCGATACCAATCAGAAATATTTCTCCAACCATACTTACCAGATATTCGGTAATAACCAGCGTATCATAAACCTGGTCAATCAGCGCGAGGAAATCCCGGAGATGTTCCTGCCTTTACTCGAGAAAGCCCGCAAGTACCGCGAAAAATATCGTTTTTCACTGGAGTGGGTGCCCACCTGGGATAATTCCGCATATGATTCTCTTTTAGATTGACCTCCTTTGGAGCCGTTGGTATTATTATACCATGGCTCAAAAAACGCCAATTGGATTTTTTAAAGATATCCAGGCCGGCAAATTCAAACCGGTTTATTATTTTTTTGGTGAGGATGACTATCGGATTATCGAAGCCGAGAAACATCTCGCCAAACAGTTTATTCCC
Organism: uncultured Ignavibacteriales bacterium; assembly: GCA_964618515.1. GTDB lineage: Bacteria > Zixibacteria > MSB-5A5 > GN15 > FEB-12 > JAFGNW01. The sequence goes on along the minus strand of CAZUAS010000047.1, from coordinate 13,499 downwards.
AATCGTCAGTTGATAACCAACTACCGCCGTTTTGACAGCAGAAAAATCAATATAAAAGACCTTCTGGCGGAACTGGCTGTTTACCCGATGCTGGGTGAGAAGCAGCTAATTGCCATCGCTAATTTTCAAAGCTACAAAAAAGAAGATAGTGAGAGGATTTTTAAAATCCTGACCCCCCCGGACCCCAATCGCATTGTCGTTTTAAGCAGTCCGGCGGCGAAAGCACCCAATAAAAAGTCAGATTTTTATAAGAGAATGGTTGAAAATTTCGAACTGGTGGAATTTAAAAAACTTAGCGATAAAATGACAAGACAGACAGTTATCAATAAGCTGAAAAAAAACGGTTTGAAAATCGAACCATCAGCGCTGACTTTACTAACGGAGCTTATCTCCGGCAACCGCGGAGCACTCGAAAACGAGACCGATAAACTTCAAAATTATGTCCAGCCCGGAAAGACCATAACCGAAGATGATATTCGTATGGTGGCTTCCGGGTTCGAGGTTTATGAGGTCTATACCCTGGCGGACCATATAATAACTGGCGACAGCAAGAAAATTATTCAGCAAATACGCCTTCTGCTGGCCGACGGCAACACCCCGACCGGTATTTTATTTTTCGTGGGTAAGCATTTTATTGACCTTTATCTGGCCAGGAACAATAAATTCCGCGACCCCGATAAATCTTGGTTAAATAACCGCTATAGAATTCAGGCAAAAAAATTTGAAATTGACCGGCTCGAAGATATTATAATACAAATAGCTCTGACCGATTCGGAACTTCGGCATAATATCCCTAATCCTTCTCTGACTCTGGAAACTCTGGCAATAAAATTGAGCAGGGAAAAACAGGAAAAATGACGGAAGATTTTCGGGAAGAAAAAAATCCCCGGACGGTAAATAAGGTTGGTGAGGGTATGCGAAAAAGTCCTTCACCGGAAAATAAGGACTACGAAAGAAAGCTGGTCGAATCCGCCCAGAACGGCGATACGAAGGCTTTCGGACAACTGATAAGGTTACATCAGAAAAAATTATTCAGGTATATATACGGCTTGACCGGTTCCTTTGACCAGACGGAAGATATTGTGCAGGAAACATTTATAAAAGCCTGGAAAGCTTTGAAACGATTTCATCCGGAGTATGCTTTTTATCCCTGGCTGTCGACAATCGCTCGTAACTCGGCATATAATCTGGTCAATCGGGAAGAAAAGAAGGAATCACTGGATAAGATACAGGAAAAGGGTTATCACCCGGTTTCGCAGGAGCTGGGACCGCTGGAAAAGTTACTGGATGATGAAAGCCGGAAAAGATTTTATCGAGCGCTCAAGGCGTTGCCGGTTAAGTACCGGTCGGTTTTCGTGTTACGTCATTTTGAAAATAAAAGCTATGAAGAAATAGCAAGCTTTTTAAATATCCCCCCCGGGACGGTGGATTCACGCCTTTTCCGTGCCCGGCAGATGTTAATGGAGGCATTGAAGGATTTGTTATGACGTCAATGAGGTGACGTCTGGTAGTAGGTTTAGCATGGATCACGGTTATTTTAAAGACAGAATATCCGCCTATTTTGACAACAGCCTGCGCCCTGAGGAAAAGGTGGTTATAGAACAACACCTGGAGCAGTGCGAAGAATGTCGGAAACTTCTGGAAGCATTCCGTAAGCTGGACCGTCTGGTGGAAGAAAAAAGTTCTCTGGGCGAAGACGAGTACTGGGAGCGGTCAGCCCGCAAGATTGAAGAAATGCTTGGCTTTGAACAGGCCACTGAAGTTACCAAAATAGTTTCGCGGCGGCGGTTTGGCATGACCTGGAAACTGGTGGCGGTTGCGGCTTCGGTCGTGCTTTTAACGTTGGTGAGTATCCATCGTGATGAAATATGGAAAGAAGAACCGATTCAAAGACCTGCAACGATGCCGGCAGTCACTCACCCGGTGGTAACTAAAGAAGCGGTTGGGGAAAATGAAATCACAAAGCAGGAAATTCCCGCTGGAAGTTTATCGACTCCCGGTAAAAGTATAGTAAAAAAACCTCCCCAAGTCCCGACCAAAGGCGTCGAAGCGGTAAAAGAAATCCCGGACCTTAAGACCGATGCGTTGCAACAACCATTGCAGATGGCCATGCCTGAAGCAGCGGTAAAAGGGATTGCCGATTCGGAAAAAATGGTTCAAAAATCAAAAGTGGAACCAGAGGCGTCGCTTCAGGAAGGTAAAGGTGACCAGGATAAGAAAGCAAATGAGGTTTCCGAAGAACCTTACAATTTATCCAAAGAAAAAGACCAGGACAGTCCGATTGAAAGTCTGGCAAGTCTTAGGATTTTAAAGGATTCCCTTTTGAAACAAATGGACAGCAAAACCAGCTGGCGGGATAAAACCGGCCTGGTTCAGTCATTAAGTGGCAAGAGCCGGAAGGATATGATGGAAAGAAAACCGGCGGATATAGAAAATGACCTTATACAAACCTGTTACAAAATAGCACTGCTGACCAAGGATGACAGAGAGCACCAGGAGATGCTGGCTATCATAAGAAAAACAGCACTGGATAATGATTCACCCAACCAGGAAATGGCGAAATCTTATTTACAACAGTTGGACCTTCAAAAATAGTTTTTCCCCCGGCATAAAAAAGTTGAACCTTTTGGGCATACTATCGTAAATTAAGCTAAGCGATTAGACAAGAGGAGTGGTTATGAATAGACGATTGTACCGTTCCCGGGAAAGCAGGATTATCGGTGGCGTATGTGGCGGGCTGGGCGAATATTTCGAACTTGACCCGACCCTTATCAGGATAATTACTCTATTATTATTCCTTCTGCCGGGTTTTGGTATTCTGACCTACCTGATAGCCTGGATAATCATACCGCTAAGACCGCTGGAAATGGCGGTTCCTCAGCCCGAGTATAAATTGTCACCCTGGAATAAGTATCTGCCGGGGTTGATTCTTATTTGTATCGGGATTCTGATGCTGGCTCGTGAGTACTGGTACTGGTTCGATTTTCACGATGTCTGGCCGCTTTTTCTTATTTTTATCGGTCTGGCCATAGTTTTCTGGGGCGTCTTTAAGAAAGACAAGGTCGGACATGGAGAGGTCAACGGTCATCATTTCAAGATAAATGGAGAGAACTGAGAGGTAACATTATGACACCGGCGCGATTCAGATGGGGTTTATTACTGGTTTTTTTCGGCGTGTTGATTCTTCTGAAAAACATGAACGTGATTAATTATAATTTCTTCATAGACCTGCTGGCATTATTTCCGTTTTTCCTGATAGCTATCGGTATTGAAAAGATTTTTACCCGTTCCCGTGTGGAATTTATTTCTTATTTAAGTTCCGTTTGCCTGGTGGCCGGGGGAATGTATATCGCCGTGACGGGCAGTTACGGGGGAGATGAATCGAGCTTTTTCCAGACTTCCAGTTACCAACTGGATTTCGACCCGTCCATTAAAACCATCGATGCCACGGTCAAACTGGGGGGTAACGATTTAACCATACGCGACGCCTCCGCCAGTGACCTGGTTTATGGGCGTTTTAAAAAATTCACCCGGAAACCGCGGATTGACTATGTTGTTTTACAGGACCAGGCCAGGCTTACTTTTGAAAGTCGGTCGCGGAATTTAATCGGAGGTCTGGTTAAAATCGATAACGACGAAGGCAATGACTGGTACCTGTCATTTTCCAAAATGATACCTTTGATTTTAAATTGTTTCGCCAGGGATGCCAGTATCCATCTGAACCTGTCCACCACACCCCTGAAAGAATTGAAGCTAGACGCTGATAAGTCGGATATTTATCTTAAAATCGGAGACCTTGAACCCCGGGTGGTGGTGGACCTTGAAGGGGATGAATCGAGTTTGCGTCTGCGAGTACCGACCAGTTCGGGTTTGAAAATAAAAGGGGTGGATTACAAAGACCTCTTTGATGAAATAGGTTTGATGGAACAGCAGGGTTATTTCGTTAATGATAAATATGACTCGCTGGAAAGTAAAATCGATGTCACTCTGGATAGTAATCTAAGCTCCGTTTCGATAGATTTTTACTGATTCTTCCTTCTATCTGCAAAAGCCGACCTGCCTTAGAGGGGGGTCGGCTTTTTTAGGCACAAATAAAATATTGCCATTGTCATATTTATTGCCTTCATTGGCTTTATAATAAGGCAAGATTCTATGAAAAAAATAATTCTATTAATTGCGGTAACATTACTGCACATGGGATGCGGTTCGGAAAAACAGGCGGATTCGGGTGAACGAACGGTATTGCGGGTGGGTACGGATGCAACCTATCCGCCTTTCGAGATGGTCAGTACGGATAGCGGTGAACCCGAAGGTTTTGATATTGACCTGATTAAACGGATTTGCCGGATAAAAGGCTGGGCACCGGAAATAATTGTGACGCCGTTCGACGGCATGATACCCGGTTTGACCAACCGCAAGTACGATGTCGCTATAAGTGCTATGACCATCACACCCCAGCGGGAGGCGGTGGTTGATTTTTCCCGGCCTTATTACCTGGCCGGACAGGTGGTGGCAGTGCCGCTCGAGGATACGGTAATTAAAGGCATCGAGAGTTTACGCGGCAAGAAAGTCGGGGTGCAGCTGGGTACGACCGGTGAATTGATGGCGAAAAAAACCGATGGTGTGCACGTGTATTCTTTCGACAATATCGGCGCGGCTTTTATCGATATGGACAACGGCAATCTTGATGCCGTGCTCAACGATCTACCCACCACCCAAGCCTATATTGAAAGCAACCGGACCGCCAAAATTGTCGGAGGGATTCTTTCAACCGAGTATTACGGCATCGCGGTGCGGAAAGACGACCGAAAGCTTCTGGATGAAATCAACGAAGCCCTTGAGACGATGAAGCTCGATGGTTCCTATGAAACGATATACCTGAAGTGGTTTCACACGCCGCCCCCGGCGGAGTTTGTCGGGGAAACGTTGACAAAGCCGGATACGCTGTTAATAAAATAAGGCGGTCCATGACGGCATATCAGTCAAGCAACTCACCTTCGAGATAGTCGTCAAAGGCTCTGGTAATCTTAACGCGGGCGATCTTTTTACCCCCTTTGAAATGTGCCGGCATTTTTACCCGCATAAAGTTATCCGCCATGGCATAGAAAAAGTTGCCGTCACGTTTTTTATTTTCGGCGATGACTCCGAGAGTCTGTCCGACCTGCCGTAAATAGGCCGCTTTCCTTACTTGTCTTGAGACCGCGACCAGAAGGTTATTGCGTTTTTTGATAATCTTCGGATTTATTTTGTCCGGCATTTTTTCCGCCTCGGTTCCAGGGCGGTCGGAATAGCTGAAAACATGAAGGTAGTCGAGCAGACCCGATTCAGCCAAGTTCTTTGAAGCGTTGAAATCCTCGTCGGTTTCTCCGGGGAAACCGACGATTATATCGGCACCGACGATGGTGTTGGGTTGGGCTTTTTTGAGAGCGACGACACATTCGATAAAGTCCTCCCGTGTGTAGGGCCGGCGCATGAGTTTCAAAATACGCGGCGAACCGGATTGAAGCGAAAGATGCCAGTGGCGGCAGAGGCGTTCCCCGGCTTCGGCAAAAACCTCTATTAAATCATGGTCGATAGTCTGGGGTTCCACCGACGAAAGACGAAGTCGTTTAAAGTCGGTTTGACGCAACAGCCATCGGCAAAGCGCCGCCAGATTTTCTATTTTCGGTTCGGCCTGACGGTCATGGTACATACCCATATTAAGACCGGTGATGACGATTTCATCGAATTCGGCGGCAATAAGGCTGTTAATTTCCTTTATAATATCCCGGGCCGGACGGTTTTTGAGAGGACCGCGTACTAAAGGTAAAATGCAGTAAGCACACCGATGGTCACAACCATCGGAAATTTTTATCCACGCCCGGTTATGCCCGCTGAAATCGGTGATCGGGGGAGGGGCAATGACGTTCGCTAATTCGTTTTCAAAAAGGTCCGGGAACCGTAGCGCCAGAATTTCGGCGAGGTTATCCTTATATCGATTGCCCAGAGCAAGGGTGACACCGTAAAGAGAAGTCATCTGTTCCGGGGCGGCGTCAACATAACAACCGATCACGACTATTTTCGCCCCGGGATTGTCACGGACAGTCCGGCTTATAACTTGCCGGCTGCTCTGGTCGGCGCGATGAGTCACCGTACAGGTATTGATAAGGCAGAGGTCGGCTGTTTCACCCGGAAGAGCCCGGCGAAAACCATACGGATAAAGGGATGCGGCCATTTTTTCCGTTTCATACTGGTTGAGCCGGCAGCCGATGGTACGGCAGGTAATTTTTTTCAAAGCGTCATTCGTCATTATTTTTGAATATAATTAAAATTTAATGCGGATTGTGAAGAATTAATAACAAAAGGCGGTTTAAAAACCGCCTTTGTAATATATGGCAAACCGTGGTGGTTTGTTTATTCTGTTTTGTTGTCCTCCGGAGCCGAAGGATTTTCAGTTGCCGAAAGCGGTTCCTGTTGCGGTTCGACGACTTTTTTAACCGCCTCAGGCATGGCGTCGGCAAGAGGTTTATGGGAAGTCACCGGGTGTTCGGACATATACTTCTCGAATTCCTTCTGCTCGCGCTTTTTGTAGTAGGCAACCACGGAGAGAACCACCTTATGCATGTTACGGTCGAATTCGATGACCTGCAGGGGAAGTTTCTCGCCTTCCTTGAAAACTCCCGTCGGGTTGGACAGCTCTTCGGTGGTGAGCTGGGCGTTGGGGACGAACCCCTCGACGTCATCACCCAAATCAACAATAACACCGCGGTCGAGCACTTTAGTAATAGTGCCCAGGCATTCCGAGCCGACAGCCAGCTTTTTGGCCAGCTCCGGCCACGGGTCATCGGTGAGTTGCTTGTAACCGAGTGAAATACGGCGGTTTTCATGGTCAATTTTGATAACCTTGACCTCCACCTTATCGCCCTTTTTCATAACTTCCGAAGGATGCTGGATGCGTTTCGTCCAGGACATATCGGAAATGTGCACCAGGCCGTCAATACCCTCTTCGAGTTCCACAAAAGCTCCGAAGGCTGTCAGGTTGCGGACTTTTCCGGTTATGATTTTACCGATCGGGTATTTGTTTTCAATGGTGCCCCAGGGGTCGGGTTCCATCTGCTTGATACCCAGGGAAATTTTCTCGTTTTCCTTCTCAACCGACAACACCATGGCATCGACGACATCGCCGACATTCATTATCTTGGAGGGGTGTTTGATATGCTGGGTCCAGGACATCTCGGAAATATGAATCAAACCCTCGATACCCTTCTCTAGTTCGATGAAAGCGCCATAATCGGTGATGGAAACGACTTTTCCTTTCACTTTTTTGCCGAGCGGATATTTCTCTTCGATATTTTCCCAGGGATAAGGAGTCATCTGTTTCAAGCCCAGCGAAATTCGCGAGGTTTTTTCATCGAAATCCAGAATCTTAACATCGATTTTATCACCCAGGGAAACCATTTCGGAGGGGTGACGGATACGTCCCCAGGACATATCGGTGATATGCAGAAGCCCGTCGACGCCACCCAGGTCAATGAAGACGCCGAAATCGGTGATATTTTTTACGACTCCCTGGCGAATCTGGTTGACCGTGATTTCATTCAGCAGGGTGGAACGCATCTTCTCGCGTTCTTCTTCAAGCACCACCCGCCGGGAAATAACGATATTCCTCCGGGTTTTGTTGAGTTTGATAATTTTTACAGTCATTCGTTCGCCAATCAGGGCGTCAAAGTCGGGTACCTGTCTTAAAGAAATCTGCGAACCTGGCAGGAAGGCATCCACGCCCATAATGTCTACAACAACACCGCCCTTAATGCGACGGGCCACGGTGCCTTCGATGGTTTCTCCGGCATCGTGAACATCGCGTATCCGGTCCCAGACACGCATGAAATCGGCTTTTTTCTTAGATAGGATAAGCTGACCGTTAGAATCTTCGATCTGTTCCAGGTAAACTTCGATTTCTTCACCGACGCTGATATTAACGGGCATGGGGAATTCGTCGATTGGTATTATTCCCTCGGATTTAAAGCCGACATCGACAATGACATCGTTCATGGTGACCCCCAGGACTTTGCCTTTGACAATTTCACCCTCTTTGATATCCTTGATGGTGGAATCATACATTTCCACCATGGAATCATACTCCGCTTTGTCATAAACTACTCCGGAGACGTCGGTAATTTTTACCGCTTCTTCTTCCGGCAGGGTCGGGGGGGGCGGCGGAGCTTCGGCAGCCCGGGATTGGGCTTTTTCGGCAACCCGGGCACGGCGTGCCGTAATTACTTTTTCAAATTGTTGCTGTTGTTCATCCGCAGTAAAACCCTGTTCTTCCAAAGCTTCTTTGCTGATTTTAGTTTTGACTTTGGTAGTTTTTTTAGCGGAAGAGACTTTGCGCTTACTGCGCTTTTGAAACGTTGTTTGGGTAGTGTTTTTGGCGGTAGCCATTGTAATTAAAGAGAACCTCCTAAACTTACCGGTGGTTTTGAATTTTTCCCTTCAGGAAAACCACCAGCTTTTTGCCACATAAAATATCATGGTTGTTACAACTTGATATTAGACAGGCGGCACATATATAATAAAAATATCGTAAAATCCAAGAATTATTTTAAAGGTGAAGATATTTTTTATCAGAGTTTATATTTACTATGAACTTCGTTTTTCAGGTTACTAATCTCAGACATGATATTTTCGGCGATTTTAATATAACTTTCCTTTTCCGGGGGTAAAGAAGCCGCCCAACCAGCCGGGAGGGGTTTACCATAAGCGATCAGCATTTTGGTGCGCCTTTTCAGACAATCCATAAGTCTATTTGTACCATGGATATAGGCAGGCACTACGGGGCATCCGGTACGGTGGGCGATAACTCCGATACCGGGTTTGGGAGAATGCAGTTGGCCATCATCAAAACGGGTCCCTTCGGGAAATATGGTCATCCCGTGCCCTTCATTTATTTTGTTTATGCAGGCTTCGATGGCCATTCGGTCAATAGTACCTCGTTTGACCGGAATGGCATTTATTTGCCTGAAGAAAGTCGCCATGAACCGATTCGGAAAGAGTTCTTTTTTGGCGAGAAAATATACCTCCCTTGAGCACCAGCTGCCGACAATAGGCGGGTCATAGTTGGAAATATGGTTGGAAGCCAGAATGAAACCGCCCCGGGGCGGAATATTTTCCCAGCCGATAATTATCGGTCGGAAAAAAAGCCGGGTCAGGTTTTTTGAAAGGTGATAACCAAAGAAGTATAAAAAGGTCATGGTTATTTTACCGTTTTCCTGATCAGGTTAATAATCCATTCAACCTGCTCCTGGACGGTCATATTGGAGGTATCGACATAATAGGCGTCTTTAGCCCGTTTTAGTGGGGAATGGCGGCGATTGGAGTCATATTCATCACGTCTTTTAATATCTTCGATTTGCTCCTCAAGTGAGGTGGTGACGCCCATTTTCCCCATATCCAGCAGTCTTCTTTGAGCGCGGACTTCCACCGATGCGTCCAGATAAATTTTCAGGTCGGCCTGGGGAAAGACCACCGTGGTGGTGTCACGACCTTCGGCCACGATATTCCCGTTTTTCCCTATTTCCATCTGCTGGGCGACAATAGCTTCACGGACCTCCTTGTGGGCTGAGACCTCGGAAACATACCGGGTGACTTCGGGGGTACGGATAGCGGTGGTGACATCTTCTCCGTTAATATATATTTTATTTGTATCGTTTTCGGTTTTGAATTCGATTGAGACCTTTTTAGCTAAAGCCGCCAGTTTAATTTTATCCGAGGGCATAACTCCGATTTTGAGAGCGAAATAGGTGAGCGCCCGGTACATGGCTCCCGTATCCAAATAGATATATCCGAGGCTTTGCGCCAGAAGTCTGGCGGTGGTGGATTTGCCCGAGCCCGCCGGACCATCGAGGGCAATAATTTTCCCTTTCAGACGGGGTAGATTATACCTGGGTATAGACATGGCACAAATTTATTATTTTACTTTTTTTTAGGCAATAAGAATTTACTCTTTCAGAAGTACTCGACCGTGTATATGTCTTCCCGGTGAAATAAATAAGGCATATCGGTGCCGGCGCCGCGCTTGGAGGTACAAACGCAAAAAAGAGTACCTTCAAAGATAGCCAGGACACGTTCGGAGGGGGCGCCGGGTTCGAGATTGTCGTAAATTCCACCTTCTTCGATAAGCCTTTTCGGTAGGCCATGATATCGGGGATTGACGCCGATAGCACGAATGGGGCGGTCTTTTAATTTCTGTCCGAGCAATTGCTCGAGGTATTTTTTAATTTCCTCACGCGACATGGTAAAGATATAATTCAGGAAACTCGAGTAGACAATAGAAAAAGCATAGAGAATGCAACAATTTTATTATGACAGCCAAATCAGGGAAAGATTAATATAAGTTATATTTTAGTCGGCATTACAATTAGGTGCACACTCGTAATTACATTTAAAATTGTAATAAGGGGAAGATGGTTGCAGGAAACGGCATTCCAGGACCCAGTATGGTTTTCCATTAACATCATAATATTTAACCGGTACAAGACTGCCGGAGCCAACCGAACCGCACCAGGTTGTATAGGTGCAGCAATTACCACCTAATAACGGCGGTTCGGGTTCGAGTATAGGGTTCTCCTCAAATGCATAAAGTTCCATGGTCAGGGTAAAGGAGAAAATAAATATAAAAGTTAAAAATATTCCAAATAAAACCAGTTTTTTCATTCTATACTCCTTTCATTGTTTAAGTCTTTTTTTCCCCTGATTCGGCTTTTATATGTGGTTTTTGATTATCCTTTTAATCTCATCCGGAGTAAGGGTTTCTCCGTAGATTTCCTGAATGACCAGGTTTTTATCAATAACAACGTTGAAAGGGAAGGTGAAAATCTTGAAACGGTTTATATATTCCCGGTTATGGTCATATAAAACCGGACTTTTGAGTTCTGACAGGGCGGGCATTTCCTCGATTAATCGAGGATTGCCGCCGGATATGAAAATAAAACACTCATATTCCCGGGTCGTGCTCAAAGTCCGGTTAACGGTGTTCATTTCTTCATTACAATTCTCACAATAAGGGTCGAAAAAAATCAGAATCGTTTGTCCCTGTACCAGGGAGGATAAATATACGGGACGGCGATAGAGGTCTTCGAAGCGATGGTCGGGCAGAGTATCACCGATATTAAGACTCTGCATATGAGCCAGAAGAGCGTCCGTAAAGTCTTTTTTCTTTTGCTCGACGGCTTGTTGTTTTTGCTCCAGGCGTTTATTGTTTATGTAGGCTCCGACTTTTAAAGCTGAGAAATATCCGACGAGGATTACAATGACGGTAGCCAGTAAATATTTAGATACCGATATATATTTTTTCATGGCACCCTCAAGCGTAAAAGAGGTCAGTATAAATATTGTGTGATTAAAGTAGTTAATGCTAATTTAGCTGTCAAGTCGGAATTAATGATTTTCCAAAAAGAGTTAAAAATACATTCCCCGGATGCAACAAATTTTGTATATAGACGTATTTTTAAAGGATTAATTTATCTGGAGATGATTGCTCCAAGCGGGTCAAGGATATAAATTGAAAGATGAATAATTTCTGATAAAATCTTAGAGGATGCTTTTATGCGATTTATTCTCATTTATCTTTGTTTGTTACTGTCGGCCGGGAGTCTTT
>CAZUAS010000047.1:0-1854 GCA_964618515.1 uncultured Ignavibacteriales bacterium | reverse complement strand
TTCGATGGAGCCACGCATTTTCTCGAGCACCTGATTCTATTTCGCGGCACCGAGAAGATGACCGGGGAAGAGGTAGCGGCGGAGATGAAAAAACACGGCGCCTATTTCAACGGTTATACCTCGTCCGACTGGACCGATTTCGTCATTTCGTTACCGAAAGAGAATCTTGATTTCGCCCTGCAGATTCACGCCGATATGCTTTTCCGTTCCAACTTCCCCGTGGAAGAAATGGACAAAGAACGCCAGGCGGTTCTTGAGGAAATTAATATCACCGAAGATAATCCCTTCAACAAGGCATATCGCTCTTCTCTGAGCACTCTTTACGGTCAACATCCTTATTCCAGAAACGTTCTGGGGACAAAAGAAAATATCCGGAAAATACCCCGTGATTCGGTTTTCGCTTATTACAAGCGCTACTATGCCCCTAACAATATGACGATGGTCATTGTTGGGGATATCGACACAGCTGTAACTCTGGGGCTGGTCAAAAAGTATTTCGGTGCTTTTCCCCGGGGAACCACCCCCAGTGATAATTACCGCTCTTTGCCGGAACGTAAAAAGATAGCCGACCTGAAAATTGAGAAGGATATTGGTCAAGCCTACCTGATGATGAGCATGGTCGGTCCCAGGGGTGAAAGTCCCGACCAGTTTCCCATGGATATCATGGCCTCGCTTCTTGGCGGCGGTGAATCCAGCCGTCTGTGGAAAAAGCTCAAAGACGAATTGGGGCTGGTTTATGCTGTCAGTTTTAATTTTTATACCATGAAATATGAAGGGCCGGTGTTTGCCTTCGCCCGTTGCGACACGAACCATCTGGCTTTGGTCGAAAAAACCATTGTTGAAGTTCTAAATGATGTCAGACAGAATGGGTTTACCGAAGAGGAACTGCGTAAAGCTAAAAATGTTATCAAGACCAACCATTTTATATCCTTGGAACGGGGTTTAAACCTGGCCGACAGTTATGCCCAGTATGATTCCTTCGTCGGCTATCAGCATGTTGACAACTATCCTGACAATATCGAAAAAGTTACTCTGGCCGAGCTCAACGCCGCGGCCGGGAAATATCTGAATACCGATTCTTATGTTAAAACGACGGTGGTGCCAAAATGAATAAATCAAAATATATTTCAGTTATCACCCTGATTTTATTATCGCTTATGTTTAACGGTTGCGGGCAGAAGAAAAGTTCTCTAAAGATGGGGGTTGACGGTTATGGCAGGACAACTCTTGCTAACGGTATCACCGTCCTGGTTAACCAGGATTCTTCCACGTCACTGAGTGCCGCGCGCCTTTTAATCGGCGGTGGCGTCCTTACCGAGACGTCGGTAAATAACGGACTTACCAACCTTATGACAAGAATGTTGCTCAAGGGTAATGATGTCATGACCGCTGCGGAAATAACCGAGAAGCTCGATTTTTTGGGCGCCAACGTTTCGGTGGATTGTTTCAGGGATTACAGTGCCATTTCGGTAGTCGCCCTGACGGAAAATTTCGACCTGGTGATGGATATTATCTCCCGTTCGCTTCAGTCACCTGCTTTTCCTGAGGAAGAGCTGGCTCGGCTGGTGCATGAAGTCGAAGGTGAGATAAAGGCGATAAACGACAATCAGGGCCAGGCGTCGAGCCTTTTGTACTGGCGTACCATCTACGGCGACCAGGGATACGGTCTGTCAACTATCGGCACTAGCGCGACGATTGCCAGTATCACCATCGCCGATATAAAAGAACATTATCAAAAATACGTCGGTGGTCGAAACATCATCTTTTCAATAGCTACGGATATGCCGGCGGAGACGATTACAACCCTGACCGACAAATGGCTCGGTGGCGTAAAAGTGGAGGCTGAAACCGTAC
>CAZUAS010000046.1:0-21026 GCA_964618515.1 uncultured Ignavibacteriales bacterium | reverse complement strand
AGCCCTACTTTATTCCCCCGGGATTTATCCGCAACATCGATACCATCAATCGAAACCAGGCCTTCGGTTACTTTTAAAAGCCCGGCCAGAATCCGGGCGAGGGTGGATTTACCGGACCCGTTGCTGCCCATAATACACACCGATTCGCCTTCGCTGATTTCAAGACTCAAATTTCTCAACGCCGTTTCGGCGACATCGCGATATTGATAGGTGACATTTTTTATTTTTATCATAATAAAACCCGCTGCTCTAAATTAGGGCAACGGGTTAAAATAACAAGCAGAAATAATCATTCCTGGTAACAGACATCGAGTTCCCGGGCGGCTTTGATTTCATCAAGGCGGCGTACCGGGGTATTATGCGGCGCTGAAGTCACTATTTCCGGATTTTCCTTCGACTCGGTATCTATCTGTTTCATGAAGGCGGCAAAAGCATCCAGAGTTTCCCTGCTTTCGGTTTCCGTCGGCTCTATCATTAAGGCTTCGGGAACAATCAGGGGGAAATAGTTGGTGGGTGGGTGGACCCCGAAATCCAGCAGCCGTTTGGAAATATCCAGCGTCTTGACACCGCGTTTTTTCTGCCGGTTGCCGGAGATAACAAACTCGTGCATGCAATGAGCTTTATAGGGCAACTCGTAATATTCCTGAACCAGGGTCTTAAGATAATTGGCGTTAATGACGGCGTTCTCGGAGACACGGCGAAGCCCCTTACCCCCCAGAGCCTTCAAATAGGCATAGGCACGGACAATATTCAGGAAGTTACCATAAAAGGCGTGTACCCGGCCGATCGACTGCGGGCGATTATAATTGAAAAACAATGTCCCGTCATCTTTTTTCTCAAGAACTGGCAACGGGAGAAATTTCTCCAGTTCCCCATTAACCGCCACTCCCCCGGCCCCCGGACCACCGCCCCCGTGGGGGGTGGAGAAGGTTTTGTGCAGATTGAAATGCATGATATCAAAACCGACATCACCGGGACGGAAAATGCCCAGATTGGCATTCAAATTGGCACCGTCAAGGTAAACCAGGCCGCCCCGCTTGTGGACGACTTCAACGATTTCAGCCACGTTGCTTTCGAACAAACCCAGCGTATTGGGATTGGTCATCATTATTCCGGCAACATCATCAGCCATCACCGCGGCAACCGTATCCGGGGAGATGACACCTTTTTCATTGGACTTGACCTGCACCGCCGTCCAACCCAGCGACGACACCGAGGCCGGATTGGTGCCATGCGCCGAATCAGGGATAATTATTTTGTCACGCTTCTGTCCGCGAGAATGATGGTACGCCCGCATAATTAAAAGCCCGGTAAATTCGCCGTGGGCGCCGGCCACCGGTTGCAGCGATACCCCGGGCAGACCGGAAATCTCCCCCAGATACTGCATCGTTTCCCAGATAATCTCCAGACAACCCGCGGCGGTTTGACAGGGCGCCAGAGGATGGTGGTAAAGAAAACCGGGTAAGGAAGCAGCCACATCATTCACCTTGGGATTGTATTTCATCGTACAGGAACCGAGCGGGTAAAAGCCCTTGTCGATATGATGATTCTTGACCGAAAGGCCGACAAAATGCCGAACGACCTCGTTTTCCGAAATCTCGGGCAGAGCGGCGTCGACAAGGCGGTGGAATTTTTCCGGAATTACGGCCAGTATTTCCTTAGCGCTTTTTTTCGGCTCCGGGAGGTTATAACCTTTCCTTCCGGCCACCGCTTTCTCGTATATAATTGTCTTCTCTTTCACGGTTGTAACTCACTTGATAAATCGGTAATCTTTTCATATTCAATGTTTATTTTTAGGCGGATTCTTTAATCTCTCAATCTGTTCCCGAGCGTATTTGACATCTTCCGATTCGGGATAGTGCCTGATGTAATCCTCAAACGCCCCGATAGCCGTGGCGGTATCGCCTTTCTGACGGTACACTATAGCCGTCCACATTTCCGCGTCCCGGGCAAAAGGCCGGCCATTGAATTCCTCCATGATGGCGGCATATTCCACCAGGGCTTTCATGTAATCTTTATCCCGGCGGAACAAATCGGCAATAGCCATCCGGGCTTCCCCCGACAGGGAATCATGAGCGTCCCCCTGCTCGATAATTTTTTTAAACCAGCTCATAGCTTCGTCATTGCCGCCGCGATACTTGTATTTGTCAGCTATTTCGAAACTGATTCGGCGCAGGGAATCGACACCGCTTTGAGCCTTGTGAAGCAAATCATCGAGTGTCCCGATACCCTGAGCGTAGTCCCGGAGTTGTTTCACAAAAGCATCAGGTGCCATGTAACCGACTATCCGGTCAATCTCCGTACCTTCCTTATCCACCATTACCAGCGTGGGAAAGGCGCTGACCCGGTATTGCCGCGCCAGAGCCGTATCCGCCTCCGCGTTGAACTTGGCCAGAATCATTTCATCGGTAAAGAATTTTACCACCTGCGTATCGATGAACACGACCGTGTCCAGCATCTTGCAGTACTTACACCATGGGGCGTAGAAATCAAGAAGTATCTGCCGGTCATGATTAACCGCCGCCGCCAGGGCGTCCTCAATTTTCGTAAAATGCGGCACCACCGGTTTCTCCGCCGGCTCCTGAGCCATCAGAGTTACCGTTGATAACAAAACCACCGACAGCACCGACAACATGATTTTTACCTTCATAATACTCCATTTATTTAAAGGTTATCTTTGCTCGTTCATACCATTCTGGTCATCTCCCAGCAGAGCTTCCAGAATCATTTCCGCTTCTTCCCTAAACTCCCTGGGAACCATGATGCAATTGAGATTTCCCCGCGTACCGGCGGATCCGTAGCGTTTGTTTGTTCTTCGCCCGGGTTCCCCGAACACGGTGGAAGTAATGGTTGAAGGAATATTGGAACTAGCCAAAGCTCCCAGGGCAATCTCCGCTTTGGCGTCACTGAAACTACCACAGACCTGCACCCAGCTGTCATCGAGCGGGTAAGCCGCACTGCCTTTTCCGGCATGGCGGTCAACCAGGATACCCCCGCAATCGGGACAAAAATCGGTACCCGGCTGATATTCAAAATTACATCGAGGACAGTAAGACATTCAGTTTTCCTTTGTATGCCACTTATCACCCAGGATCATTTCCAGTATTTCCAGGGCATCTTCCTGATACTGGTTCTGGACGGCAATTTCGAAAACGCCGCTGCCCGGTTTATAAAACGGATGCAGCGGTAAACCGACATTGCCAAAAAAACCCGATTTGGAAAAAATAACCGCCGGAATATTGTAGGAGTTTAATGTTTCCTTGGCAAAATCGGCCGAAATACGGTCATCAACATCACCCAGAATCACCCATTCGATTTTATCGCTGTCAGTCGTGAGGTCTCTACCGCAAATGGGGCACTGGGTGGTGCCCTCATCCCAGTTTTTATTACATACGGGACACAACATTACTGGCTGCCAGCTCCTTCAAGCCCTTCACCAGCAGGTCAAGTTCCGAGCCGGTTCTTTTTTCCGTAAAAGCGATAATCAAACAGTCATCCAGTCCCGTAAACCAGCGCCCGGCGTTAATGCCCGCAAGGATATTCTTCCGAAGCAGGGTCTCGATTACATCTTTGGCCGGACAGGGGGTCCTTACGGCGAATTCACGCACAAAAGGAGCCTTGAAATATAGCTCAAAGCCCTCCAGAGCCTTTATCATCTCCGCCGCCTTTTGTGCTTTTTCCATCGAGAGCAGAGCAACTTTTTTGAGACCCGTTTTACCCAGAAGACTCATGTAAACCGCCGCTGTTGCGGCACACAGAGCCTGGTTGGTACAGATATTCGAGGTCGCTTTATCGCGGCGGATATGCTGTTCCCGGGTTTGCAGTGTCAGGACAAATCCCGGCTTGCCGTCCGCGTCGGTGGTACGAGCAGAGATACGTCCGGGCATGTTGCGGATAAATTTTTTCCTGGCGGCAAAAAAGCCCAGTAAGGGACCGCCAAAAGAAAGGGGCATGCCCAGCGGTTGACCCTCACCTACGACGATATCAGCCCCATAATCAGCCGGCGTTTTCAAAACCGCCTGGGTAATCGGGTCAATCGCCATTATGAACAGCGCCCCGGTTGCATGAATCTTCTCCGCCACGGTATCAAGTTCTTCGAGTAAACCGAAGAAATTCGGCTGACTGACCAACACACTGGCGGTGTTTTCATCGACGGTTTCTTCCAATCGGTTCATGTCGGTTAAGCCGTTTTTCAAGGGGATGGTGACCAGGTCAACTTTTCTTCCGGAAAGATAAGTTTTGATAACTTCCCGGAAGAGCGGATTGACCGTTTCCGAAAGAATCACTTTGTTTTTTTTGGTCACTCCCAGCGCCAGTACCACCGCTTCCGCCGCCGCCGTAGCACCGTCATACATCGAGGCGTTGGCGGCTTCCATGCCGGTCAGCCGGCAGATATGCGTCTGATATTCATATATGACCTGTAACGTACCCTGCGCTACCTCGGCCTGGTAGGGCGTGTAGGCGGTTACAAATTCAGGCCGGCTGACAACAGCATTAACCGCGGCCGGGATAAAATGGTCATAAACGCCCCCCCCGGCAAAACAGACCTGAATATTTTGGTTTTTACCTGCCAGCTTCTGAATTTCATCTAGAAGTTCCATTTCCGACAGGGCGGGAATATGCAGCTCTCTTTGAAGGCGAAGTTCCCGGGGAATGTTTTCTATCAATTCGTCGAAGTTCTTTACTCCGATTTTTTCGAACATTTGCCGACGGTCATCGTCGGTATTGGGAATATACGGCATAATTTACCTGATGTTATTGTTATTGGGTAAGATTCATAATCCGGGAGCTTATTCTCCCAGGATACCTTTGTATTCTCCGGCATCGAGCAGCTGTTCCAGCTCTTCCGCGTTGCTTACTTCGACTTTAATCATCCAACCCTCGCCATAAGGGTCGCGGTTGATAAGCATCGGCTCGTCTTGAAGACCGCCGTTTACTTCCACGACCTCACCGCTGACCGGTGAAAAAAGGTCGGACACCGCTTTAACGGCCTCGATAGTGCCGAAAGTCTGCATCTGCACCACTCTGGTCCCGATTTCTGGCAGTTCCACAAAAACGATATCGCCCAGTTCGCCCTGCGCCCAGTCGGTGATGCCGACGGTGGCAATGTTTCCCTCCACTTTCACCCATTCGTGTTCTCTGGTATATTTCAAATTGACTGGTACGTTCACTTTAACCTCCGCATTATTCCTTATCTTCAATAGTTACTTTATATTCATCACTGATATCCGAACCACGTTCTTCTACAATATCGGGTTTTACACTCAAAGCTGTTTCTTCCCCTTTCTCCGTTGGTGACACCGCTTCCGTTTCTTTCAGGGTTGTTTCCAAAAAAGAGGTATTATAGCTTCCGGCGATAAAATCGGGATGGGAGAAAATTTTCTTATGAAAGGGGATGGTGGTGGGAATACCCTCGACAATAAACTCATCCAGGCAGTGGCTCATCTTGGTAATGGCTTCCCTGCGTGTACGCGCTTTAACAATCAATTTGGCAATCATGGAATCGTAATAGGGGGGTATAAAATAACCGGCATAAACGGCCTGATCGATTCTGACGCCGGGCCCCCCCGGAGTATGGATAGCCTCGATTTTACCGGGGGCAGGGCGAAAATTGTTATTTACGTCTTCGGCATTTACCCGACATTCGATCGACGCCCAGCGCGGCTTTATGTTTTCCTGATGATACTCAATCTTCTCACCCAGACCCACCCGGATCTGGTCTTTAACCAGGTCAACCTCGTAGGCTTCCTCGGTTATTGGATGTTCCACCTGGATACGGGTGTTCATTTCCATGAAATAGAAATTTCGGTTTTCATCGACCAGAAATTCAATGGTACCCACTCCCAGATAGTTAACCATTCGGGCGCCCTTGATGGCAGCCTGACCCATCTGGCGGCGGATTTCCTCATTAATGAACGGCGACGGGGTTTCTTCTATTAGCTTCTGGTGACGGCGTTGAATAGAGCAGTCGCGTTCTCCAAAATGGTAATAATTGCCGTGGCTGTCACCGAGAATCTGAATTTCTATATGATGCGGGTTGACCACCACTTTCTCAAGATAAAGGTCGGGGTTGGAAAAGGCATTGGCGGCTTCGGTGGAAGCGATATGAAAATTACGTTCCAGCTCGGCTTCATCGCGGCAGATACGCATACCCTTGCCACCGCCGCCCGCCACGGCTTTGAGTATGACCGGGTAACCGACTTTATCCGCGACATCGATGGCATCACCAAAAGTGGTTACCACACCATCAGAGCCAGGAATCACCGGAACACCGGCTTTTTTCATTAAATCCTTGGCGGCGACTTTGTCGCCCATCTGACGAATCTGTTCCGGACGGGGACCGATAAAAACAATGCCACAGGACTCACAAACCTCGGCAAAATCGGCGTTTTCAGCCAGAAAACCGTACCCGGGATGAATGGCTCCGGCATTGGTAACTTCCGCCGCGGAGATTATCCTTTTAAAATCAAGATACGACTCACTCGGAGGAGGAGGACCAATACAGACATCCTCATCGGCAAAACGGACATGCAAAGCGTCGCGATCAGCCTCGGAATAAACCGCCACCGTTTTTAAACCGAGTTCGCGACAGGCCCGGATTACACGCAGAGCGATTTCACCGCGGTTGGCAATTAATACTTTATTAAACAATATTTATCCTCACATCTTTTAACTCTTCCGCTATTCTTCCTTAAACGTAAAAGAGCTAAATTTAGCTTTAAATAATAACTATTTTTTAACAAAAGACAATAGACAAGTACAAAAAACCGGGTTCGGACAGTTCTCATAAGTATGTCAAGTCACAATCAATTAAGAAGTTATATAAGAAACCAAATAAATAATTTAATTGTCCATTTTTTTATAATATTTTATTGATTAACATAACAGCCTTTTTGGGTATTAAAACGGCAAATTTAAAAATTCATTTTTGAAAAAAAACCGCCGGGTAAAAACCGACGGCTAAGAAAAGGCTGTCTTTCGGTCAATACTTCGAAAAACCGCCACCCATATCATGGCTGTCAGCTTTCTTCTCAGGCTGTTTGTTGGGGTCGGTACCTTCCCAGCGGTCCGATGCTCCGGTGATACCTTTAAGACGAAGGTCGAAGTCGTCTGGATTGGTGGCCTGGCTCATGGCTTCCTCGAAGGAAATCATTCCCTGTTTGTACAGCTTCATGATCGCCTGATCAAAGGTCTGCATACCGTATTGAACCCCGCCCTGGGCTACCAGTTCCGGGATATCGACCGTTTTTTCAGGGTCCATGATGCATTCTTTGATAGCGGCGGTATTAACCATAATTTCCAATGCCGGCACCCGGCCGGGCATGTCGGAACGGGTCAAAAGCCTCTGGCAGACTATCGCTTTCAAGGTTCCGGCCAGAAGCAACCTAATCTGCTGATGCTGGTGCGGCGGAAAGAAGGATATGATACGCGTTATGGTTTCCACAACGTTCATGGTGTGTAAGGTGGTCATAACCAGGTGCCCGGTATCGGCGGCGGTAAGAGCGATGGACATGGTTTCCAAATCCCGAACCTCACCAATCAGAATCACATCCGGGTCCTGGCGGAAGGCATGACGTAAAGCCGTAGCGAACGATTCCGTATCCCCGCCCACCTCACGCTGGGAAATAATTGATTTTTTGTCCCGGTAGATATACTCAATGGGGTCTTCAACCGTGAGAATATTCAGCGAACGGTTGGCATTCATTTCCTCAATAATCGCCGCCAAGGAGGTGGATTTACCCGAACCGGTGGTTCCAGTGATAATTATCAGGCCCCGGTTTTCATTGGCCAGGCTCTTAACCAGCTGGGGAAGGTTCAAATCCTGAAAGGACGGGACGGTGGTATTGACAGCCCGGATAGCGATACCGGCGGTACCCCGCTGACGGAAAAGATTAATACGGAAACGACCCAGTTTGGCTACCGACAAAGCCAAGTCCATTTCATTTTTGCGGTAATACCGTTCCTGTTGCTTTTCATTGAGTATCTGGGCTACAATCTGTTCCATCTTGTCAATAGTGATAGGGTCGGTGGCAATTTGCTCGAGACGGCCGTTGACCCGAAGGTGCGGTCGTACCCCAACCCGGATATGAAGGTCCGAACCCTTGCGGTTGAGCATTTCAACCAGCATCTGTTTTAAATTCATGGAAATCCCTTTCCCGAATGTCGGTTATCCCTGGGGGTCAATATAAAAGAGAACCTGACCAAATTCGACCGGTTTGGCGTTTTCCGCCATAATCTTCGCAACCCGGCCGGAAACCTCGGATTCTATCTCATTCATCAGCTTCATCGCTTCGACAATACATACAACCTGACCAGCGGTGATTTTTTCATTGAGCGAAACATAAGG
The DNA here is from genome assembly GCA_964618515.1 of uncultured Ignavibacteriales bacterium. GTDB lineage: Bacteria > Zixibacteria > MSB-5A5 > GN15 > FEB-12 > JAFGNW01. The sequence continues at coordinate 12,679 of CAZUAS010000046.1, read as the reverse complement.
TTGGGCATCAGGCGCCGGCGCCGCATAGAATGTCCCCACCATAGGTGATTTAATAGCCACCCAGCGACTGGTTTCGTCGGCGGCCGGGGTTTCGGCGACCGACGCCGCAGGCGCTGCCACCGGTGTTGAAACCGGCACCACCGGCGGCCCGGCTACCACTCCCGGAGTGTGATGGCTGGTATATATAAGATTACCACTGGAATGACCGTTGGAATTTGCCGAAGCACGATGAATAATCTTCACCCGGCGTCCCCAGCTGGATACTTCCAGGGAATCTATATCCGATTCCTCCACCAGTCTTATCAATTTCTTAATGTATTTTTCGTTCATAAATATTCCTTAATCAACCAGGCACCATGACCGGTTGACCGGCATGGTCTAATAATAACTTTCAGGCTTATTAAAAATTATACTGTTTTGATATCACAGTTCCAACAAATTTTTTTGGGCTTTGTTCAATACTTTACAGCCATTTTTAGTCACAACAACATCATCTTCTATTCTGACTCCGCCCCAGCCAGAAATATAAATGCCCGGCTCTATAGTTATGACATTGTTAATCATTAACTTATCATCAGACTGGTGAGATACCCGCGGTCCCAGGTGAATAAAATACCCGATCCCGTGACCGGTACCATGCCCGAAATTTTTACCGAAACCGGCCTTTGTAATTATTTTTCGACAAACCTGATCAACTTCCTTACCAGTTAAACCCGCCCTTACCTTCTTAATCCCCGCCAGTTGAGCCCTTAAAACTATATTGTAAATCTTTTTCTGCCGGGCAGAAGCTTTCCCCACTACCACCGTCCGGGTCATGTCGGAAACATAACCGTTGACCGTGGCGCCGAAATCAAAAGTCACGAAATCACCTTTTTTAATTTTTTTATCGGTAGCTACCCCATGGGGCATGGCGGAACGATAACCTGATGCCACGATAGTTTCAAATGCCGGTTTTTGCGACCCGAGCATCATCATCTGGTATTCAAGTTCCGCGGCCAGTTCCCGTTCCGTAATTCCCGGAGCAATCAACTGTAAGATGCGTCCATAAGCGACATCTGAAATCTCCACTGCATTCTTTATACTGGCCAGTTCCGCGGGTTCTTTGACCCAACCCAGTTCCGCCAGAACACCATCTGCTTCGATAAAAACCGCCTCCGATAGAACTTTTTGAAGTTTCTTGAGTCCGGCAACATTAAGATATTCTTCTGAAAAACCGTATTTAAGATTCTTTTTGTTAAAAACCGGATAGTCAGCAAGAATGCCTATTAAATCGCCCTTGGGACTGATATGCACCCGGGCGCCCTGGACCTGTTTTCGAGCCTGGTCGGCATAACGAAAATCAGTAAAGAAATCAGCAGTGTTTCTGCCAATCACCAAAAGACCGTTGGTACCGGTGTATCCGGACAGATAACGGACATGATCCAGATGCGAGACAATAAAACCATCGAGATTCTCTTCTTTGATTTTTTTTCTTAAGGCGGCAATTTTCTTTGCAGACATTTTTTATTCCTTTTCTTTAATTTTATTTCTGGCTTGAGTTAATTTATAACGAAGGCGCGGGTTAGCACCGTTACGGTTTAAATAATCATATATTTCTTCCGCCAGACGGGTATGACCCTGGGCCAGATATAAGTCGGCAATAGTTTCGGTATAAAATGGAATTGACCGCAAGGGTTGTTTTTTCTGTACATCAATGCTTTCCTCACCCCTGTTTATAGTGATGGACCGTGTGGTCTCGCGGTTTTTCAAAACTATGGCACATTTCAAACCCTGACAGTACGGGTCAATTTCAAAAATGCGGTGGTAGTTGGCAAACGCCGTAATCTCGTCTCCGGCCATAAATTTTATATCGCCCAGATACTTAAGAGCCGTGATATTATCCGGGTCACGAGCCAGAACTTCATAAAATTGTTCCGCAGCGCTTTCCGTCTGCCCGGCCAGATAAAGAGCCAGAGCATAAATTACATGGCCTGACACCAGGTGCGGATAGCGCGACATATTTTCAAGGCAAATTTCCACTGCTTTTGAATACCATCCCTCCGCTATACAAACCGCCGCCCGAGCCGGCCAGTAACCATGCTCGGAAAGTTTTTTGGTGTTGGCACTTACCTTATAGAGTTGCTCATCCATATGATATTACTTGATTGGTTTAGCGGCAGTCTAAAATTTTTTTAATCGTCTTTGAAGTCGACCGTCCCCGTGTCAGCCTGACCCGGTGGACTTCACCACCCCTTTTGGTCACAAATTCGCCTCCGGCAATATCGGCTAATTTATAATCAGCACCTTTAACCAGAATATCAGGTTTAACTTTTTGAATTATTTTATCCGGGGTATCTTCTTTAAAAATGACCACGTAATCAACCGCTTTTAATGCCAGTAAAACAGCTGCCCGGTCTTTTTGAGAAAAAATCGGGCGGTTGGCACCTTTCAGACGCCGGGTTGAGGTATCGCTGTTAAGGCCGACTATTAAAACATCCCCGAAAGTTCGGGCTTTCGCCAGGTAATCGACATGACCGCGGTGCAGAATATCAAATACCCCATTGGTAAAAACCACCCGGTTTTTATGTCTCCTCAGCCTTTTCATAAAAGCCGGTAAGTCTTTTTCATGGATAAGATTTTTCATGCCTTCATCTCCGGTTTCGACTATAGCGGCTAATTACTTGTCGTTGGAAAACGCCGCCATCAACTTGCCGTTTTTGACACTGTGTCCCAATTCGGTTTTAAGAACGTCAATAGTCACGGCCGAAGTCCCGATCATACCGACGGTATATCCAGCCCCGGCGTTGGAAATTACCGCCGCTTCAACCAGGTTAGCGCCGGCACAGACCGCCGCTACAAAAACCGCTATTACGGCATCGCCGGCTCCGGTGACATCAAAAACCTGCCGGGCAAAAGTGGGAATATGGGTCGGGTCTTCGCCCTTTTTAAAAAGGGACATCCCCTCCGCACCACGGGTAATGAGGATAGCTTCGGCATTAAGCTTTTCAAGTAAACCCTTACCTACCGCATAAAGGTCTTGCTCATTAATAATGCGACGGCCATAGGCAAAACCGGCTTCGTGATGATTGGGGGTGATTAATGAAACATCATGGTAGCGGTGAAAATTGGTATCTTTGGGGTCAATCGCTACATAAATCCCCTTATTTTTACAGACATTAATCACTTCCTCAAGAACCTCCGGGGTGATGACGCCTTTACCGTAGTCGGAGATAATCACGGCATTAACGTTTTCAATTATTGTTGAAAAGCGTTTCAAAAGCTGTTGCTGGATATCACCTTGTAAATTATGCCGGTCTTCCCGGTCGGCTCGAACCACCTGCTGAGAATTGGCGATAATCCGGGTTTTAATAGTTGTCTGCCGGGTTTTATCATTAATAAGATAAGCACTGGAAATATTTTTCTGTTTTAATAACTGACACAGCTTAATGGAGGCTTCGTCCACCCCCACCGCTCCCAGTAGCAACGGTTCATCGCCCAGGGCTTTAATATTGGCCGCGACATTGGCGGCACCGCCCAGAAGGAGTTTGGTGGCGGTTATTTCCACTACCGGAACCGGGGCTTCGGGAGAGATTCTTTCCACTTTTCCGAATAAGTACTCATCCAGCATTATATCGCCCAGGATTAAAATTTTGGCTTTACCGATAGCGGCTACAATTCTATCGATACTCCCTATTTGAAGCGTCATGTCATAAATTCCTTGGTTCTTTCCCGTTATCCGTCATATAATTATATTGACTTAAGTAGTGAATATATTAAAATTGATATTCCTGAACAAGTGAAGTTATTCGGTTAAATAAATATTAAAAGAGGAAAAAAATGAATAAACCTCCCCAGCAACAGATTAAAGTCCAGCTGGATGATAAGGAAGCGGAAGGCATTTACGCTAACCTGGCAATGATAAATCATAATCCCAGCGAAATAATAATTGATTTCGCCCGGGTCATGCCCCCCACCCTCAAAGCCCGGGTACTCTCCCGCATTATTATGACTCCTATGCATGCCAAATTGTTACAAAAAGTCCTGACCAGTACCATCGAGCAATTTGAAAAAGCTTTCGGCGAAATCAAACTGCAGGGTTTACCGGACCATGTTTCCAAACCCATAGGTTTTCAGGCTGCTGATAATACTGAAGAAGAAAAGTGAATTCGGAATCACCGTCTGATATACTATTTAACTTGACGACATGAAAAACTGAAAAAATAATCAACCTTCCTGAATTAGGTCTCACCGGGTCAAAAAATTTTATTTGCTAAAAGATTTCATCGTTTTTCATATTAAACCATGACTTTAGTTCAGGAAACCATCAAGTGCCCGTACTGTAAAGAAACCATAAATGCCCAGGCGACAATCTGCAAACATTGCCGGTCCGACCTTACCGCTTTAAAAAAAAATAAAAAGTCAGTCGTGGCCAGGTATAACACCTTTCGAACCGGCTTCTTAAGCGGGATTCTTTTTTCCTTGATTATTTTAATTCTCTGGCTGGTGTACCTGTACTCCGACAAGTGATCAAATTTTAAACATCAAGATGTCGTAAAGACCGGGTCTGGTCTAAATCAAGAAAAACGACCCTTTTATCCTCTCGGATTACAGGTAATTACCATTTTTTCAGCAATTTTCATAAATCCGCCGATTTATCCGTGTTTCCTTATAAATTTCTCCCTGTACCTTCCGATTATCTGCATATTGAAATTCATAAGATAATTTAAAAACTATATTAACCGGAAACGAGAAATGGAATCAAAAGCCTCCGTCCTTATCGTTGATGATGAAAAGTATATTCGCGATATTTTGTCAAGGATTGTCCAGAGAGAAGGTTATGCCGTAACCGTAGCCAGTGATGGTATCGAAGCTTTAAATATCTTACAGAAAGCCCGGTTTGATTATGTTATTTCCGACATTAACATGCCCAATATGTCCGGCCTTGAATTGCTGGAAAAGATAAAGAGCCTGAACAGAAATACGCGGGTACTTTTGATAACCTCCCGCACCGGCGACTATTCACCTCATGATGTTTTAAGAGCCGGGGCTGATTTTTTTGTAACCAAACCCTTTAAAAATGCTGAAATAGCCCGAATCCTGAGAACCTTAGAATTTCATCGCCAGCTTAAAAATAAGCAGGAACTGGAAAGCATAGCCCTGACATAAGCAGTCCGGCCGTATCGGTTTCGTCGCGGTAAGGATGACAGCCGAAATCGCCGGCTATCATTTAACGAACGTTATATAAGTTCTTTAACAGCCGCCAGTACCATCTCCACACTTATTTCTTTCATGCACCGCATGAAATGTTCTCCTTTAAGCGAACATTTGTTTTTAACACAACTGATGCAATCGAGATGGTCGGGATAGATTAACTTTTTTTGGTTGGAAATAGGCGAGGTCTCTCTGGGGTCATCCGCCCCGGACAGCACCACCAGCGGGACACCCACGGCGGCCGCGAGATGGGCAGGACCGGAATCATTCCCGATAAAAACCCGGGCTCGTGACAGAAGAGCGGCGGTCTCACGCAGGGTTGTCTTGCCGGCCAGGTTGATAACCTCATCAATGATGTCATCGGTCTTAATGGCTTCGGCAATCCTGTCACCCTCCTTGCGGTCATCGGCACCACCGATTAATATAACCCGCAGTTTAAGGTCTTTGGTCAGGGCGCGGGTCAGCCGGGTATAATTATCCGTGCCCCAGCGACGCGATTCAGCCACCGCCCGGAAAGCGATTACGGCATAGGGTTCGTTATCGGGGAACCCGAAGCCATCAAGAATCTCTAATGCTTTCCGGTTATCATCATCGTTGAGCAGAAGTTTTGGTTTGACGTATTCCAGGTCAACGCCCGCCCCGCGGCGCAGGAGGTTGAAATAGAGAGTGGAACGATGCTCGGCGTTGAGCGGCGTCGGCAAAGGTAGGGGCTTGGATAAAAGCAACCGCCGGCCATCGGCGATGTAACCAATACTTTCTTTTACCCCCGCCAGTTTAAAGGAAGAAGCCGCCCCGAAGGAAGGCGGCAGAACATAACCGATATCAAATTCATAAGGGGCAATAATTTCTTTTATTTTCATGACGGCAATCAGGCCGTGCACGTAACGAGTGGGGATAGTAAGAATTTCGTCGATTGCCGGGTTTTGCCGGTAAAGTTCAGCCAGGTAATCAGGGACCAGCACGGTTACCGATGAACCGGGATATGCCTCCCGAGTTTCATTGACCATGGGCATGGCCATGATGCAGTCACCGAGATGGTTCGGCGTACGTATAAGAATTTTAAGACCCATCAGCTGATAAATTTACCTTCCAGACTGAAACGGTTGGCCAAATAAGTATTTAACTCCTCCAGATACTTGTCTTTGGTCTGCAGATAAAATATCTTATTTTCCAGAAATTCCAAATAAGAAATTTGACCGTCTTGATAGCGGGAATCGGCGATTTTCATCTTATTGTCCGCCAGTTCAATCTGCTTTTTTATGATTTCCATGCGGCGATAACTGACATCCAAACTGTTGACCAGATTAATTATTTCCGCTTTGGCTGATTTCTCCTTGCTCTCATATTCCAAACGAGCCTGGTCGGCCTGGAACTGCGCGGCTTTTACCGCAGCCCCGGAGGAACCGCCGTCCCAGATGGGAAAAGTGAAATTGAGCGATATCCCCCAGCTATTGGTATTGATATCATCATTGGGTTCCCGCAAACCATCGATTTCCCGTTCGATAGTTCCCCGACCGAAAGAATAATTGGCCGTCAAATCGCCGGTCAAACCGTGAGAACCGGCGGAATAGTTCGCCTGTCTTCTGGATTTTTGATATTGATGTTCAGCCTTTTTGATGGCGGCACTGTTTTCCCAGTTATCGACGATAGCCCGCACCTGCTCTTCATTATAGTGGTCGACTATCTCCGGTTCGATGGGGTCGATGGTGGTTGAGGGATCAATATCCAGCAACATGGCCAGCTGACGGTTCTTTTCACTGGCTTCCGTCTCGGCTTCAAATCTTTCCAGTTCGGCGTCGAGCAAAGCCGACTGGCTGGCGAGGAAATCCTCCTCCGACAGAACACCATCGGCAAACTTGGCGGAATCGATTCCCACCTGAAGACGCGCTTTTTCGGTCTTGTCCCGCGTAATTTCCAGGTTCAACCGGGAACGGATAATCCCTATAAAAGCTTCCGCCACTTCCCTCTTGAGCGTCCCCTCGTCCTCCATGCGGGTATAACGGGCAATTTCCCTTTCATCCTTAAGGTTGTTGAGTTCATATTTGGAATCGGAAGGTTTTAAAAGCGGCTGCTTATAACTGAAGTTGAAATAGCCCTGACGATTGTCTTCATTGATTATTCCCCCGGCCATACCGGTATTGGGATAGCGTTCATCGTTCTTGGTTAGATTGGCGGTTACCTCGAGGTCGCCGCCGGTTATAAGGCTTTGCTCCAGACGGATAAAGGAGCTGAAACCCAGGTCACGGGTCTTGTACAGGGATTTTTCCGTGGCGCCGCCAAAAAAACGGTAAGTCTCGTCATTGGAATACGACGGTACCGAGCCGTTGATGGATATTGCCGGCAGGATAAAATTTATCCGCTTGGCATTATATTGTTGTTCGGCGACTTCCAGATTTCCCTTGATAATCCCACCCCGGGGAGTACGGTTCAGGGCTATATCAAGAGCTTCCCCCAGCGTCAACTCCATCCCCCGGGTCAAAGGAGCCGCCAGCAACCCCGCCATCACAACAAAAAAAATCAGCCTGAGCTGACGGACAGAAATCTTCAGCATGTCTTTATTTTTCATCCTACACAACTCCATTGGAAAATTTATTCGTATCTTAAAGCTTCGATTACGTCAAGTTTAGCCGCTTTTGCCGCCGGGTAAAGACCGAACACGATACCCACGGTGGTCGATACGCCTACCGCCAGGACGATGGAAGTAACCGAGACAATCGTCGCCCAGCCGGCATAAAAGGAAATCGCCCGGGATATCACCAGGCCGATAGCCAGACCGATGACACAGCCGATTATGCAGATCATCACCGCTTCGATCAAAAACTGTTTGAGAATATCTTCACGGGTGGCGCCGACCGCCCGGCGGACACCAATCTCACGGGTTCGTTCCAGCACCGTGGCCAGCATGATATTCATAATGCCGATACCGCCCACCAGAAGCGATAATCCGGCGATGGCGCCCATGACGATATTGAAAATCTGCTGTGTTTTCTGCGATTGCCGCAAAAGCGATTCCGGCACGACTATATCATAGTCATTAATGCCGCCATGACGCCGTTGCAGAATACGTTCAATTAACCTGGTCACCGCCGGTACGTATTTAAGTTCGGTAACCGTGACCGTGAGCTGGTCGATTTCCGGGACATTGTATTTATCCCCCACATCGACACTGTAGGAAATCCAGTTGCCCCCGCCGCTGACCGATTCTCCCCCGGCATTTCCCCGTTCAAATTTCTTGACGGCCGTGTTAAAAGGTATATAAACATCCTCGTTAAAATTACGCAGTTCCAGTCCCTCCACCTTGCCGCGCCCGATATACTTATCCGCCATCACTCCCACCACGGTAAAATCCAGATCATCTATACGGACCATCCGGTTTATCGGATTCTCAAAAGCAAAAAGAGCCCGCTTGGCTTTGGCGCCCAGGACACACACCTGGGCGAAGGTTTCATTATCTGATTCGTTTATAAAGCGGCCGTTTTCAACTTCTATGGAGGAAGAATAAACAAAACTGGGAGTGGTTGCGACAACCCGTACCGGAGCTTCATTGGCACCCACACTTATCTTAGGAAACGGTTCGAAACGCTGCGGTACCACGTTGGCAACCAAGTTGGAAAATTCCAGGATATTCATACCATCGGCTATTGATAAGCCCTGGGATATCTGAATCCCCTCCTCGGATTTATAGGCTTCCTCGGGAATCTTGGCATTGACGATGATATTATTGATACCCAGGATGGAAATCTGCTCCAGGGCCTCCTGCTTGGCGCCCTCACCAATGGAAAGCATACCCACCACGGCCGCCACACCGATGATAATTCCCAGCATGGTCAGAAAAGACCGCAGTTTGTGGGACAGGAGGGATTCCAGCGAAACCTGAAGGATACGTCTGTAATCCATCGTTACCTTCTTCTATTTCTGCCGCCGGTCGGAGGGGAACTGATATTGCCGATACGGCCTTTGTTCAGCTCCGGTTCGGTGGCTTTATCCCCCGGCAGACCCGGTTCCTCCAGCGTCGGGTCAACCAGACAGATTTCTTCACCACCTTTCAGACCGTCAAGTATTTCAATCCGCATATCATTGCGCTGGCCGACCTCGACTTCGACCGGTTTTTTATTATTCAGGTATACGATTGTCTTACCTTCTTTTTCAAATACGGCTTCCAGCGGAACTGAAACGATATCCTCAAAACGATTCACGATAATCTTCGCCGATGACGACATCCCCGGCTTCAAATTTTCATCTTCGTCGTTGATAGTCACCTCAACATCGAAAACATTTATCTTGGAATTATAATCCTTCCGCCTGGCCAGGGTAGCCTTCTTGGTCACCTTACCGGTGTAGCTCTTATCAGGAAAGGCATCCAGAGTAACGACAACTGCCTGACCGGTGTCGACTCTGGCGGCGTCCACCTCGGATACATAGGCATCGACTATCATTTCTGAAAGGTCGGGTAAATTGATTAGCCCCTGCCCCGGCCAGGGAGAATCACCTTCCTGTACCTTACCCATACTGCTGCCTTTCCAGATCTCAAGGTAAACCACCATACCGGGAATGGGGGCGAGGATGGTCATCTGGTCGAGCTCTTTCTGCGCCATGGCCACTTGGGTTTCGGCTCTTTTCACTTCCAGCTCCGCCTTGTCCACATCGGCTTTATACTGGTCCATTTTAGCCTGAAAATTCAGACGGGCCAGTTCCAGCTCCAGCCGGGCTTCCTCCGCCAGTTTTGGAGCTTCGTGTTTTTTCTCATCATAGTTGCGTTCCGCTTTCTGCAGCTCAAGTTTGAGCTGTTTTTCCTGAATAGTGTATTCCTTTTGCGCTCGTTCGAGGGTTTTTTGATTTATCTGCAAAGTTGACTTGTTGTCCGTCAAGTCATTTATCTGCTGAGTAGCATCAAACTTGATTATCGGGTCGCCCTTTTGAACCATTGAACCTTCGGGCGCCATCCAGGTAATTTGCAGACTCCGGATGCGGGGTGCCGATACGGTAAAATTGCGCTTGGCATCAATCCGGCCGCTGGCTTTCACCGAGACTATAAATTCCCCTTTATCCACCCGGCTGGTGGGAATATCATAAGTCGTTGTGAAAAGTGCGTTCACACCGTAATAAGCGCCAAAAATTATCAGCAGGGCCGCAACGATATAAATATATTTTTTCACCTGTCAACCTCTCATGATTCTTTTGCCTGTTTTATCGCATGAAGCCAACTTGTTGCATTTTTCATTTAATAATAATTCTACGCAAAAACAGGTTGTTAGTTGCCTAATTATTAACTTTCCAGCGTCGATGCGTCCACAGCCACATATCCGGATACCGGGTTATTTCGCGTTCAAAAAAACGCGTATAAGCGACTGTCATTGTCCGGATATCCGCTTCTTCAACACCCGAGCCAGGCGGGTACACCGGTTCGCCCCAGATAACCGTGTGCCTGTCGTAGCGTTCACGGCGCAGCAAACATGGCAATAACGGACAACCACAGCGGATGGCAAAGAGAGCAGGACCTTTAGGCGTCGCTGCCGGCCGGCCGAAAAAATCAAGAATCACTCCCTCGGACGGATTGTGCTGGTCGGATACAATACCGGCAAAATGGTTGGCTTTTAACGCCTTGAAACCCTGCCGGGGGCTTTTAGCCAGAGAAATAATACCCACTCCGAGCGTCTTGCGAAAACCAATCAGCAGGTCATCGATTTTTTTATTATGCTGACGGCCAATCAGAAAATCCACCGGATAACCGCAGGCGGCCGGCCAGGCGCCCATCATCTCCCAGTTGCCAAAATGAGCCGTTAAAATTATCCCCCCCTTTCCTTCCGCATATACCTTTTCCAGAGGGGCCGGGTCACCGTTTACAATCTTCTTAATTCCTGCCAGCCCGGTTTTGCGGAAACGGGAAAATTCGATAAGAGTCCTGCCGATATTTCGGAAAACACCTTTTACAATATTACTGATTTCTTTATCCGACAGGTGGTCTCCAAAAGCTCTTTTCAGGTTCTCGTGTGCGATTCTCCGGCGTGACGACAAGACCACATAAGTCAGCATGCCCAAGCTGACTCCAAAAGCATCAGCCAGCCGGGGCGATAGAAGTTGCGCCAGTTTCACACCCGTATAGGCGGCGGCATATTCTATGTTATGACTTAATTTCGCCATGGCTCGTCGTCATCGTCATGTTCCGGATGGGCCGGGTCACCGTAATCGAAATCGGTTGATTGATACTTTTCCTCCCGTTCCCATTTTTTGTAATATTCTTTTCTTTTACGAAATCTCAAAATAGCCCCGACAATAACCACCAGGGCCAGAAATATCCAAAGATATATGGTATCCATAAACAAACTCGCTACGTTAAAACGCCGGGTTAAATATATATTAAATTCATCCTGAAAACCTTTATAATTTGAACCGGTCGAGACCAGGAGAGCCGAATCAACCGAAAAACCGCGGGCAATATAATCAAGGAATAGATTTACCGCGGTGCGGTCATATGCCTCAAAAAAATATTCTACCGCCAGGTAAGACTGCGCGTACGCCAGGTGGGCTTTACTCGAGTTGAAGCGATTTAAAAATTCAATGTCTTCAAGCGTCAAAAGCCGGCCGAAAACCGCCGCCCGGCTTAAAGCCAGATTATCCGACCAGCTCCATTCCCGGGAAACCATCATGGCCAACCCTTCATCGAACCAGCGGGGCGGGATATTCACTCCAGTTCGATTATGTAAAGCCACATGAGCATATTCGTGAGTCAGTAATTCCTCGAGCGGACGCCCCAGGTTAAAATGGTCCGGTGATTTGATAACTATCATTTGACGGGCGGGCAAAGCCGCCGCCGCCCCCCAGTCAGGAAACCGACCGCTGATAAGTGCCTCGAAACGCCCCTGCTCGGCCACAAGATAAACCGCCGGTTTATAAGCCAGGCTGTCATTCAAAAAACTGACCAGCCGGGTCCGTACCCGTTCCAGAATTTTATCAGCTTCATTAATATACCTGGGATTGTCGAAATAATAGATAAAATATTGCCGCTCAACCCTATCAGGCAGGGTTTCATCTTCCATCGCCCCGACGGCAAACCCCGGAAAAAATAAAAGAAAACAAAACAGCCACTTTTTAATCATCTTCTTAAGATATAAAATAAAAATCAACGGGCAAGCCTGACAGTCCGACAAAATTGACTATTATGGAAAATATGTATGAACCTTTTTCCAGTCGGTATTGTTTTTAAACATTATGAATATGTTTGATGACTAATCAATTGACTCCCTTCGGATGCAATATTATAATTACTGGGTTTTACTGGAAAACCAATTGAAACGACTATAAAAGACAGGAGAAAAAAATGAATATTTTTGAATTTGCCATGAAGATGGAAACCGACGGTCGTGATTTCTATTTGGCTCAATCCAGAAAAATAGACAGCCCCTGGCTTAAAAAAATTTTGGTGGAACTGGCCGACGACGAACTAGATCGGAAGAGCACACGTCTGAACTCCAGTCACGAGATTCCATCT
>CAZUAS010000045.1:19494-21718 GCA_964618515.1 uncultured Ignavibacteriales bacterium | reverse complement strand
AGCAAAATTCAAATTTAAAATATGGACTAATTTTCGAAATCAAACAAATAAAAAAAACCGGGCAGGCGCCCGGTTTTTTTTATAGTTTTTCATATTATCTGGTTTTAACACCGGGAATTTCCGCAAGAGTTTTTTTGATTCTAGAAATACCTTCTTGAATATTTTCAACGGAGTTGGCATACGAAAACCTGACATATCCTTCCCCGTATTCACCGAAAGCGGTTCCTGACAAACAGGCAACACCGGCTTTTTCAAGCATTATGTCGGCGAAATCTTTTGATTTCAGACCGGTTCCGGTTATATTCGGAAAAACATAAAAGGCCCCTTCAGGCTTGAGACAACTTATCCCTTCGATGCTGTTAAGCCCCTTTACTATGACATCCCGGCGCCGCCGGAACTGGGCTACCATATCAGTAATGGCGTCCTGGGGACCGGTCAGAGCTTCAATCAAAGCATACTGGGTGAAAGTGGCGGTTGAAGAAAAGTTATTGATAGCCAGTGTGAACATGTATTCGGCCAGTTTTCTGGGCATGGCGGCAAAACCCAGCCGCCAGCCGGTCATGGCGTAAGTTTTCGAAAGGCCGTCTATGGCTATAGTCCGTTCCATCGCTCCCGGCAACGAAGCTATGGACTTAAATTCAACATCATATATTATCCGTGAATAAATTTCATCGGATAAAATCCAGAGGTCGTGCTTTTTAGCCAGGGCGTAAATACCTTCCAGATCCTCCCAGGTCAGTATCCCCCCGGTCGGGTTTTCGGGGGAATTAAGAATAACCATTTTCGTCCTGGGGGTAATCAGTTTCTCGAATTCATCCAGACGAAATCTGAAATCATTTTCTTCGCGTAGTTTGATCGGGACGGGTTTACCCCCGAGAAATTTGGTAACGGAACGATAGGTGGGATATCCGGGATTGGGAACGATAATCTCGTCACCGCCATTAATCAGGGCTATCATGGCACAAAAAATGAGCGGTTTGCAGCCCGGCATGATAATGATATTTTCCCAATCCAATTTTATATTACGGGTTTTGGACATATATGCTGCTACCACTTCACGTGCTCTGGGTATTCCGCCCGAGGGTGCATAATGAGTCTGACCGTCATAGATGGCTTTAACGGCGGCATCGGCGATATTTTTAGGCGTATCAAAATCCGGTTCACCAATCTGAAGGTGAATGACCGATTTGCCCTGAGCTTCCATCTGCTTGGCCTTGGCCAAAACAACGAAAGCCCCTTCCGATTCCAGGCGAGAAACTCTTTCAGTATATTGCATTGTTAACACCTCTTTATTTTTAACCGAGTAATTGCTTTGCTTTCTTTGCGATATGTTCCGCTGCCAGGCCGAAATGTTTAATCAATTGCCAGGGTTGACCCGATTCGCCGAAACGGTCCTTGACGCCAATCATTTCAAAGCGAATCTTTCGGCCGACCAAGGAATTCTCTCGTAATACCACTCCGGCTACTAGGTTACCCAGACCACCAATCTGGTGTTCTTCAGCCGTAATTATAACCCCGGTTTCCGTAGCCGCTTTTATAAGGGCAGTTTTATCAAGAGGTTTTATGGTATGCATATTAATGACACGGGTTTCGACAGCATATTCCCTTTTTAAAATATAAGCCGCCCGGAGAGCTTCGGCGGTTTCCGGTCCGCAGGCGATAATGGTCAGATTTTCATTTTCACTTTTATATTCCGATGAGGGTATTATTTCAAAGGCATCAACAAACAACTCCGCTTCCTGCCGAAAACGATAGATATTGGCTTCGCCAAATTTGAAGGGGGTGTCATCGGTCGTAATTACCGGGGTGGCTTCGCGGGCAAAACGAAGATACTTGGGTCCCTTTATCTCAAAAAGCATCGCCCGGGTCATTTTTTCGGTTTCAATAGAGTCTCCGGGTACACCCATATGCATGTTGGGTAAACCGGGAATTTGAAACATCGCTTCCAGCTCCTGGTGCGTAGCACCATCGGGGCCAACCGACACGCCTCCGTGCGCTCCGACAATCAGCACATTAAAATTGGCATAACATACGGAAACCCTGAGCTGGTCCAGATTTCGGGCTGAAGAAAAGACTCCATAGGTACCGAATACCGGGATTTTTCCTTCCTTCGCCAGTCCGGCGGCAAGGGTGGTGGCATTTTGCTCTGCCACGCCCACCGAAATAAAACGGTTTTTTCTTTCGGGATGATTTTTATAAAAATAGATCGGAAGAGCACACGTCT
>CAZUAS010000045.1:6271-19484 GCA_964618515.1 uncultured Ignavibacteriales bacterium | reverse complement strand
CTATCGGATATATCCGCCCCGAGACAAACAATCCGGACGTCATCGCCATATTTATCGAGAGCCCGCCCAAAACCTTTACGAGTCGGGTCCATCGCGACTTTCATTTTACCATCTGTATGCCACCAGTAATCATTTGAAAAATGGGGTGTGGCGGCGTCAACCCGAGTGTTAATTTCATCACGGAATTGGTTGGCATATAAAAACATCTGGGATAAATCAAAGGTATTACTTAAACCCAGTTCAGCCAGGGCTTTATTCAGTTCCTCCCGGTTGGGCGCTTTACCATGCCAGCCGACGATATCCTCCATAAAGGAAACCCCATGCCCCTTGATAGTATTACAGATTAATACCACCGGTTTACCGGTATTGTTATTGTTTCGGGCGAATTCGAGCTTTTCAACCAGCTCTGATATATTATGACCATCACATTGAAGTACTTCCCAGCCGAAGGCACGATATTTATCGTCGAGCGGGTCAATATTCATGACTTCCTTGGTGGCGCCATCGATTTGGAGCCGGTTTTTATCGATTATAAGAATCAGGTTATCAAGCTTATAATGCCCGGCGGCCATAGCCGCTTCCCAGATAGAGCCCTCCTGTTGCTCACCGTCCGAAGAAATGACAAAAACCCGATAATCTTTTTTGTCAAGCCGGGCTGCCAGAGCTATTCCGACAGCAACTGAAAACCCCTGTCCCAGGGAGCCGGCGGAGAGTTCCACCCCTGGCAAATCCCGCCAGTGCGGGTGGCCCTGAAAGGGCGAACCGAGCATTCGCAGTTTTACCAGCTCGTCTTCAGGGAAATAGCCGGAGACGGCTAAAGATACATAAAGAGCCGGAGCCTTATGACCAGCAGACCAGATAATCCGGTCGCGATCCGGCCAGGAGGGGTCTTTGGGTTTATGATGGGCTACTTTAAGATAAAGGGCGGCACAAACATCCATAATACTGAGGGTTCCCCCGGAATGACCCGATCCGGCCGAACACAGCGAAACAAGATTCAACCCGCGCATATACCGGGCGCGTTCGATCAGTTCCTCAAGGGAATAATCATGGACTGATTTATTGTTACTGGCGTTTATTATCGGCATGTTACAAATCCTGATAGGCACACCCTTTCCGTTTATCTTATGCTAATATGAAAGAATTTTGGGTTTTGTCAATCAGTTTGAGGAAGAATCCTGGCAAACAGTTTTTCGAGTTTTTTTTCAAGATCGGCAATTGAGCCATTGTTTAAAATCACCCGGTCGGCTCGTTTTTGAAAGATTCTAAAGGGCAATTGTCTTTTTAAACGTGCCCGGGTATCCTGGCGGGTAATTCCACGTCGGATAAGACGCTCCAGACGTTTTTGAAGGGAAGCATGAATAACAAGGACATAATCCATCTCCCGGTCAAGCCGCCAGTCTATAAGCAGAGCCGCGTCAACCACTACTATTTTCTGTTTTTTTTCTGCCTGAGAAAGTTGCTTCCTTAATTTTTTCAACAGGTAAGGGTGTACCAGAGTGTTAAGACGGGCATGGTTTTCCCGAGAGGCAAAAGCCACCATCGCCAGTCTTTTCCTTATCAGGCGGCCTTTTTTATCCAGAATATCATGCCCGAAGGTCCTTACGAGCTTTTTAAGCAGGGCATGTGATTCCTCGACTACTTCCCGGCCTATGCGGTCGGCATCAATGACTGTCGCCCCCATTCTTTTAAAGAAAGCGGCCGCTGTAGTCTTGCCGGAACCAAGCTGTCCGGTGAGTCCGATTAACATAGATACAAATAAATCTTTTTTATAAAATGGCGCAAGTTGTGGATTCGACCAGAAATAAAATATCGTATAAAAAGCTTGACAATAAAGATTCTTTAAATCTATCTTAAAAAAGTCAATAAACTCTATATCTTTATAAACTGATGTGTCTTCCAAAGGACACCATTAATGCAGATAAACACGATATTTATTCATTAATACCAATCATTTTCTATGAAAAAACACCTTAATGTAATACTTCTTGGCGCCGTGATTCTTCTGGCGATTGAGGTTTTATACCTGGTTTACCAGAATAGGCAACTGCGAGCGATGATAAACAATCTCCCGCAGTTTACCCCGTTAACCCGGGGTGAAAAAGTCCCGGCTCTGCGCGCCCAGGATATCGATGGCCGGCTGGTAACCCTCAATTATTCTCCCGTTCAGCCCAGAACGCTTCTTTTCTGGTTCTCACCTGACTGTGCCTATTGTAAGGACAATTTCAATTTCTGGAACCGTTTGTTTCTTGATCGGGAATCCGACAGCCTTCGTTTCCTGGGGGTATGTGCCTGTGACACGGATGAAGCTCGGTTGCTGGTGGATGAATACCGGATGGAATTCCCCGTTATCTGTGTCAACGAACCCTATATTATCAGCACCTATCGGGGAAATGTGCTGCCGCAGACGGTGCTGATAGGACCTGATGGCTTGATTATGGGTGCCTGGCCCGGTTCTTTGACTGACAGTCAAATTGATGAAATTTTGACCGCTTTAGCGGAAATAAACACATCTAAACTGGAAGGAGGTGAAAACAGGTGAAATTCTTGAGAAAACTCAAAGTTCTGGTAGCTATTTTTGTTTTTGTGGCAATCTTTGCCGGTGCCTTCACGATTATGACCTCACAACCGGTTGAAGCGAAGAAGTGCTGCTGGGTGATGGTCTGCACGGTAAATCCGCCGATTATCTGCTGGGAGGAATGCCGTCCCTGCCCACCGCTGTTCCCATAATATCGAATTTGAGAGCTTATGCAGGTAAAATAAGCGCGGTGTGAGTGAATTTTGAAAGTAAAAAAGGACACTGTTAAACAGTGTCCTTTTTCATTTAAAACAGATAGATTTTTTATTTCATGTTTATCTGGTATGTCAAACCGAAAGACAAGTACGCTGGGTTCTCGTTGAAATGATAAGCCTGGTCGAGATACGGATACCCGGTCATATAAAAAGTCCCCCGATTCGAAAAGTGCGAATAGAAATAATAACTGGCTTCGACAAAAGCCGATATTGGACCAGCCAGCCTGAACTTACTTCCCAGCGTCCCTCCCAGCGAATAGAAATTGTTTCTTGTGGTAACCGGTTGTATCCGGGTGAAAGGTGCTTGTTCAAAACCGGCGACCGGTATGGTCGTCGTATTATAATCGCTGCTCCCGAATGAGCCCGTTACCGCCAGATACGGTCGCCAGCGGTTGCCGATGTTTAATTCCATATAGGGCGCAAATGACAACCAGAACGAATAATCGGCGTCGGCATAGTCAAGCTCGGAGGGATAATAGCGAAGTTTGGTGAAACCGATTGTGGTTCGCAGTGCAAAATTGGCGGTCAAAAACATATCACCGGTCAGGATACCGCCCATCATCGCCCCGGCATGACCTTCGGCAAGGTTCACCATGACCGCCGGTGAAATTTCAATCTTTTTTATTCCCTTACCGGTCGCCGATAAGGGAAATATTAGAAGTAATAATCCAAAAACAAATAACTTTCGAATCATATTTTATCCTTTATTGAATAATCCCAGTTCTTTTCACTATATTTAATATACGATATTTTTTCTGATTTGTAATAAAAATGCTGTTAAAAATGAATGGCAGGATTCATAAACTGAACCCTGCCATTTTGTATGGGTATTACCGCAAAGGGGCTTTTATTAAATTCCTTATTTATTTTTTTCGGCTTTCTCCTGGTCCTTATCGAGTTTAAACTCGACTTTGTAGGTAACCCAGACAGCTATCGGTCTGCCTTTCTGAACGGCCGGTTTATACTTGCACTTGTGAGCCGCGGCAAGAGCCGCTTTGTCCAGCAGTTCCGTACCGCAGGTTTTTGAAACTTTAGCGTCAACAACCGTTCCGGATTTGTCAATCAGTGCCTTAATATAAACAGTACCTTCAAGTTTCTTTTCCTTTGCTTCCTCCGGATAAAGCGGCGTTTCTTCATAAATCATCTCTGGTAAAATTTCCACTGCTATAAATTCATTTTCATCCGGAAGGTCTTTATCGGCATCCTGTGCAACTACCCTTTCATTTATAACTATTATTGTAATAACCAACGCAAAGGTGAAAAGTAAACTCTTAAAAAAGTATTGCATATTTCCTCCAATACAGCATTTACCCGGCGGTCTATACCAATTTACATTTTACTGACGCTCCGGCAGGGCAAATTGTTTAATTTAAAGTTATTAATTATTTACAATCCAGCCAGTTATGGCCCACCCCGATATCGGCAACCAGGGGAACCTTGAGTTTGATTGTCTTCTCCATGCCATCTTTGACAATCTGTTTAAGTTCCACGAGTTCATCGTCGCGAACATCGAAAACTAGTTCATCATGAACCTGGAGAACCATCCGGGATTTCATTTTTTTCATCCGGTCATAGATTTTCAGCATGGCGACTTTTATTATATCCGCCGCCGAACCCTGGATGGGTGTATTGATGGCTGTCCGCTCGGCAAACTGACGGATACTGAAATTTTTACTGTTGATGTCCGGAAGATACCTTCGGCGGTTATAAAGAGTAGTAACGTAGCCTTTTTCCCGGGCGAACTTTTTCATATCATCCATATATTTATTTATTCCCGGGTAACGGGCAAAGTAAGTTTCTATAAAATCTTTGGATTGATTCAGGTCAAGCTCCGTCTGCTGGCTCAGACCGTAAGCCGAGACGCCGTAAATGACAGCAAAATTGGCGGTTTTAGCCGCCCGCCGCATCTCTGGAGTAACCCTGTCAAAAGCCACTCCGTAAACTTCGGCAGCAGTACGGGTATGAATATCTTCACCTCTTTTAAAAGCTTCGATAAGTCCTTTGTCCTCGGAATAGTGAGCTAAAATACGCAGTTCAATCTGGGAGTAGTCAGCTGCCATGAGGACGTAATCATCATCACGGGGGATAAAAGCTTTGCGTATCTCACGGCCTTCCTCGGTACGGATGGGGATATTCTGAAGGTTCGGGTCGGTCGAGGACAGGCGTCCGGTGGCGGCGATGGTTTGATTGAATGAAGTATGTACCCGCCCGGTGACAGGATTGATTAGTCTGGGAAGAGCATCGATGTAAGTATTTTTCAATTTGGTCAACTGGCGATAATCAAGTATCAACTTCGGAAATTCATGAATCTGAGCCAGTTCTTCGAGCACCCGGACGTCGGTAGAATACCCCGTTTTTTTGGCTGTTTTACCCCTGGTCGGTAATTTCAATTTTTCAAACATGATATGAGCCAGTTGCTGAGTGGAATTGATATTGAACTCGCCCCCGGCTATCTTGAAAATATCCTTTTCCAGGCGGATCAGTTTTTTATCCATCTCCTTGGAGAGACCAGCAAGAAATTTATCATCGACCCGCACACCGGCTTCTTCCATGGCTGCAAGTACCTTTATCAGCGGTAGTTCAATGTTGTAATAAAGGTTATGCATTTCGGCATTGGCGATTAACGGGGCGAATATCCCCCTCAACCGATAGGTTATATCGGCGTCTTCAGCCGCATAGAAGACCGCTTTTTCCACCGGTACCGTATCAAAGGTTTTCTGTTTTTTACCGCTTCCGATTAAAGCGGTTATCGGTTGCATTTTATAATCAAAATACTTCATGGCCAGAAAATCCAATGAATGCTGACGGCCTGAAGGGTCGAGAACATACGATGCCAGCATGGTATCGAAAGCAATCGGGTTGATGTCTATACCATAGCGGTGGAAGACCTCGAGGTCGTACTTGATATTCTGACCGAATTTTTGAATTCCGGGATTTTCAAGAAATTTCTTTAAAATAGATAGAGTTTCCTCGAACGGCAGGTTTTTATTTTTATCGACACTGTGACCCAGGGGGATATAATAAGCTTCATTCGGTTCGGCACATAAGGAAACTCCCACCAGGTCGGCTTCGAGGGCATTGAGCGAAGTGGTCTCGGTATCAACCGCGAATTCTTTTTTAGAATCCAATTCCCTAAGCAGTTTAATAAGTTCATCCACCGACCTTACCTGCTTATAGTCAGCTTTAATTTCTTTCCGGGTAAGGTCTTTGGATATTATGGGGCTTTCCGGCGATAACTGTTTTAAAAGGGAACTGAATTCCATCTCCAAAAATAAATTTTTGGCAGCTTCGTAATTAATAACCCGGCGTTTCATTGTATCAAAATCAACACTAATAGGGACTTGGGAATCGATGGTCACCAGCTTTTTAGAAAGCTTTGCCTGGGCTATATTATTTTTAATTTTTTCCCGAATGTTTTTAGAACTTATCTGTTCAATATTGGCTATCAGGTTTTCAAGAGAACCGAATTGTTCAAGGAGTTTATCGGCGGTTTTCGGGCCGATACCCGGAACACCGGGTACATTATCGGAACTGTCGCCCATAAGGGAAAGCTTGTCGATAACCTGCGACGGATGGACGCCGAATTTGTCCTTTACCTCTTGCGGACCGAATATTTCGGCGGCGTCGGCGATTTTCCTGGGATTATAAATTTTAACCTTATCCGTCACCAGTTGGAAGAAATCCTTGTCACCGGTAACGCACCAGACTTCGAAATCCTTTCTTTCAGCCAGGCGGGCGATGGTTCCGATGATATCGTCGGCTTCATAACCGGGCATCTCGAAAGTAGCAATATTTAAAGCTTCCACCGCCTGGTGAATGCGGGGCAACTGTTCAACCAGTTCATCCGGCATTTTAGCCCGGGTGGACTTGTAGTCCGGGTACATTTCATGGCGGAATGTCGGTTCCTTGGTATCGAATACTACGGCTAAATAATCCGGGTCTTCATCCCTGATGATTTTTAAAAGGGAATTGATGAAACCGTATGTTGCCGAGGTGTTTTCGCCCTTCGAATTAATCAGCGGATTACGGATGAAAGCAAAATAGGCTCGGTAAAAAAGGGCCGAGCCGTCCACCAAGAATATTCTTTTTGACCGGGTTTTCATCGGTACAGATTCTTTTCTAAAATATAGGCGACGACTTTTTCGGGCATATAACCGATAAGTTGCTCCTTACTCGCTCCGCACTTTATTTTCTCTCTTATTTCACTGGATGAAATATCAACCGGAGTTGTCGGCATGAATTCAATTTTATCAGCCAGGTGGTGTGATGTCGCCGCCTGAGGATAGTTTGGTCTGGTTCCGGATATAATTTTAATTTCCTTCAATATTTCTTCCGGCCGGTACCAGTCCTTGAGAGCATCGATGTTATCGGCCCCAATAATAAAATAAAAGCTGGCCGCAGGGTATTTTTTTTTAATCGCCCGCACGATATGCAGAGTAAAACCGGTGGTTCCCAGCTCTTCTTCAATCCGACTGATGATGAAAAATCTTTCCCCCGCCACCGCCAGCTCCAGCATGGCCAGGCGGTCTTCATATGAGGCATGGCAATTTTTGGGTTTATGCGGTGGGTGATAAGCCGGAATAAACAACACACCATCAAGCATTTTCCCGGTTAAAATTTCACGGGCTAAAGTCAAATGACCATAATGAACGGGGTCAAAAGCCCCCCCCAGTATAGCCCACATGCCACCTTGTTCAGGATTCGTCGGGAACATAATTTACGGTTTCGCGGGTAATTATTTTTTCAATCTCTTCAAGGTATTTTTCAGCTTTCCTCGTCCGGCTGTTTTTTGGGAAATCATTTATATAACTTTGAAATTTATCCCGGGCCAGGGAGTAATCCTTCTCCAGATAAGAAGCTTCGGCTGACATGAAAAAGGCTTTTTGGTATTTGAGATTATCAGTCTCCGGACATCTTTTGACATATTCATCGAATAATTCCCGCGCCGTCGTAAATTCACCCTTTTCAAATTTCATCTCGCCGACCTTGAAGGTAGCTTCAATCCTCTTCTTCACGGCTTTATCAGACCATTCATGGTCGGGAAAAACCAGGGTGAAATTGTCAAACTGACGGATGGCTTCTTCATAGTTCTTCAGATGAAGTTCCGTTTCGGCGATATGAAAAGCCGCTTTGGGAGCATACTCGGTATCGGTGTAATCATCGATGACAATCTGAAAATATTTTTTGGCGGCGGTAAAGGCGTTAATGCGCATATACACGATGCCGTTTTCATAATACTTATGAGCGAGCCTGGTTCGAGCCAGGAGAGAATATTTCCTGGCATCGGCGGCAAGGTCCGATTCCGGGTGGTCGATTATGAAATCCTCAAACAGCTTGATGGCTTCGAAAAGGTCAGTCTGGTCGAGACCGTAATTCCTGGGCGCCCCTTCAAAGTAACAAACCGCTTTCATAAACTGGGCATTGACGACATATACCGACGAAGGATAGTTTACTATAAGACGGTTAAATTCCACCTGGGCCAGCGGATATTCCTTGTTCCCGAAATACGACAAAGCCAGGTAATACTGGGCGGTATCGACTATCGCTTCGCCCGGATGGTTGTAAACGATCAATTGAAAATATTCCACGGCTTCGGTATATTTCTCTTTTTCATAAAGCTCAATACCCTTCTGGTACAACTGCCGGGCGGTTAAATTGGAAAATGTCTTTTTACCCCCGCAGTTTAACAGCATCAGACCGAATAAAATTGCCAGAATCGGTAACAGGGTGAATTTCAAATGGTTAATCAAACCTTATATGTCTCCTTGAGCATTTTGTAATTTTCTAATACCTTATTCAAATATCTTTTGGGAAGGGGCTTGTTGGCCCTTAGCATGTCCCTTAATTTGGTTTCTCCTATATTATATGCCATCAAAGCTTTTTTGATGTCCTTAAATTCAAGAATTTGTTCAAAAAGATGATGCATGCCAAGCTTAATATTAACTTCGGGGTTATAGAGAGTGCTGGAACCCTGCCATTCCACGCCGGCGCGAGGAGAAACATCAGCCCCCACAAACGGCATCAGTTGCATCAATCCCCGGGCGCCCATATGGGATTTCTGACCTTTTTTAAAAGAGGATTCGGTCAGAATTATAGCTAAAATGAACATCGGGTCATACTGATATTTTTTACTTTCGGTATAAATGACATCCGTTAATTTTCTTATCTCCTCGTCGTCGAAACCTATCTGAAAATCATCAATTGCCTTGAATATTTGAAGTTTTTCTTGAAGTTCGGTGATACGCTTCTGTTGAAAGGAAATCTGTCTTTCCAAAGAAAACTTGTCACTTATCAGATAAACCAGCAAACCGGATTGAACCAGATAAATTATCACCAGCATGACGGCGATAGGTTTGGATAAAAAAATACCTAACTTATTGTATTCTATCATAGGCTACCCCTGCAAAACTTCTCCCACTAAATCATAGCCGTCCGAACCTGTTATTTTAACGATGCGAATATCACCGACTTTCAGATTTTTTCCATATATGACAATTTCCTGGTCGATATCGGGACAATCAGCTTCCGTTCGACCTCGAGCCATGCGACTGTCGCCGGATGAGTCAATGATAACTTTTTTATTAATACCAATCAAGGAGTTATTTTTAGCTAAGGCTATCTCCTGCTGGAGGGTCATCAATTCGTCCAGCCGGGTATTTTTTACCTTTTCTGATACAAGGGGGCGCATTTTCGCCGCGGCGGTTCCTTCCTCCAGGGAAAAACTGAAAACGCCCACCCGGTCAAACTGATACGTTTTGATAAAAGTCCTGAGTTCCATAAACTCTTTCTTCGATTCTCCTGGAAAACCAACTATAAATGTCGTCCTCAAAACCGCTTCGGGTATTCTGTTTTTTATGTTGTAGAGCAATTGTTCGATTTGGTGACGACTGGTGCGACGGCGCATTTTTTGTAAAATTTCATCGTTTATATGTTGCAGCGGTAGGTCAAAATACTTGAGAACTTTTGGGCTTTGAGCCATATAATCAATCAATTCCTCATTGACCCGATCCGGATACAAATACAACAGTCTTATCCAGCTTATTTTTTTAATTTTTTCAAGCTCTTGCAGAAGATTGATAATGTTTGAGCCGTCCTTTAAATCATGCCCGTAATGGGTAGCCTCCTGGGAAACAATAATTATTTCCTTTTTTCCGTGGTCGGCAAGAAACCGGGCTTCGTCGGCGACAGCCTTTATGGGGCGGCTGCGATATTTTCCCCTGATGAAAGGAATAGCGCAAAAAGAACATAACCGATTACAGCCATCCGATATTTTCAGATAGGCATAAGGCAGATTATCCGCAATATGGCGCCTTGTACCACATAAGTAATTAAGATGGTGGGTATTTTTAAAGACAGGATTGACAAGGTGTGACGAATTCTCGACCGCCCGGACCAGGGCGTCAATTTCGCCTATCCCGAAAACGCCATCAAGTTCCGGGATACCCCGGAGCAGTTCCCTACCATAACGCTGGCTCAAACATCCGGTGGCATATAACGTCTTGTGGTGTCCTGAATTTTTCAGAAGACTCAATTTAAGGATTTCGTTTATTGATTCTTCTTTGGCTGCTTGAATGAAACCGCAGGTATTTATTATTATCGAATGTGCTTTTTCGGGGTCAGTCGTAGGTTGAAGACCATGGTCAATCAGGCGGGCGCTAATGTAATCGGCATCAACATCGTTTTTGGGGCAACCCAGTTTTAGAAGAAAAAATTTCATACTACCACAATTTAATTCGCGGGACGGAATCGGGGAAATCGGGAAGAAAAAGCTGTTCACCACAAGAAGCGTCGGTATCCTGTCGAAGGAAGATAAGACGATTTAATTCCTCGTTGACATCATAATACCGGACCTCTTTCAGAATCAATAGAGCGGGGTCCAGAAACAGAAGCAGGGAATCAGGAATGGCGCTTTCAACTGATGAATCCTCTTTTATAAGACGATATTCATTATCCTTTATTACCGTAGAGGAATTGTAATAACTATCCAGCCGTGCTAAGAAAACTATATCCTTACCTGCCCAGCCGGTGTTTTTTTCAACCGTAACCTGATTGTTATCCCTGTTATAACTATAAAGAAATTCGCCATTGTAAAGATATTCATCATTACCCAGTGTTACCCTGTACCGGTTGTCAGCATCTATATAAGCCGTACCCTGGGCGGTATCAATGCGATCAAAAATCCCCGATTCAATAATGCTTAGAAAATCAAATCGGATACATTTCGCTCCAGCCAATTTTTTTTTCAGCTCATCAAAACTGTCACTAGCCCAGGCAAAGGAAAGGTTTAAAATAAACACCAAGAAAATTGTTAATAGTTTATTCATAATGGATTATACAATGCTTTCACCTGGGGGTTCTAATCGGAATCGGAGGTTACGGTATTATTGGAACCGGAAAACAGGGTGTCGATATATGCTTTGTCCACAATGACATCGCGAGCTTTGGAGCCGTCAAAGGGGCTGACAATACCGGCTTGTTCAAGGCGGTCAATGAGACGGGCGGCTCGCTGGTAACCAATCCCCAGACGCCTCTGCAACAGCGAAACCGAACCCTGGCGATGCCTGACCACGACTTCACAAGCTTCCTTGAATAACGGGTCCCCCAGGTCAACATCGGATTCGGTGACCTCACCGGTTTGCTGAGAAATGTTCTCCAGAGTCAGCATTTCCAGCCCCTGAGATTTAATAAATTCCACCAGACGTTCGGTCTCTTCACTGGAAATATAGGCTCCATGGAGACGGCGGGGTTCGGGCTGACCGGAGTACAGAAAGAGCATGTCTCCGTTGCCCAGGAGTTTTTCCGCCCCGTTGCCGTCGATGATTGTGCGGGAATCGACCTTTGAAGATACCTGGAAGGCAATCCTGGCAGGGAAATTGGCTTTAATCAGACCCGTGATGACATCGACCGACGGCCGCTGGGTAGCCAGAATTAAATGAATCCCCACCGCCCGTGCCATCTGCGCCAGCCGGGTTATCAATACTTCGGTTTTGGTCGAAGTCGAGGACATCATTAAATCAGCCAGCTCATCGACAAATATGATGATATACGGCAGTTTTTCCTCCTCGAGTTTCTGTTTCCGATTATAATCCTCGATATTTCTGACCGATGCGGCCGCCAACTTGCGATACCTATTCTCCATCTCGGCAACCGTGTCAGCCAGCACTTTTTCTGCCCTTTTCGGTTTGGTAACTACCGGGCGGCCAAGATGCGGGATTCCGGAGTAAACTGATAATTCAAGCATTTTCGGGTCAATAAAGATAAACCGTACCTGCAGGGGATGTAAACGATACAAAAGTGATGTGATCAAGACATTCATACATACCGACTTGCCGGAACCCGTGGCTCCCGCAATAAGAAGGTGTGGCATTTTGGTCAGATCGGTGACAAAAGGTTGCCCGGAAGTCGTTTTACCGATTGCCATAGGTAAAATAAGGTCGGGATTTTTGAATTCATTGGAGGTGATAATATCACGAATAAACACACTCTGGGGATGCCTGTTGGGAATTTCCACGCCAACGGCGGCTTTACCCGGAATCGGAGCGATTATGCGAATACGCTTGGCCTTGAGAGCAAGGGCTAAATCATCGGCAAGATTTATAATCTGGTTTACTTTAATACCGGCGGCCGGTTTAAATTCAAAACGTGTGATGACCGGACCTGGGAATTTTTCAATATTACCCTCGATTCTGACACCGAAGGTTTCGAGTGTTTCTTTAAGCATACGGGCTGTTAAGCTTAATTCTTCAGCATTTACGGCCGCATCAGGCACATCGTTTTCATTGAGCAAATCAATCTGAGGATATCGGTAATCGATTGATTTTACCTGCAATGGCTCGGCTACCTTTTTAATAACCGTCTGGCGCCGGGTTTTCTTTTCAGATAAATCGGAATTTTCAGTATATTCTTCTAAACGGCTATCTTCGGTTTCATCATTATCAGCTCCGGTTTTCTCATCTAATTCCTCCTCCAGAACTTTATCAAATGGTTCCTTTTCAGCCGCGTCTTCGGTTTCTTCCCCCGAAGTTTGACTCGAACGGCGGAAGGAGGCAAATAACCACCTGAAAGTAAAAATATGTCCCATCAGGCCTGTAAAGAAACTATAAGCACTCTTGAAATGCTTTTTCCCCGGAACCGGGATTCTGACCGCTAAAAGCGGAGTGATGGAAGTATACATGAACAATAAAATCAGTATAAAACCGCTTAATATCAGGTAAGAACCGAGTTCCCCCACCAACTTCAGAGAAAGATTGGTAAGTTTTTCCCCCAGGTAGCCGCCAATAGCCCCGGTTTCATATCCTATCGGACGGTTAACCAGCAGGTGAATATTGAAAAGCATCGTTCCTAAAAGAGAAATAAGAAAATGTAGAAAAGAGTTAATTTCAATTCGTGAAAGGAAATCCTTGATTAAGGGTGAGACATC
>CAZUAS010000045.1:0-6261 GCA_964618515.1 uncultured Ignavibacteriales bacterium | reverse complement strand
AAGAGTTAATTTCAAAACGCGTCGCAAGGTCAGAAGAAAACAGTCTGAAGGAGATAAAAATCAAGCCCAGAGGAATAAAATACGACAGCCACCCGAACAAAACCGAAAAAATATACGACAAATACGACCCCATCATGCCACCCTGGTTCCGATACTGTATTTCAAAGGGATTCAGGTGATTGTCTTTTTCACCGGTAATACAGGCATCATCAAGGTTATCATGGGAAATCAGAGAAATTAAAATTAACATGGCTAAGAGAAACAATAGAGCTCCCAGCACTTTCTTTTTCTTCTCGACGTTATTTTTCTTTTTACTATGAGCCATAATGTTAAAAAATCTATAAATAAGCGATAAAATGCAATTTTAAAATGAAAAAAAAGGCAGGGCAAAAAACCCTGCCTTTTTGAAAATTAGCATGAACTACTTGCGAACAGCTTCTTTTAATCTCTTTCCGGCTCTGAAAACGGGTACTTTTGTTGCGGGAATCTGGATGGTGGCACCGGTCTGCGGATTACGACCTGTTCTGGCTTTGCGTTTGGAAATGGAGAAGGTCCCGAATCCGGAGAAGCTGATTTTATCCCCTTTTCTCAAATTAGTGGAGACACCATCAACGAAAGCTTCAAATGCCGTCATAGCTTGTTTTTTTGTAATACCGGATTTTTCTGCCATAAAGGCAATCATCTCGTCCTTGGTCATAGGAACGTCGCTCCTTGTTTAAGTGAGGATTAATATATTTTAATTTTTCACTATATAAACCAAATGTTTAAAATGTCTGTCAACAAAAATACCTCATAAGAAAGGGAATTTCAGCTGATTATTTATCAGGTTATCTAAGGGATTGCAGATAACCGCTGCTTAAGTTATTCTGGGAATTATCGATTTTTATGGCCGGCAGGCTGGTCACGTACAGTTTAAAACCATAACCGCGGTTCGAACCTATTGGAACCCAGAAGAAATTACCCGTCCAGCAGACCATTTGCCTGGTAATATTTACTTGATTATTGACGGTTTTATTTTCATCGAAATTGTAATACTGAGAGTAACTTATTGAAGTATTGGGGGTTAACCAAAAACTTAAATTCATGCGAATGAAGCTCGACTTACTATAATATATACCCCGACCGGATTCTCTGAAATTATAGGAAACGGTCATATTCCAGTTTTTCCCCCTGCTTGAACTCGGTGTCTGCCTTTGGGAGGTCGCTCCGTTCTTTTGTTCCTGTTCCGAAAGGGAATCCGTCCCGTTCGTAATTTCATCCGGGTCATTAAAGATGAAATACTGACCATTAAGTGAAAAAGTCGTATTAAACTCAAAACTTTCAAGATACGGTGAGAAGAAGCTCAATTCATTGGTATTTGGCTTGTATAAAGAGTGAACCATACTGCCGTAGAAATTTATCCCGGGGATTAGAGTGGAGCTGAAAGTGGTGTTTAAATCCGAGAAGGGCCGCTCGGTATTTTCAAAATCATAAGAGAAGCCGGAGTTAATGGAAACCAGGTCAAGATTCCTCTCCCCCGGTCCCTGCTGGACTTTTGCCTGGTAAACCTGGTTTAAAGAAAATGTCATAACCGAACTTCGATTGCTTCCGGCCCCTCCGCCCGCAAAACTGCGGATTTCCGGGTGACGGTTTATATCCGGAGTGAAACGATAACCAACGGTAGGCGTAAGGACTTGTCTGAATCCGATTAACCCAAAAATATTCGGATAAATGGTGCCGTATATTTTGGTCGATAACGAAACCCCGCCATTATAAGAAAAAGTGCGATAAGTGGTCGAGGCATCAATACCGGCAATTTGGGATTGGTCGGTTTCATAGATTTTGAACCAGTTCTCTTCGTAATTAAAACTCGGATTAAACGTAATATACTTAAAAAGCTGGGATGTAAAAGACAGATTGGCGCTGTGGTCGATGCGGCTGTATTCTCGCCGACTCCGATATGATAGGGTATCACCGTCGACCACCTCTTTAACGACCGACCGCCGGGAATAATTGGAAAGACTGGGACGATAGGTAATAATGAAATTATGATACCATTTCTGCTCCAGCTTGCCCTCCTGGTTAAGTTTCCCGGAACCGAAAGGATTGATTCGCGGCAGGGATAAATTTAAAGTCGGTATTTTAGTGGTGCGGGTTTCAGTGTCCAGGTTGATATCATGATAAATATTACCTGACAGGGATACACTTTTACTGAACCGTTTAGAGAAATTTATTTTTGAGGTCGTATTGCGGTTCAGACGGTCATCGAGGTCAGCTGAATAATCATTATAATAGGTGGCGTCGGACTGGTATTGACCGGAAGCGCTGATTTTAAAGGTGGGTGAGATATCGTGGACATGTTCGCCTTTAATAGTCCAGCGGGTTCTTTCAGTTTCGACGGCACTGGTGTACAAATAACCGGTTTCACGGGTATAATTGGCGGCCACGTAGCCGGTAAAAGCATACCTTTTATTGTAATTAATGCGGTTATAAAGGTTGACCGTCCGCTGTCGCTCAAAATAATCGAGAGCAAATTGGTAATCCCAATATTCCGAGGCTGCCCAGTAATAGCCGACATTGCGTATATAACGGTCGCCTCTTTCTATGTTACCCAGGGTGAAAGGCAGAAAACCTGAATGGCGACCCTTCTTCAGGGGAAAGACATAATAAGGCAAGGCGATAACCGGCAAGCGGCCAACGTACATCACTACCGGCCGGGCAATCAGCTTGTTTTTCTCGATCAATTTCATGTTACAAGAGAAAAAATGTAAATAATTGATATCACAGGGAGTGTAGCGGCCGTTTTTAACATAAAAGATGTCTCTTTTCGAGCGATATACTTTTTCACCGAAATAAGTACCCTGTTCATAGTTGGATTTGGACTGAACAATTCGCCCCTTCCGGGTTTCAGTGGAATATTCCAGATAATCCCCATACAGCTCATCCTCACCATCTTTAAGAATAACAGGGATCTCATTGGGGTTAAAGCGTTCTTCGAGGGTCTCAAAATTATCTTTTAAAGAATCGGTTTTTATATCTGCGGAAAAGGCCTCAATAATCCGGCTACGAGTATCAAAAGTGATTTTATAGGCGTCCAGTACAACCTGTCCTGAGGTGACGTGCCCCTGGCATTGCAGATTAATAATCGAATCCTTCATATCGTAATTAATGTAACAGGCTTCATAATTAATAGTATCAATCCGGGGTGCTTTCGTCAGGGAATCCTGCGCCAGGGAATCCGCCTTATCGGTCATAATAACCTCACCGTTGACATAAGTCCCGATGGCTCCGCCCACGACTTCAACCGCAGTGAGTTTTTCATCCTTAACGGAAAATTTGATGGTATCTCCGGAAACGGTATTTTCAACGAATTCCTTCTTACCCACCGATGACGGGTAATACCAGGAATAAGCCTGACCGAAGCAGGTGATTTTATCCAGTTCTCCCTTTTTAAAATCAAAAATAATCCGTTTACCCGATAATATGGAACGGTCAAACTCGACTTCCAGGGAATCCACCGGTTCATTGAATTCTCCCCTGGCTGAATCCTGAACATCGATTTGCTGAATAATATCGTTTTTTGTATGAATGGTCATATACTCACCGGTGATTTTGGAATACTTGCGCTTGGCGATCGGTTTGTCCGACAGATGAAGAGTGTTGTCACGGGGAAACAGTATGGCACAACCGGAAAGAGTGGAAAAATCCTTTGATGTAATAATTACTTTATCCCGAGCCTCGGCTTTCTCCAGTTGAGCGTCGTATTCGATATAGTCCCCCCGGACTTCAATCATATTAAGCGTATCCGGATACTTAAGAAAAAGAGTAGGCCGTTGTTCCATATAGAAAAAACGAGTATCCCGGTTATATTTGGCCATCCGTCCAACCGAAAAAAGCGAATCATCTTTGGACCATAGTTCAACTTTCTGGCCATAGGCGGTAAATTCGTTTAACATAATATCATGATAAACCGAATCCGCCACGATATGATAAGTCTTTTCATCGATAATGACATTGCCCATCATATGGATACTTACACCCCGGATCCAGACAGCCGAATCACAATAATAAGTACCGTCTTCGGTGCGAAAAACCACATTTCCCCAGGCAATATCCATCCGGGGTTTAAGGATTATTTCAAGGCGGTCGGAATCAAGAAAAATCTCTTTGGTTTTCTTCTGTTGAGATGTGGCGTTGACAGTCAGAAAAATTAAAAATAAAAAAGAATATGATAATAATCTTTTACTCATTTACAATTTTAAGAATAAAATCCTTGTATTCTTCAAACCTGTTCGGTTCTATCCCTCCGGCCTGAGCGGCCTTACTGGAACCGCCGCCTTTCAACTGCATTTGTAAAACCAATCTCTTCATCAATTCACCGGCGTCAAAAGGGGTTTTTTCAGAGACCGCCAGGAACAACCGTTCATCCGTCATAAATATAGCCAGACCTTTTATCTTGTCAGCGACCAGTGCGGCCAGGATGTTTACCGCATTATTGTCAAGGTCACTTATTATACGACAACAGGCCTTAACCTTTCCCGCCATTTTAGCCTTACCAGCCAGAAGTTCAGCTCGTGCCGGAAGAAGTTCCTTTTGAAGTTGTGTTATTTTTTTCTGGGCTGATTTATTATCCATGATGAGTTTTTCAATCTTATCGGATAAGTCATTCACATGACAGGTGAAAGCCCTGGATAACCGGTCAGTAACCTTGAACCTGTTCATATAATCCATGAAAGCCAGGCTTCCGGCTAAAAATTTTATCAGAACATGTCCTCTGATTTTTTCTGTCCCGACTATTTTGATAAAGCCGACCTCCGCAGTACGGTTGCAATGAGTGCCACCACAGGCGGAACATTCAAAATCACCAATCTTGATTACCCTCAATTCTCCTTCACGTTCGGGAATCTTTCGAATGGGGAGATACTTCAACAGCTCCTCATCGGCGAAAATAATATCCACCGGCAGATTGTCCTCGACAACTTCATTTGCCAGCTTCTCTGTTTTCAGAAGATTATCATCGCTAATATCAGCGGCGTTTAGTTCGATAGTGGCATATTCCTCACCCAGGTGCACTGAGACCGTTTCCGCTCCGCATACTTTAATAAAAGCCTGGCTGAGGATATGCTGGGCGGTATGTACCTGCCGGTTTTTTCGACGCCTTTTTTTATCCACCTTACCCGTTACTTTATCGCCTGCCTTACCGACCGGTACCTCGGTAATATGCAGGACCTCTTTATTTTCGGATTCAACGACGTCGATAACGGCAATATCGTTCAGAGTTCCGGTATCGAAAAGTTGACCGCCGGAGGTCGGGTAAAAGGCCGACCGGTCCACCACCGTATAAAAATGGTCTTGATAAGCGCCGGTTTCAACAATCTCGGCTTCAAAAGTCAACATGGCCGGATTGCGGTAATAAAGACGGTCCGTCACGTTTCTCCTTACTGGTCACCCGTCAAATCATTTGGTTTATCAAACTGCCGATCCCCTCTACCTTTACTTCAATAACGTCGCCGGGCTTCATGGGAGCGATGCCGGCGGGTGTCCCGGTGGAAATTAAATCACCGGGATAAAGGGTCATGATGGCAGATATATAGCTTATCAAATAAGGTATGTTGAAAATCATTAGGGAAGTACGGCCGGATTGCTTGACCTCACCATTGAGAATACCCTCCACCAGGACATCCTGATAATTCAGATGAGTTACTATCCATGGTCCGACCGGGCAAAAGGTGTCAAAGCCTTTGGCGCGCGACCATTGACCGTCCTTTTTCTGTAAATCCCGGGCTGTGACGTCGTTAACACAGGTATAACCGAAAATATAGTTTTCAGCATCAGCCTGGGTAACTTTATGGGCTGTCCGACCTATAACTACGCCCAGTTCGGCTTCATAATCCACTCTTTCGGATTGACTGGGATGTATTATATTCTCCTGCGGTCCTATGACCGCCGACGGCGGTTTAAGAAATATCAAAGGATAATCCGGCGCCTTATCCGCCGATTGCGACGCTTGTACATGGGCGTGATAGTTCAAACCAATACAGATAATTTTACCGGGTTCCACAGGAGCTTTAAGAATTACATCGTTTAAGTTAAAGGTCTTATTTTCTTTTTTCACCGATTGCCAGGGCGGACATTGCAGGGGCGTGATCCTGTCATACTCGAGCAATCCGTAGCATATCTGACCTGATTGAGGTTCCAAAAAACGAAGGTATTTTTCACTCATGCCTTAAGCACCTTATCTTAGAAGTCTCGTTAACTATCAGCTTTATATAACATCATGAT
>CAZUAS010000044.1:0-22151 GCA_964618515.1 uncultured Ignavibacteriales bacterium | reverse complement strand
ACGCCGTTTGAAAAACTGCCCCAGAAAATACAGAACGTGATTCTTTACGGCTCGGGCCGGGAGGAAATGTCTTTCGAATACGAGCATCTTTCCGCCCGGGGCAAGGGTTCCGGCGTCTACCAGACTTCTTTCGAGGGCGTCATTCCGCACCTGGAACGGCGTTACAAGCAGACCGAATCGGGCGGGGTCCGGCAATGGATAGAAAATTACATGTCGATAACCCGGTGTCCGGGCTGTAACGGCGCCCGGCTTCGACCCGAGGCCCTCGCGGTGATTATTGACCGGGAAACCATTGACAGCGTGGCCGACATGTCCATCAAACAGGCCCTGGACTTTTTTAAAAATATCCGGCTGACCAAACAACAGCAACTGATTGCCAAACAGATATTAAAAGAAATCCAGGAACGGTTGAATTTTCTTTGTGATGTTGGTTTGAACTACCTGACATTGAGCCGGGCAGCCGCCACTCTTTCCGGCGGTGAGGCTCAGCGTATCCGCCTGGCCACCCAGATTGGTTCGCGCCTGGTCGGAGTCCTGTATATTCTCGATGAACCCTCGATTGGTCTGCACCAGCGGGACAATCGGAAACTGCTGGCTACCCTGACCGAACTTCGTGATATCGGCAACACCGTCCTGGTGGTGGAACACGACCGCGAAACCATCGAAAAGGCCGATTATGTCATTGACCTTGGCCCGGCGGCGGGGATTCACGGCGGTGAAGTAGTGGTCTGCGGTACGCCCCAAGATATAAAAAAATGTTCCCGCTCTATCACCGGACAGTACCTGGCCAACCTGAAAAAAATTGAGACGCCTCCCTATCGCCGGGCATTCAACGGCAACCTTCTGAAAATATATGGTGCCCGCGGCAATAATCTGAAAAACATCGAAGTGGCCATCCCTCTGGGTATTTTTATCGCCGTTACCGGGGTGTCCGGTTCGGGCAAGTCCACTCTTATCAATGAGACACTCTATCGTATTCTGGCTAAAAAATTTTATAACAGCCGCAAGACGCCCCTGCCGTATGACCGGATCGAAGGCCTGGAAAATATCGACAAGGTGATTAATATCGACCAGTCGCCCATCGGCCGTACTCCCCGTTCCAACCCGGCTACCTACACCGGCCTGTTCACACCCATCCGGGAACTCTTCGCCTCCCTTCCGGAAGCCAGAGTGAGAGGCTACTCGGCCGGGCGGTTTTCCTTCAATGTCAAGGGGGGACGGTGCGAAACCTGCCAGGGAGACGGCATCATCAAAATTGAAATGCATTTTCTTCCGGATGTCTATATCCCTTGCGAGGCCTGCAAGGGCAAAAGATACAACCGGGAAACCCTGGAAATAACTTACAAGGGACGGAATATTTCCGACATCCTGGAGATGACGGTGGACGAAGGGTTGAAATTCTTCGAGAACATCCCCCGGATAAAGAGCAAACTTTTGACTCTGGCCAATGTCGGACTGGGGTATATTCACCTCGGACAGCAGGCGACGACGCTTTCGGGCGGCGAAGCCCAGCGGGTCAAACTGTCCACCGAGCTGAGCAAGGTGGCGACCGGAAAAACCTTATATATTCTCGACGAACCCACCACCGGTCTGCATTTCGAAGATATCCGCATGCTTTTAAAAGTACTCAACGAACTGGTGGACCGCGGCAATACCGTACTGGTTATCGAACATAACCTGGACGTCATCAAAACCGCCGACTATATAATCGACATCGGGCCGGAGGGGGGTGACGAGGGCGGGCGGATAATCGCCGCCGGCACGCCCGAAGAAATAAGCCGCCACCACGTATCCTACACCGGCCAGTATCTCAAGAAGGTTCTCAATGGTACGGGTTAAAAATATCAGCCCGGCTGAAACCGGTCGACAGGCAAAAAAAGGAGCGTCGTCACAGTGGGAACGTGACGACGCCCGGCGCGAGGGGTCAAGCTAAAAGAGGGGAATCAAACTTATTCCACCTAAACGGTTCTCGCTATTTTTTGACATCACCAGTTTCGCTTTCTTCGTTGGCTACCTCGATCCTGACCATTTTCAGCTCCTGCTGCAACAGGTATATATAATCACCCAGCAGACGAAACTTATTGCTGAAAGTCTTTGTTTTCTGTATGGCTTCCGCCATTTTCTTCTTGGAATTGAGATTACTGACCATACCCTTGAAAACTTCGCTCGGCCTGGCCCCACTTTGATTCAAATCAGCCTGGCTTTCCGCCTCGCCCCCGGATACATTTTCGAGTACCGCCAGCTGAGCATAATTGCGAACATTGTTTTTAGACTGGACAATATCCTTACTTATAATATCATCGATGACGGCTTCGTAAAGCTCAATCTTATCCCGGTCGTCTTTGAGATTGGCGTCATGCCATAAATCGATATGGTGACTGAGGTGATTTATGGTTTCATTAATAGTAAAAATATGTTTGGTGGTCAGGGGGGTATAGTTGTCCAGGGTCTGTTTATCCAGGGCCACCACCCCGCCGACGCCCGTTACAACCAATAAAATTACAAATATAATTGATATTCTTTTTATCATAATCCCTCCGTTCCATAATAATATAAACGTACCGAAAAAGATTATATCAAAACCCGTGCCGTCAGGTAATCCCATACCCGGGAATGGATTAACTTATTATTGAAAGTATCGGGGATTGGCCGGCGACCTCAAAGTGGGGAATTTATACCATAAAAAAACCCGTCCGGGCGGGTCATTTATTTAACGCATTTTCTAAATAAGATTTTATTTCACTTTTTTCTTGGGGTGTTCGTTAACCATGGCAAAAGACAAATACTCCAATTCCATCGACATGTTTTCATTCCTGACGTAAACATCATCGGGCACTTTCAAATTAACCGGGGCGAAATTAAGGATGGCTTTTATGTTCGCTTTGACGACGTCATCTACTATAAACTGAGCCACCGCCGCCGGCACGGCAATAATAACGATTTCGATTTTGGCTTCCTGGAGTTCGGTCTGCAGATTTTTTATGTCGGAAATTACAATGCCCTTATGATTGGAACCGATTTTGCGCTGGTCATTGTCGAATAACTTGACAATATGAAAATCCTGACGTGAAAATTCCTTGTAGCTGACCAGAGCGGAGCCGATATTGCCCACTCCCACCAGGGCTACCCGCCATTGGCGGTCAATACCCAAAATGGTCGCAATCTGCTTTTTAAGCTCGATTACCGGGTAACCAAGACCCCGGGTACCAAAGGTCCCGAAGAACGAGAGGTCCTTGCGCACCTGGGCGGGGGTCAGTTTCTCTCGTCTGGCCAGCTCCTTCGACGACACCGTCTCATAGTTCTCTTTCTCCAGCATAGAAAGAGTTCGATAATAAAGAGACAAGCGGTGGATGGTCGATTCGGAGATTCTTTTTTTACCTAACCTTTCTGTAGGTTCCATTCCAGTTTTAACCTTTACGACAATTCCTCGCCATGGCTTATGTGAAAAGCTTCACAAAATAATAGGTTTGACCCCTATTTATGTCAAGAATATTTTTTAAAATTAATCCGCTTTAATTTTCTAACAATAACTTATCCTGTTGTCAATACAAGGAATACAGAATATTGCGGAGTTTTTTAATTTACGATTTTTCTTGACAAAGCTTGTGAAATATGGGACAAAATCTCATAATTGATTGTCCCCTGCCATTCACCCAGTTGTTCGGCGGTTATTTTCTCTTTACCATCCTGACCTATTAAAACCACCTCATCTTCAAGTTTCACACCTTTAATATCGGTAATA
The DNA here is from genome assembly GCA_964618515.1 of uncultured Ignavibacteriales bacterium. Classification (GTDB taxonomy): domain Bacteria; phylum Zixibacteria; class MSB-5A5; order GN15; family FEB-12; genus JAFGNW01. Next base: position 18,409 of record CAZUAS010000044.1, on the reverse strand, counting down.
TCAACCATCATTAAATTCATACAAATACGACCTCTGACTGGCGCCCTTCGGCCCCTGACCAGTACGTAGGCCCGGTTGGACAGGGCCCGGTCATACCCGTCGTAGTAACCCACCGGTAACACCGCCAGTCGGGTAGGAGCGGTAGTCCGATAGGTACAACCGTATCCTATGAAACTATCCGCCGGAATATCTTTAATCTGGGTAACGCTCGTTTTTAAAGACATAACCGGCTGAAAAATGTTGTTGCGGCCGCCTTCAAGCCGGTAAGACAGGTAGGTTTCTTTCGACGGCCAGTGACCATAGACAGCTATTCCTGGACGTACCATTTCGAAGCGGGTATGTTCAAAAAGGATAAGGGCCGCCGAGGAGGCGGTATGGCGGATTCGGGGTTTTATCCCCAGGCGCGACATGACCTTGACCAGCCGGTTATAATTATTCAGCTGGTATTCGGCGTATTCGTGCACGGTGGTATCTTCGATATTGGCAAAATGCATACTAGCGCCAAGGGGTTTTTCAAGGTACGGATATTTTTTATAAAGAGCCGCAAATACCGGTAAATCTTTCTCCATTATTCCCTGACGGTGGGTACCGGTTTCCAGTTTCAGATGGGTGGCAATATGTATCCGGCGCTTGGTGGAAATTTTTCCCAGCTTATCGAGGGTTTCGCGGTTGAACACGACCGGTTCGAGCTGGTATTCGAAAACGGCGGCCAGATGCGCCAGGGGAATCGGTCCGAGCACCATAATTTTTTTCTTCCAGCCGACCTGGCGGCAAAGAACGGCTTCCTCCAGCGAATGCACCGTCAGATAAGCCGCCTCGTTTCTTTCTTTGAGCAGGCCGACAATTTCCTTAAGACCGTGGCCGTAAGCGTTGGCTTTAACCGATACCGCCATCAATCGACCTCCGGCCAGACGGGAAAGTTCTTTCAGATTATTCGCGAGGGCCGAACGGGACAGTTCCACCCAGGTCAGAATGCCATCTTTTCTCATAGTGTATTTATATGCTGTTAATGATTACGTAGCAACAAAAGAAATTTATAACAACATTCTTTTTTTATGCTCGAGAAAAAGTCCAATCAGCCGATAATTAAATAAGCACAACAGACTTAAATAGAGGGATTAATGGGGCTTTCCAATTTGCTGGCATCAATAGCCGGCGACTATACTCAACGTTATTTTGACCGTCTCCACCAGGCGGAATTTTACAATGCCCCAACCGCTACCAAGACTGTTTACTGTCCGCCGGTGCAGCCGGTTGACTTATCCCGGAATACCGACCACTACGAGCCGTCAAATCAACCCCCGCCGGATAACTCGGACGCCACCACCCCACCGACAAAAAAACCGGTAACCACATCGGACCAATCCGCAGTGGAAATCAATCCCGACGGCACCTACTATTACCGCCGACAGGCACAGCTGGATTACAATCTTGATTTGCGTTTTAACCTGGCGACATTTATGCGTTCGGTAACATCTCTTGCCGAAGGCGACATGGCTGGGGTGGAACAACTGGCCGCGGCGGGATTCGGTCTGAAAGCGGCGTTTGATGTTACCGGCCGGCAAACAGTCGAAACCAACCTGACCGACGATTCCGCTGACCAAAAACTTACCACCCATAATCAGAGTGTTGTAATGGGCCGCCAGCTGGGGCAGTTCCGAGTACAGGGAAGGGACTTTTCCCTGCAGATGTTTCTGAAAGAAGCCGCCGATATTCGCCGTTCGCTGAAGGTCGATATTCAGGATAATCATCGCCGCGCCGTCAACAGGATTGCCCTGCGTTACCGCCTCGACAACCGCTTCAGTTTTGCTTTGGCGGAAAAGTTCAATGTCCAGACAAAACAGATGTCCGGCGAAATTCCAGACACCCTGAACAGCTATTTTAACACGGCGGGCGATATTGCCGAAAAGGGTACTCCCGCAATGATGGCTGTATTTTTTGATGCCGTGGAAAGCTACCTGAACCAGACCGAAGAAAAGCTGACTGCCGATATTGACAGTTTTTTCAGTGCTGCGGCGACGGAACTCGGTTTTTCGGGGGATTTGGTGACAACTGCGTCATCGCAACTTCGAACCGTAATTGAAAATTTCTTTAACCGGGTTACCGCTGCCGTGACTTCTCTGGAATCAAAACTATTGCCGAATTACTCTCCGCCGGCAGCACCCGCTCCGGTAGCATATCCGGCCGTGACTGACAACAATATCCCGGTGGTCGGCTTTGACCGGGCTTATCTGGCTGAAGCCTGACAATAACTTCACCGATATAATTGCACTCCATCATCCGGTTTTTAAAATTTCTCTTGATTAACATCAATTTTTTTACCATTTTTTATCAGCCGTGAAAGAAGAGATAGCAGATAACCTCAGGGAGCTTCGCGGCCGTATTGTCGAAGCATGCGAAGAATATAACCGCGACGCCAACGATATAACCATCGTCGCCATTACCAAATCCCATCCCGCGGCCTCCATCAAGATGGCGGTCGCCGCCGGGATACGGAATATCGGGGAAAACCGAGTTCAGGAAGCGGAGCCGAAAATCAACGAAGTCGGTCGGATTGCCCGTTTTCACATGGTCGGCCACCTCCAAACCAACAAAGTGAAAAAGGCGGTACAATTGTTCGACGTCATTCAATCGGTTGATTCCTACCGGCTGGCTGAAGAAATAAACCGCCATGCCCGTGATATCGACCGCGTTATCGAGTGTTATATTGAAGTCAATGCCTCCGGTGAAATCCAGAAGTACGGAGTCCCACCGGAGAAAACCCTGGAGCTTATAAAAAGGGTGAATAATCTTGAAAATATCAACCTGACCGGGTTGATGACGGTCGGGCCGTTGACCGATGACCGGGATGAGATTCGGCGGATTTTCAAAATATGCCACAACCTTTTCAAAAAAGGCCGGGATATTGTCGGCAGTAAGTTCGACACTTTGTCGATGGGGATGACGGATGATTTTGAGCTGGGGGTAGCCGAGGGTGCGACCATGATACGTATCGGCACTGGGATTTTCGGCCCCCGGGAGGCGTAAAATCCCCGTAACTTATTACCAATCAAGGCTTAATAGGGCGGTCGCTGAAACCGACTAATTAATATTCTAACGGGTTCGAACTTAATTTATTACTGCGAACCTGGCTTTTTTTTAATCTTTTCCTCAATATTTCTCAAAAAAATACGATAACTACTATAAAGTGTACCGTTTTGAAACTGTTCTTTTTTCGAACAAGGCAACAGGCGGGTACAAAAAAGGAGACTTTTAACAAGTGAGTGCTGATATGGATTTATCGCCTAATGATATCCGTAATTATGAATTTCCCAACCAAATGCGCGGTTATGGTAAGGATGAAGTTGAGAGCTTCAAGGAGAAGGTCGCCAATATCATCGAAAGTTTGAAACATGAGAACCTGAAACTATCGATGGAGATTGAATCCCTCAAATCTCAACTGGCCGGGTTAAAACAATTCGAGGATACCATAAAGAATGCCGCCATCGATGCCCGCCGTAACGCCGATATGACCATAGCCAACGCCAAAAAGGAAGCGGCGGTGATGCTGGCCAAGGCAAAAGCCGAATATGAACAAACGGTGGCCAATCGTTCGCACAAGATAACCGAAATTGAAAATCAGCTGCAGAAAATCGAGCTGACCAAAAAATCATACATCGCCAAAGTCCGCGGCCTGTTGCATTCGCATCTTGAACTCATCGACGATATCGCCTCTGCGGAAAATATTAAAGAAAAGAGCGAGGAGTCGCTGGAGATAATCGACTCCGCCGAAATGGAAAATAAAAAGCGCGAAACCTTCGCCACCCTGCCGACCAAAGACAAAGGCATAAAAACCGAGGAGGCCGCCGCCTCTGACACCATTGAAGAACCGTCATCGGAAGACATGGACGAAGAGCTTCAGAGTCCTGCCGGTGAGGAAATAAAAGCTCACCCGGCGGAACCGTCGAAATCCAAAGATATCGACCCGGAGCTTGCCGCCGCCCTCGAAAGCTACCAGAAAAAAGTGGAGGGTGAATCCCGCCGTCAGGGTGCCACCCCGCCCCGCCAAAGCCCACTGCCGCCTGATAATGTCACTATTACCAATGCTCGGGCCGAGGAAGTCCCGCCGGAATTTATCCCTGTTAAGTCAGCCGCCGATGAAGAACCCTTCAACACCGACAAAGTTAACCTGGAGACCGGGGAACCGGAGATGCCCACCGAACATAACGCGATAAATATCGAGGGGACCGCAAATAAAAAATCCAAAAATGCTTATCTTGACCCGAACAATCTGGCTGATGAACTCGACGAGGTCGTCGCCAAATTCGAAGAAGAAATGGATAAAGCGGAAAAAAGTTAACATATACCCACCTGTATAATAAAAACCGGCTCTACCTAATCTCTCGGAGCCGGTTTTTTTATGCTTTTTTCTTTATTAATCATACCGGCAGGTATATATTTTCACAGTTAACTGAAACTTGTAAATTGCAGGAGCTAAAAGTGAATACACTCGCTGAATTTAATAAAATGCGCACTGAGGCGGTGGACTATATCAAAAGCCAGATAAAATTCGAACCGAAAATCGGGATCATTCTGGGAACGGGGCTGGGTTCCCTGGTGGATGGCATCGAAATGGTCGGAACCGTACCCTATGACCGCATCCCGCACTTCCCGGTCTCAACGGTGGAGTCACACGCCGGACGGCTTTTATTCGGGCACCTCAAAGGCAAACCGGTAGTGTGCATGCAGGGACGATTTCATTATTACGAGGGCTACTCGTTCCAACAGATTGCTTTCCCGATCCGGGTGCTCAAGGCGCTGGGGATGCAGACCCTGATAGTTTCCAATGCCGCCGGGGGAATGAACCCCAATTTCCAGCCCGGTGACATCATGGTCATCAAAGACCATATCAATTTCTTCCCGGGCAACCCCCTTCTGGGACCCAACGACGACACCCTTGGCGACCGCTTCCCGGATATGTACGAGGTTTACAACCGCGCACTTATCCGGCTTGCCAGAGAAGTCGCGCTGGAACAGAAACTGAGACTGCAGGAAGGCGTTTATATCGGCGTGACCGGACCGTGTTTGGAAACTTCGGCGGAGTACCGGATGTTTCGCGGGTTCGGCGCCGACGCCGTGGGGATGTCCACCGTACCGGAGGTGCTGACGGCGCATCATCAGCATAATAAAATCCTCGGCTTTTCGATTATAACCGATATGGGCCTGGCCGACAACATGCATCCCTGCTCGCTGGAAGACGTCATCGGGGCGGCTACCAAAGCCGAACCGAAACTTCGCACCCTCATCGCCGGCTGCGTGGAGAGGATGGAGATCTGACATACAGTATGCTCCTGCTGCTTTGTTACAGAGGTAAGATTTGGTTAAACCTAGAATCCTAAGCATCCAATTATTAAAGTATCTTCAGATATCCAAAAACGAAGTAATCCTGAATCAAAATAAAACAAGCGGAACCCTTAAAGGATCTCAACCATTTTAACACTATTTCAACTGCTTTTTAAATTTTCTGCAAATAACTCGGTTAATCATGCGGCGCAAGGATATATACTGTTTTCTTTATTCAGGTGTAACTATCTATTTTGAATTATTTGAAAATAAACTGTATTTTGTAAAAATAATCATAGGTTTTTATAAATGACTATGCTATAATATAGAATAAACCTTAATTTGAGTTCGACCTTTATCGTAGTCTTGTCAAAATTTACAACTCTCCGCTAAAGCATAATCTCGAATTGATCGCGCAATCACGCGCAGCATATCATTTATCCGGATGTACCTGGTTTCATCAAAATACAGGTGACTTCGGGATAAAAAAATTATGGAGTGTAGAATGAATATCTACATCGGAAACCTGTCATACGATACGACAGAAGAACAATTACGCCAGGCCTTCAGTGGTTTTGGCGATGTATCAACCGTCAGCATTATTGTGGACAAAGACAATGGACAGCCAAGAGGATTTGCCTTTGTGGAGATGTCAGCAAAGGACGAAGCAACAGCTGCCATCAGTGGTCTTAACGGCCAGGAGCTGAACGGACGGGCGTTGAATGTCAATGAAGCGAAACCTCGTCCCCAAAGTGGTAACCGCGACGGCGGCAATCGCTACCGCAAATCGTACTGACGGTGACGAAACCACACCCGCGTCAACTATGACGCGGGACTCGTTTTTGAGGAAACCGGCTTTAGTCCGATTTCCTCTTTTTTTTCTCATTGCTTGATAGCCTTGTTCTTAATTCCGTTTCAAAACTCTGCGTCGGTATAATGGCCTCAGCGCCTGGGCTTACTTTCCTGCGAAGACCGGGGGAAGAAGTCTTCACAGAACGGAACCTTTCAGCGGTTTGGCCTGTTCGTTTCTTTGGTGTGTCGAAAGTCTTCGTCAATTCAACCTGCCGTACTATGGGGGTAACAAGCATCATAAGACCATACCTCGCAACGGCGTTCAGCCATAACATCAGCTCAGCCCTCATTAATAAAATTGGCGATTTCGCCGCTGAAACGGTCCACCTCGGACAGCTCTTTTTCCGATGGCACCAGTTTGGCCCGGAAGGGTTCAGGCATGACCTTTATTTTCATCCCGGCCAGGCGGTCGCTGACCAGTTTGGTGCCCTCGCCGCTCCAGCCGTAGGAACCGAAAGTCGCCGCCTTCTTGCCTTTCGTGTCCACCGTCGAGAACAGATTGACGAAATCCCAGACAGGCTTGACCGCGTCGCCATTGAAAGTCGGCGTCCCGATTATGACCGCCTTGCTTTCTTCGATAAGCTCCCGGGCTTTCATCTGGTCGCAGGCCGTGATATCGTTGACCGGGGTCAGGAACCCCGCCCGGTTAAGGTTAGCCGAGATGCGCTCGGCGATTATTTTCGTGTTGCCGTAACTCGAAGCATAAAAAATCGCCACCTGGTTTTTCCCCTCGGCTTTATCCACCGACCAGTCTTTGTACATATTAATATAGCGCGTCGCCTGGTTTCTGAACAGCGGGCCGTGCGAAGGCGCCACCATTTTTATATCCAGTTCCTCAAGTTTAACCAGGTTCTTGCGGATATGACTGGTAAACGGCCGCATTATGGTGTCGAAATAATAATGAACTTCATGGTCAAGGTCGATCTCGCCCGGAAGTTCGTCGCCGTAAATGGCGTCCCCGGCGTAATGAGCCGCGAAACCGTCGCCGGAAAATAAAACCTTATCCTCCGCCAGGTATTCCATCATGGTATCAGGCCAGTGCATATAGGGCGTAAGCTTGATAGTCAGCGTTTTCCCGCCCAACTCTATAAAAGCGTTATCTTTAAGGCCGGTCAGGTTGTTATCGGAGTTGAGGACATTCTGGACGAATATTTTAGCGGCCAGGGCACAGACAATCTGAATTTTCGGCGCCCGCTTCAAAAGCTCGATTATCGAACCGCTGTGGTCCGGCTCGGTATGATTAACCACCAGATAATCGATCGCACTCAGCGGGGTGATTTCCTCGATATTGGCCAGGTACTCCTCGGTGAAACCTTTTTTTACGGTGTCAATAAGGGCGACTTTTTCACCTTTTACAAGATAGGCGTTATAGGTCGTACCGTATTGGGTCGGCATGATGATATCGAAAACACGCAGGTCCCTGTCCTTGACCCCCACCCAGTAAACGTTGTCGGCAATCTTTACAGCGCTCATATATCACAACTCCTTATAACGGATTAAAAAAAATCACTCGTTATTTTAATTTACGCCCCGGACGGTACCGGTCGCTAATAAATTAATACAATTGTTCTATTATCACAGGGGTTGTCGGATAAAGGATATCAATTCTTCAAAAAGCGCTTTGTCATCATCCGGTCTGGGTTTCAGGGTGAGAAGTTCCGGACTGGAAATATCCCTGAGCCGCGCCGGTTCGGCAGTGTTTAGTTTATCGGCGGCGATAAAAAGGAGTGTCCGACACACCACCGGCTTGATATCCTCTATTTTCCGGTACGGGGCGGCATATCCGGAGCGCATGTTATACCACCACCACATAACCGTCCGGAAGAATGGAAACCAGATGGTATTGTGTTCCTGTTTCAGGGTATTCTGGTAGTTGATGGTCGTTAGATAGGGGTCAACCGCCGCCACTCGGTCAATGCGTTTTTCGTCATGAGATGCCAGAAGGGCGGCATCGGCTCCCAGAGAAAACCCGACCACGGTCAGGGGATGAAAAATCCGCTCACGTAATACCAGGTAGGGGATAATTTCCTCCAAGTCGTTGGCTTCATAAAAACCTTCACCATGATATTTACCCGAAGTGAGCCCGCTTGCCCGCTGGTCGTAAGCAATTACGGCATAACCGGAATCGGCCAGCTCCCGGGCCAGAGGTATCATCGTGGTGCGGTCTTTTCGCTCGTCATGTATCAAAATCACCGTTCCGCGCGGCTGTGCCAAGCTGTCCGGCGTTGGCTGGATATAAAGACAGGCCAGGGTAGTATTAATGTCAATATCAACACTGAAAGTATCAGCTTTCAAACCGACCTCCACAAACAGGGCTGGGTCATTGACCGGCAGGGAATCGGGATTATAATCATCAAGATTGGCTCGCCCCATCGTTGCCTTGGTGCGATTCAGCGGATAGATAACATAAGTAATCAAAAGAAAGGCGACCACGACTAAAAATATGACAATATTGATTATTTCTCTGGTTTGACGGGAAATCTTCACCATAAAGTATTTTACCTCTTTGATAAATAGAAAAACCTGGTTGCTAATAAAGAAATTAAGGGCTTTATGTCAATATTTAAAAACTGCTTAAGGTCCGGCTAAATCAGGAGATTTAAATGACAGTTTTTTTTGATTCTAAAAAATCATCTGGTATTGATTGCAGAAATATGCCCATGCTCCCGGGAGCACAACAGTTTAAATTATATTTAGTATCTATAAGTAATTTAAAATATTTGTGCTCCCGATGCTCCGGGGTAAAATAATATAATTTATGCCATAGTTTATTACAACCGGAATTTATTTATAAGTCGCTGGTACATAATAAATAAACATAAAACCGTATCCTTCCGTCAAATTTTAGCAGGAAAATTGCTTCTTTTAGAAACATAAAGAATATGATGGCCTTTTTAATATATTAAAATTATCGGTACTAAAAAGGTCATATATAAAAAGACACTACCTCTGTTATTTATTTAAGTCCTTTGACGATAATAGAATAACAGGACAGTAAAAAATATTTAGGAAAAAAATGACCTCGTTATGGGCTCGTTTATTAACAGGTTTCTCATTTCATAAAAAAATAGCCTGTGAAAATAGACGCTTAGAACAATAATGGCTTTCGTCTTATATGAAATTATTTGCTTAATTTTATTTAAATTTTTTGGTCGATAAAATATTTAAGCAAAAGATAAAATATTTTATTTAATTAATAAGGAGAGGTTGTAAATAAAGATTGACGCCAGCTGAAAAGAAAAAAATTAATTTTCATTTTAAGCCTTGACATTTCCGGTCTTTCACCATATATTAACACTTGGATGATAGGTAGTAGTTCTTTGCGGAAATACTTTAACCTGAATCTATTAGGTGATAATAGAGCCGTAACCTTTCCGAGTTATAAGTCAAGGTATGTACTTCATTATTAAGTAGGCTGTTAAGGTCACTTTAGTTTACAACAGGTTACTTGCATAGCACAATTGTTAAAGAATAACCAGAAGTAAGTAAAGAGAGCTTTTCATAAGGAGAATCTTATGAGTGGCTTTCTTTACGAATGAGATTGACTAAAGATAGTCTTGTGCTAAAACCTTGGACAAGGAGGCTGATATGCCGACCGGCTCTTACAAGCTAAAACAAATTCCCTTTATCACAATCTTACTGATTCTAACAGTTTTACTTTTTTCACCCGTAACATCAGACGCTGAAGATTTGTATGTTAAAGTCGGCGATACGACCGGAAGTTCGGGGGAATTGAATTCCGTTATTTCCGTGTTTTTAACCAACTGGGAAGATGAAGTGGTGGCCTTTACACTGTGGCTGCAGCTTGATAAACCGAATATTTTGTTTTTCCAGACCGATACTATGACTATTGTTGACACCACCCACTGGGTATGCACCGATTGGGAAGGTCCCGTATGTACCGACTCGGTTGCCGGCAACCCCGATACCCTTTACTGGCGTTGTATAAAATATGAGAAGGACCACCTGGGGCAGGATTCCTGTGTGGACTGGATTCTGGTCAGTCCCGATTCACCTTACACCTGGATGCAACTTCCGGACTCCCCATTAATACTTCATATTGATACCCTGGTGGCGGAAATCGGCAATATTGACACGGTCGGCTCATTAATAGGCGGCTGGGATTATGTCAGTACTCGTTCTTACAGTACCGACCAGCATGACGTCAAAGTAACGGCCATTGCCAATACCATCGGCGGGAGCACCGGAAAGAAAATACCGGCCGGCCAGTACAACGGTCTTTTATTCCGTCTTATGGGAGACATCAATACCATTGCCGATGACGACACCAACCGCTATGTGGAAATAAGAGTCGAACGATATGCCTTACAGCATTTTATCTTTTCACGTCCCGATGGTTCGGCTATCGGTATTCATACCATGGAGGTGCCCGATTCCAACCTTTTCCGCTGTGTCTTATGGAGCGGCGTACCGCATGAAAGTCCCTGTATGGCCTATGACCGGGTAACCAAACCGCCTTATGACTCGGTGGAATACGTTATGGATACAGTGGCTTATCTCGATACCCTGGAAGTAGTTATCGACGATGGTTCCCTGACGGTTCTGGGTCTGTGTGGTAATTGTAACAATGACCCCAATGATATAATTGACATCTCGGATATTACTTTCATGATTGCCGCCCTTTATTTGGGCGGACCGCAACCGGAAATTTTAAGACTCTGTGACATGAACTGCGATGACCTTATGGATATATCGGATATTACCGCAACAATAAGCTACCTTTACCTGGGCGGAGCGGATTTGTGCTCCCCTGAACGCGGTTGCGTCAAAAAATAAACCGGAGTAGCTGTTTGAAAATTAACGAGCCGTTAATATTGACTGAATATAGTGAGTTTTGATTGAACCGGAAAAAAATCGTTACAATAAGGTAACGATTAACATAGAAAAATAGATGGAAAGGAGGACGATTAGAAGAGGTAATTTACACGCGCTTGATAAAGGTGACGTTGACAAAAACTTTTTCCGGGTTGTTTTTAACCTGAGGGAATCTGGCTCTCCTTCCAATGGTTAAACAACAAGGTACTTGTGGGGGGAAAAAGAGTTTTGTTGAACGTTTTTTAGTAACTTTTTAACGAAGTGAATAGGAGAGTAAAATGAGACGAATTGCATTCTTCGTTGTTTTTACTTGCTTAATTTTCTCATTTGGCCTTGCGTCAGCACAGGTGGCCACTGTTGATGCTACCGAGGTAACTGGCTTCTATGGTGGCGGCGTTACACATTTGGGTCCTGTTAAACTAAATCTTACCTATACCAACGGTTATGACGCCCGTCAGCTGCCTACCAACGCCTATCAGCTGTCTTCACCTGATGGTGCTACCTGGGCGGCTGATTTTGATGTCAAAATAGTCGATCCGAAACCGGCTGGCTATGGTGTTGCTCCGGGTGCTTTCGATAACTTCCTGCATGCCTACCCGACCGGTAATCCTCCGGACGGCGTCAGCCCCGACATCATCGGTGTTGGCGGTCTGACCATTTTTGGTGCCGGCTGGGTTTCCGGTGCTACCTATGGTTACACCGGTCCGCTGCCGTGGAGCTATGTGGTTTACACGGTAGAATTTACGATGGATGGTTCCTCGACTGGCAAGCACATAACTCTTGATAAGACCTCTTTCACCGGTTTCACCTGGGTATGGTCTCAGCTCGAAGCTAACCCCGGCCCGACCGTGAACGTGAACCCCGTTTGGGGTGGTCCCTATACCTGGGAAATTATCGAGATCCCGGATCTACCCCCGACTTTTGATAATCTGCCGCCCGGTAATGAACTGACCGGCAGCCACTGCGTTGCGATTACCTATGATTTCAACGCTACCGACCCGGATCCGCATGATGAACCGCCGGCCAATACCATCACCTTCTCGACCGACCTGGGCACTATTGCCCCGAGCACCGGTATGTTCTCATACACTGGTACAATCGATGATGTGTATGAAACCGTAGTAGCTCATATTACTGCTACTGAAGATGATGCTGCCTTTACTACCGTTGCTATCAACATCGTAGCTACCAACGTGGCTCCGCAGCTGACCGAATGCGGCAAAGAATACCGCGCCAAAGTCGGCGGCGAAAACATCCTACTTTTCAAAGCCACCGATAACTGCGTCGGCGACCCGAAAGAATTCTACGTGGTTGACGACGGCGGTATAATCGGTACTTTATTCTTTGTCGGCGCCGAACTGCACTACACCCCTGATGTAGCTGACGTGGGCAACCACACCATTATCGTTGGTGTCACCGATACCAAAGATGCTCACGAGTGCTCATTCTTAATCAACGTCAGCCAGAGCCCTGAAGTTTACATTGAGAAAGAACATGGCCCGGATGGAAAGGGTGCTTATCAAGGTCAATATGTTGACATTGATGTAACCATGTCCCAGTTCGACATGGGCGGTTTCGACTTCCTCATTGCTTATGATGCGTCTGCCCTGTCCTTCATGGGCGCCAACACCGACAATTCCGCCCTGTATCAGGATTGCGGTTGGGAATATTTCGAATATCGTTTCGGTCCCTTCGGTAACTGCGGCAACGGCTGCCCGAGCGGCCAGCTCCGTGTTGTCGGTATGGCCGAGACCAACAACGGCCCGGTTCATCCGGACTGCTTCCAGGTTGGCGCGAACGGAGTTGTCTTCACGATGAAGTTCCTGGTCAGCAACGACCGGACTTTGAACTGCTCGTTCGTACCGATTCGTTTCTACTGGTACGATTGCGGTGACAACACCATTTCGAACGACCTTGGTACCGAACTCTATATCGCTAATGAAGTATTCGATTATTATGGCGAAGACGGCGTTGACACCTGGGTCAAGATTACCCCGGATCCTACGAGCCTGATTCATTTCCCGACCTACTTTGGTGCGGAAGATGCCTGCGTTACCTCCGGTGGTCCTAACAAGCCGGCGGTGGTTCGCTTCATCGACTTCTTCAACGGCGGTATCGACATTATTTGTTCCGACTCGATTGACAAGCGTGGTGACATCAACCTCGACGGTCTGGCTTACACCATTGCCGACGCGGTTATCTTCACCAACTACTTTGTCAAGGGTCTGAGCGCATTCGGTATTTACTATGAAGGCTCCATCGCCGCCTCCGATGTCAACGCTGACGGTATGCCGCTCACGGTCTCTGACCTGGTTTACCTGATTCGTGTCATCATTGGCGACGCGATGCCATATCCTAAAGTCATCAGCACCGTTACGGCCGAATACTGGGTCGACAATAACGTCCTGAACGTGAGCAGCGAGATGGGCGCTATTTATCTCGAACTCGACCGCAACGCCGAAGTTGAGCTGTTGGCTAACAACATGGAAATGAAAGCCGAAAATGGTAAGGTCATCATTTACAGCCTTGAAGGTAATGCCGTTAGCGGCCAGGTTGTCAGAACCAGTGCCAATATCGTCAATATCGAAATGGCTGCGAAAGATGGCTCCCCGGTGAACGCGATTAATGTTCCTCAGAACTTCTCTCTGGAACAGAACTATCCTAACCCGTTCAACCCGGTTACCAACATCAAGTTCAATCTCTCTGAAGCTGCCGACTACACCCTGACCATTTACAACGTAACCGGTCAGGTTGTTGATGTTTTCTCAGGTTCCGGTAACGCCGGTTCCTATACTATAGAGTGGAATGCCACGAACGTTGCTTCCGGTATCTACTTCTATAAACTCGAAGCCGGTAAATTCAACGAGACTCGCAAGATGGTTCTTCTGAAGTAAGTCTTTGGATTTACTCATACTTTCCCGGAAGGGGCTTTTTAAGCCCCTTCCAGGGTAAAAAAAACGAAAGGAGGGTACTCGCAGGTACTGATAAAGATTTAAAAGGTTAACCAGAAAAACTTGAACGATTTAAATGTTTAAGTATATCAATAAGTTAAAAGTGTTAGTCGGATTAGTTCCCTCCGGCTATACGCGGTTTGCCCCCGGATTCCATCGGCGTTCGCTTTAGGCGATACCAGCCGGTTCGAATAACGGGTTTTTTTTTGAAGTTAAAAAAGTATGAACAACACCGGTTATGAAATAAGCGAGTAAAAAACCGGGTATCGGGAAGATTTAAAAAAATCAACCGGAAGAAACAACGACTTTAAAAGTGATTTTAAAAGAAGAAAAAAAGTAAATTTTATCGCGATTATTGAAGGAAAAAAAGGAATCGGCTTTGATTTTTCGGAAATTATGTTATATTAATTTGCTGAGTAATATTTAATGGAGGACGAGAAGATCGCAGAAAGTGTCATCATCTGGAGTATGTGGTTGTTTCAGATAACCGCTTTCATACTCATGTTTGTCCTGCTGTCGAAGGACAACGGGGCGAATCGGAAGACCGATTGATTAATTTATGACGACGGTGCCGGAAAAAACAATGGGATGATAAACGTGGAAATGGTTTTTTTTCGATGGTGACGTTGGTAACGCATAATTTTCCGAAGGATAATAAAGACAGTTCGGGAATATTTATCAAGAACCTGTGGGATTTGCTGGGCGTTGACTATGAGGTTATGGGACATGAGAATTTTAAAAGTAAGAGCCTTCCGAGTTACCTGTACGAAATCCGGCGCCGTTTACGCACGAAAAAAAATCTCATTGTCGCCTACTGGATATTTCCGGCCGGCCTGCTGGCGTATCTTTCTGGACGGCCTTATATTTTAAATTGCGTGGGACTGGATATTTTTATGATACGGGACTCGAAAATTCTGAAGTGGATTGCAAAGCCCATATTAGGAAGGGCCCGGGAGCTGGTTTTTATCGGCCGGCACCCGATGGCGGTTTTTGAAGGCGTTTTCGGCGATAAGTACCGGTCCAAATCCCATCTTATCCATTTGCCGGTGGACAGCGGAAGGTTTAACTGATTTATGCAGGAATATAACATTTTGACTGTTGCCAACCTGGTGCCGCGAAAGAGGATAGACCTGTGCGCCGCCGCCTGCGCCCGTATGGAAAAAAAGCACCCGTTAACCTGGACGGTAATCGGTCATGGTCCTTTGGAAGAACAGATCAAAAAAAACGCCCCGAAGGCGATGACTTTCATAGGGCGTGTTGAAGATTTAGTACCCTATTACCACAAGGCCGATGTTTTTGTCCTGCCGTCCTTCGATGAAGGTTTCGGGATGGTTTATGTAGAGGCGATTATGTGTCGATGTCCGGTGATTTGCCGCAAAGACGACGGCGGCCAGGAAATAATCGACCGGACCGGGGGCGGGCTGGCGATTGAAATACCACCGTCGGATGACCGCGCGGCAGATGAAATTGTCCGGGCCATTGAGAAAATTCTGGATAATAAAGATTTTTATATGTCCGATGAAGTAATCGGCAAAGCCCGTCAACTGGTTGAACCAAGGGCAATTAAGGACAGCTGGGAAAAATTGTTAGGGAAATATGAAAATTTTCTCCATTAACCGGTTGAGGGTCGTTTAATTTATACTCCGGCAGGAGTGGGAGTGGTTTTACATAGATTGAACCTGGATGGAACTTGGAAGGCAGTATTAAACTTTTGAAAGGTTTTGTTAAATGTGCATAAATTTTCATTTTTGCACATTAGTACAAAGAAATATTTCGTGTAACCTTAAAAATCCAAATTACCTCACTTGTTGAAGGTTACAAGGAGACTTCAATCGCCGTATAGTTAAAAATTGTAGCTGGCTGTTGATGACTTGTAATTCTTTGAGTTACATGTCTTTAAAAGGACTTAAAGAAGACAATTGTTAATTGAAACCGGGGTATAGTAATTCATCCGGATGAAATGTCCATACCCCTAAGAAAATACTATTCCGGTCTGAATATTGCTCGGATAGAAGTGACATGAACTGGTTAAGATTCATAAATTTCAAGATTGTAACGTATTGTACGGTATTATTCTGTTTATTGATGTCTTTAATGGTACCGTCGGGTATTCTGGCTCAGTCCGACCGGTTTGGCGAGATTGACCTGGTTTACATAGACTCGGTTCAGGTGGCGCCCGGAAAGGATATTGCTGTTAATTTTAATGTTCGCAACGATGAAAAATTAAGTTCCCTGTCGATACCGATAACTTATGACGAAAATATTCTCAAGCTGAAGTCCCTCAGTTTCACCGGTTCGAGAGTAAGTTACATTAACACAAAAATCATAAATCCTTCGGATATTAACACTATCAATGGCCATTTTGTTGTGGCTATTATAGTTATCAATGAAAATCCCCTTCCGGCGGGTGACGGGATTATCTTTACGGCCAATTTTACCGTCGCCGACACCGCCCTTCCGGGAACAGTATCGGTCATAGACAGCCTTTATTATCCACCGGGCGGGCAATTGGTATTTGCCGATGATTCGACAACCAGCGCCATATACCCGGCTTTCAAGGCCGGTAAGGTTGTTATCACCAATCATAACCGCCCGCCGGTTTTTGCGCCTTTGTCCAACCAGTATGTCATTGAAGGTGATAGTCTTAAGCTGGATATCGTGGTCACCGACCCGGATTATAACCCGGTCACTCTAGCGGTAACCAACAAGCCGACCGGGGCGACATTCGTGGATAATGGCAACGGCACCGGGCAATTTCGCTGGGTTCCGGAATTTGTCGGACCTTATTCAGCCGACGGCTCGCCGTTTAAAGTAAGTTTCTGGGCGTGCGACGGAGAATTATCGGCGGATAAGGAAATAGATATCCAGGTCATTAACAAGAACCGCAAGCCGATTATAACTACCGAAAATATTTTTAATATTCTGGCTGGTGACAGTGTCAGATTCAGCCTGACAGCTATGGACCCAGATTTTGAAGATATTACCTGGACTGTAGCGGATAAGCCGACCGGGGCGGATTTTGACGGGCTTAACCCGGCGACATTCCGCTGGCAGTCGGCAGTTACCGACAGTGGCAGTACCGGTATTAATTTTATAGCCTGCGATGTCCAGGGGTACGCCGATACCGCGCTGGTGACAATCAATATCAACGCCACGACGCTGTATATGCTGTCGCTGGACAACCGGACGGTGGATCTCGGCGAGAAGACCGATTTCATGATTTACCTGGACAACAAACTGCCGGTGGCTTCTTTCAACTTATTGATTAACCATGACCCGCTGGCGCTGGTACCGCTTTCGATTACCAAAGTCGGCACCAGGGCGGAGTATTTTGAATATTTCAATTATGTGCTGAATGAAAACGGTTATGCGGGCAATATGCGCCTGCAGGGGATAGCCGACCCGTCATCGTCGGGGATTCCGCCCCTGGCGGCTGGCGACGGCGCCATCGTTAAAATAAATTTCCAAGTCACCGGCGATCTGGATTTCTCCGGTTACAACCTGCCCGTGCGGTTCATTTTCAGGGATGTTGCTAGCGACAACACTATGACCGATTCGGCGGGCGTGAAAATCACCCGCGAAGAAATCGTGCATAACGACGGTTCGGTGCAGATAAGGGATGTCGGCCAGGTTAAAATCGGCGATATCAATCTCAACGGCCTGGCTTATGAAATCAGCGATATCATCTATTTCACCAACTATTTTATAAATCCCTTTGTTTACAAGTTCACCGCTCTGCAGTACGCCAATTCCGACGTTAACCAGGACGGTTATCTGGCGACGGTGGCGGACCTGGTAACGCTCATTAACCGGGTGGTTTCGGGAAATTATCCCAGCAAAGCAGCGCTCGAGGAAAATTTAACCGCCGTTATCACCACCGCAACTTCGGAAGCACAGACGACTTTCACCTGTGAGTCCGCCTTCCGGGTCGGCGGATTACTGCTGGTTTTAAGAACCGACCGGACTATCAATTACAGCGATATTAAAAATGTCGTCGCGGGAATGACGGTTGACTACCGCCAGGAGGGCGGGGAAGTTCGTTTGCTGGTTTATGATATTAACGGCGCCTCCTTACCATCGGGCACCAACGACCTGTTAACGATTGAAGGTCTGACCGATTTCGAGGTCACGGCGGTTGACCTGGCCAGCGCCGCCGGACAGTATGCCGCGGTTTCGTTCGGTTTTGCCGAACCGACCGTGCCGGAAAATTTCATTCTGTATCAGAATTACCCCAATCCGTTCAACCCCGACACCCGGATTGATTTTACCCTGCCGAACGCTACCCGCGTCGAGCTGACGGTATTCAATATCCTGGGCAAGAAAGTCAAGGTTCTGGCGGATGGTGAATACAACGCCGGAGGACACTCCGTAATATGGGACGGCCGCGATGACGACGGCACCGCGGTCTCTTCCGGAATATACTTCTATCGACTGGTAACGCCCGAAGC
>CAZUAS010000043.1:6830-22185 GCA_964618515.1 uncultured Ignavibacteriales bacterium | reverse complement strand
TTCAATAAGGTACATGAGGTCAACAATATCTACGGCGTCGTCGTTATTGTAATCGCCTTTTTCATAGTTAGTCAAGCAATTATAACGGAACAGACTGGTATAATAGCCGGTTATTTTTGTTGCGTCTTTGGTCGAGGAACGGATGAAATACAGGCTGTCCTCGGTGATGCCGTAAGGTACCCAGCTGAATGACCAGCCATTGCTGCCGTCGAGGTCATACCCGAACATGGTACGGCTTACAGTCCAGGTTTTGGCAAGGATAGATATCATGAAATCCACTGTCTGCCAGTTGCCGCCTGTATTGATTTCACTGTAACCGGCCTGCTCTCGCATGGCATAGGTTGCAATTGTCCCGGTGCGGGGGTCGGATACCTTGACCAGGTAACTACTGTCATTTTGGAGCCAGCCGGAAAAACCATCAACCGCCAGCCACAGGCCGGGCGTACCGCTTAGTCCCACAATCACTGAACGCTGTTCTTCTTCCACCCAGCGTCGCAGGTCGAAATATCCGGGATTTTTCATGCCGGCGAATTTAAGTTCATTGCCGTGAACCGCAAAGTAGGTCTTTAAGCCCAGGTACAGGTCGTCATCATAGGTCCCGGCGTTAGCCCGGGTATCAAAAACCGCAGCCAGATTTTCAGCCAGGGTATTGAGATCGATAGTAGCGGAGTTATCCGTAAGGACACTGGTATAACCCCGGTCATACCATACTTTGGCGGCGATGGCGGCCGCCGCGGGTCCGCAGTAATAATCACCATATTCACCGTTCCCGGCGTGATTGCCGTCATTGGGGTTGCCGTTATTATCGCCCAGAAGATTTTGCCATAATGTTGTCAGACCAGCGGAATAATTAAGACTGCCGGGTTTGCGGGCAATTTCGACAATGGAAATGTTTTCATCCGCACAGGTCATGATGATATTAAGCGGCGAGCAGAAGTCCGAACCGCTGACCGGGCTCGTAATTTTGGGTATGGGCGGGGTCGGTTCCAGATATACCGTTCGATAATCCATGGAAAATCCCCCTTTACTGTCATAGGAAGCCGCCCGAATGGTATATTGTCCTTCGGCCATACCCGAAAAATTCCATATATAATTATATCCGTTGCCGACAACGGCATTATTGACGCCGTCGCGGAAGGTCGAAGTACCGTCATAGTCGCGCCCCAGTTCATAGTAAGGACCGCCGATACCGCCCTGGGAATATGCGAAGGTTACATGAGTTATCAGGTTGGAACCCGAGGAATCGATAGCCCAGATATCAACACTGTTAAAAAGAGTGTCGCCGGGATCGGGAGTAAGAAGAACCACCGCCGGGTCGGGCTGGGTTACCGCGGAGTCACCACCTGGGATACCGGCGGCATAAAGGACAAGACGCCCCGGAAAATTGTAGTACGGATTGGCATTCAAATCCACCAGGCCGACATCAAGATCCCAGACATTGAAACACTCGCATGAATCCGGGGGACTGTCATCGGTGATGACCGAAGCATGAGCCGACGTATCGAAGACATTACTGATAAAAAAGCCGGCAAAGAAAGGCCCGTTTACAACGACCGGGGTATCGAGAGGTATCCAGATATCAAATAAGCCTCCACCGGCAGGTACCGACAGGTTGTACTCGGTGGAAATTGACAGGGGATTACCGGGAATATGACATCCCGGGTAAGAAGTGTTGTCTACTTCTTCGATGTCCACGGAAACGTTGAGCGGGGTGGCGGCATCGAAAATCATGGGCATATTGACGGCGATAACGGTAAACGGGTAAGGGTCGGTACAGGTTAGGACCGGGTTGATATATGCTTTGTAAAGTTCGTTACCCCAAACCCAGCCGTTGATGCGCCAGACCAGGCCGCTGTCCATGCGGGCATAACAGGTGTCGGCGGCACTTAACAAATTTAAGGAATTCAGGGATTGTAAAGGAGCGTCTCCGATTTTTTCCAGGTGTGCTTCTTTTTTGTTATCAAGAGCAAATGCCGACAGCGTAATTAGTAAAATGAAAATCAAGGTGACCGAGGCTGTTCTTAATGACATCGGAGTTCTCCTTATGTATATTTTTATCTTCTAATCTTGATTATCGTATGTTTTTATATATACTTGATTAAATCGGCTGTTTTGGCTTTGAGAATCAGGGTCTTTATGGAACCTGTTCAAAAAAGGTACAACGTATAAAGGCAGGAAATGGCTTTAAAAAAACCCGAATGGCTCAAAGTAAAGGCATTCGCCGGAAACAATTTTATCGATGTTTCGGCTTTGCTTAAGGAGTTCGGCCTTAATACCGTCTGTCAAGCGGCTAATTGTCCCAACCGCGGAGAATGTTTTAATCGGCGTACGGCGACTTTTCTTATCATGGGTCAGGTTTGTTGCCGTAATTGTCGTTTTTGTAATATTGCCACCGGTAGACCGGAACCTCTCGATTCGCAGGAACCGGAACGAGTAGCCCGGGCCGCTCATAAGCTGGAACTTCGACACGTTGTTATTACTTCGGTAACCCGTGATGACTTGCCCGACGGCGGGGCCGCTCATTTTGCAGAAACGGTCCACCAGATTCGGCGTTTTCTTCCCCAGTGTAAAATTGAGTTGCTGACTCCCGATTTCAAGGGTGTTCCGAACGCCCTCGATATTGTAATGGCCGCTCGACCGGACATATTCAATCATAATCTTGAAACCGTCCCCAGGCTTTATCCCAGAGTTCGACCGGGAGCCGACTATAATCGTTCCCTGGCCCTGCTGAGAAAAGCTTACGAGGATTACCGCGTGATGACGAAATCCGGCCTGATGGTCGGGGTTGGTGAAACCAGAGACGAACTTCGTGAAGTCTTTTCCGACCTTGTTAAAAATCACGTCTCAATTTTAACGATTGGTCAGTATCTGCCACCATCGTCAAAACATCTGCCGGTTGACCGTTATGTTCCACCGGCTGAATTTAAAGAGTATGCCGAGGAAGCCGAAAAGGCCGGCCTCAGGAAAGTTTTCTCAGCCCCGCTGGTACGTTCATCTTATATGGCGGATATGGTCTTTTCCCAATAGTAATTTTCCAAGCGCAATTATTATACAAAAACCGAATTCGGTGTTGTCCTTAATTTCAGTTTTACCGATACAGAATTAAGTTCACGAATAAAGGGGAATGTATGGACAACGAGCCGAAAATCAGGATATTGATTGTCGATGACGAGGAGTATATCTGCAATATTATAGTGGAAGCTCTGGAGTCTGAAAATTATGAGATAATATCCTTTTCCGACCCTGAAAAAGCCCTTGATTATATCGAAAAAAATCAGGTCGACCTGGTTTTGACCGACCTGGTGATGGGTAAATACTCCGGTATCCAGATTCTGGAGACGACCCTGAAAAATTACAGTGATTCCGTGGTCATTTTAATGACCGCCCATCCGACCATTAAAACCGCTATCTCGGTATTAAAAAAAGGGGCGTATGACTTCATGGTCAAGCCCTTCAAGCTGGAGGTTCTCAAAGCCACCGTCCGCAGGGGTCTGGCTCATCAGCAGGTCATTCGGGAAAACCTGAAATTGAAAGGCCAGGTGGAATTTCTGAAGGTTGCCAATGCCTTTGGTCTCGGAGTGGATATCGAGGAATATCTAAAAATGGTCATCAGTTCCTGCAAAACAGAATTTTCCGCCGCCGCTGCTTCGATAATTGAAATCGACCCGGTCAAGGGCAACATCGTCCGTAAGTTGTATGAAAGCGAAGACGACCAGTATCGGGAAGAAATGCTCAACGAACAGCACCTGGTATGTTTTACCGAGACACAAAATACCCAGCCGCTGGTACGGACAGATGAAATTACGGTCGATGGTGTCAAGAAATCACGGACGTTTATTTCCAAACCGATTATCGTTCGGAAAAAACTCCACGGCATCATTAACCTGTTGACGATACGTCGCTTCAAATGGATAACACCGGGGGAAATGGATGTATTGACCATCCTGACCAATTCGGCCGCTACCGCTATTGCTAACGACCGGCTGTACAAAGACTTGCAGTCTTCCTACCTGCAGGCTATCCGGGCGCTGGCTAATGCCGTGGAAGCCCGTGATAAATGTACCAAAGGTCACACCGACCGGGTTACCGTGCTGGCTAAACTGGTCGCCGAGGAACTGAACTGGAGTCGTTCCGATATCTATAACCTTGTAATGGGCTGTATGCTCCATGATATCGGTAAAATCGGCGTCCCGGACCGTATTCTGAACAAGCCTGATATTCTCGACGAACAGGAACGGGAAAAGATGATTAACCATCCCATGGTCGGCCTTCAGATTATCAGCGGCGTTGACCTCTTTAAGCCGGCCATTCCTTATATAAAAGACCACCACGAACGTTACGACGGTAATGGTTACCCTGAAGGTTTAAAAGGCGAGGAAATACCCATCGAAGGCCGTCTGCTGGCGGTAGTGGATACATTTGACGCCATTTTATCCGACCGTCCCTATCGCAAAGGAGCTTCGATAAAAAAGGCCGTCATGGAACTTATCAGCAACCGCGGGACCCAGTTCGACCCCGAGCTTGTCGATGTTTTCCTGAGTATAATCCGCCAGAAGAAAATTGATTTCATGGAAATGTACGGCCGGGCTGAAGATATCGAAAGCCTTGAGGATATCCTGGTCACCGAAAAGGTACCGGGGTAAATGAGATCAATAATATTATCAGGGCGATAATACCAAGAACGGTTGCGAGACGGCCGGGTGGCCGATGATCCTCCAGCGTCGGCGGGTGCGCTACCCCGAAAACAAATCCGAATGCCGCAAAAAACCACCACATGGGCGATTGATATCCGAGAACCAGAAGACCCAGCATGGCGGCCCAGCCGAAATATTTCTGTTTTCGCTGAAGCAGACCATAGGTTATATGGCCGCCGTCAAGCTGTCCGACCGGCAGAAGATTGATGGCGGTAATCAGCATTCCCACCCAGCCGGCAAAAGCAGCTTCAGTGAAAACATAGAAGTTATTTTCCCCACTTAAGCCTATCATGGCCGGAGTCAGAAATCGAACCAGGATGGATTCGCCCTCCATCGACATAATCATATCTTTGAAATTGAGCGTTGCGAGCGGCAGGACGGTGCTTTGTGACAAACCGTAAATAAGCCAGCCCAATGCCACCACCCAGCCGGCCACCGGGCCGGCGGCGCCCACCTCGATTAAATCGCGCCGGTTCCAGAAAGGGGTTTTGGATTTGATGACCGCACCGAAAGTACCGATTATATTCGGGGCGGGAATAAAATACGGCCACGAAGTTACGATACCGCGCCTTCGACTGGCCAGGTAATGTCCCATTTCATGAACGAAAAGAATCGAAATCATAGCCAAAGTGAATTCCACCCCGGCCCCGTGAGCCAGGTCGTTAAGGGTTTGGGATAAAACCCCCGGCAGATTAAGGGCATCCGGGCTCAGCCAGTTTTTGAGGAAAACCGGCACGAAATAAACCGTGAACAGTGTTATTACGAAAAGGACGACATTAATTCGGGGAATATGGAATTTTCGCCGCGGGTCAACCTCCAGTAAAAGCACCTCCTCGCCGGGCTTTAAGGTAAAATCATAGCCGGCCAGTTTCAGGCGGTCTTTAAGCAGACGGGTGGATTTCTCTCGGTTGTAGCGATAACTCAGGCTGAGAACCAGGCGGTCGCCGTGGCGATAGCTGGCGTCCACACCGAAAAGGTCGTTTACTAGGGGCAGTACCGTCTGCGATTGCTTTTCAAAAGCGCTGTTGTCCATAATTCCATTATACGCATTCGGGGAGGTTCGGAACAGATAAAAAAAAGAAGCGAGGAAAAAATCCTCGCTTCTTGTATTCAAGTCCAGTAACAGGTGCTTATTCGAAGTTGGCATCCCAGATGGGGCTGACATGCTTCCAATAACCATCCGGACACGGACCTTCCTCAAAGTAGTAGTGAATCAGGAACATGATGTCGATGAGGTCATAGTTGGCATCGACGTTCGGATTCATGTTACCAAGATACTGGAAGGGCCACGGACCGGGGCCGCTGTTATAGACATAGTTGATCATGTAGACAATGTCACGGAGGTCGATCACATTGTCATTGTTGACGTCGCCACGACCCCAACCCATGAACTTGTTGACCATATTCGCAAGCGGAATCATCTCAGTCGGCGAGGCCGGGTTGGATACACCGGTCAGCTGGAAGAGAGCCGTCGCGAACAGGTATTCGCCATGAGGTTCGAAGTCATGTTTCGCCAGGGTGTAGTGCGATTCACCGTCACCACCGGACTGGCCGGCAACGTTATGGAAGAAGGTCTGGTAGTAGTGGTCGCTGTAGAAGTACAGAGAATCCCAGTAGACATAGGCAAAGAAGCCGGCACCGTCGCCGCTCTGGTTACCCCAGAAGTGGATGGTGTTGATGGCCGGTTCCTGACCGCAGCCAAACGGAATCTTCACCGCACCGTTGACGACTGTACCACCAGGGGTATATGTCCAGCACAGGGAAGCCGGGGCGTAGTAACCGCCCGTCTGGCTGCCGGTACCGGAAATATCCGGATCCTGATAGGTACCAAAATACCAACCTTCGACAGCATTGCCGTTGCGTTCTTTAAAGTTCCAGACTTTGATGACGCAGTTGTGCAGGGTGCCGTTAAGAGCGGCATCGCCGTACACACCGATGGTTATGACATTGGCTTTCAGACCCATGGTCAGGTCGTTGTCGAACGGACCGAAGAAGTCTTGTATATGACTCCAATCCCAACCGTCGCCGGGATCCCAGTTCTGGACGGAGTCCAGAATGGTGGTATGAACAGTGTTGCCGTACAGGGTGGTATAAGGACCGCCCTGGGTGTAGGCAATGGTACCCATATTCACGCCGGTATTCACGGCCGGAACGCAGTCATCGCTGACATAGTTCGGGTCGGCCTGCATAGAGGCGTAAATAGCGTCTTCACCGTCCAGAGGAGTCGTGCCGGTCAACCAGTCTTGCGAGTTCATCGCCACGCGGTACTGGCCTACGGCATAGTAGTGAGCACCGGCATAGTAGGAAGCATCGTCGCCGCCGATATCCCAGCAAGCGGGAGTCCAGGTGGCTTCGTCATCGCGGTTACCGATACGACCGGTGTTACTGACACTCTTCGTCCACTGCTGGCTTTCGCCGAAGTGGAGGTCGGCTTTTTCAATCAGACAGCCGCCGATTATATTGATGGTTACTTCGGGAATGCCCGGCAGGCCGGCATCGGCCACAGGGTCGTTCAGGTAGTAATCCGGGTCATCGGAGGTGAACTGCACATAGCAGGTCTGGATACCGCGGGTCAGCTCATTCTGGTCAACAATGAGCGAGAAGTCCGCGGAGGCGCCAGGAGCCAGAGGCGGCATGACATAGTGGTCAACCGCGACAAAAGCCGGAGCGGCAAGAGCCGCAGGGTTTCTGCCGGCCTTGGACGACACATCTCTCAGATTGACGCCGTCTTCGATGGAAACGGTCTTCTCGAGCAGATACATACCCAGTTTGTTCTCATTCATCTGAGCGGCCAAACGGGTAGCATTCCTTTCGAGGTCATCACTGACCGCCGCCACCGGCGGATGAGTACTACCGACAGGAGCGTCAAAGATATCCAGAGTGACATTCAGGTCAATACAACCGGTGTTGGTGTAGAAATCGTCAAAGACAACCGGGAAGGCCGGGTCGACGCCAAAGCTGACGCCCTTAGTGATAGTGAAGTTGTTGATCTGCAGGCGCGGACGAGGAGTCTGCTTGGTCAGGTCAACAATACCGCCGTACCAGGTCTGGAAGACGATGTGGAGGTCGCCGAGGGCATCCGCCGCAATGGCACCGCCGCCACCGATGTTCTGACCGTAAGTGGCACCATAGTCAATCAGGCGGCGGAAGTATTCACTGCCGTCAACTGAATTGATACAGTGCAGATAACCGTGCTCACTGAAAGCATAAATCTGATCTGGAATCCCGTCGGGTTCGCAGGTCAAAATGATTTCATTATAGAAACGGTTATCAGCCGTGAAATTACCCCAGCTCTTCAACCAGACGACATTGCCATTGGGTTTATACAGCGAATAAATCGCACCGCCGAGAATAGGCGGATTGTACCAGCGGGAATAAGTCTGACAGTAGATGTTGTTAATGTCAACAATCGGCGTCTGGGCGTAACGCATATAGTTAGCAGCTTTATAATAGTTCGGCTCGCCGGTCGCAGCGTTCAGGCTATAGAACACGGCATCAACCGGGTGGTCGCCGATACAAGTAGACATGGCATAGACATTGCCGTTATCATAAGCAATGCCGGCATCCATACCTTCTACGGAAATAGTCACCCCATACACTTCCGAGCCTTTTAACGAAGTACCGGTGAAGTTCCACAGGAGGGTACCGGTGAAAGCATCCAGGGCCAGAACACCGCCCTTGGGCGCATTCTGGTAGCCAAAGAAGAGCTTACCAATACCATCGTTGGTGGCACCACGGGCGACAGACGGCGAGAAACCGGTTATCTTGTACTGGTTGCCAACGCCGCTCCAGCCGGCATAAGGAAGACCGGTCAGGGCGTAAGCGGCCAGGATACGACCGTTGTTGGTGCTGAAATAAAGAATATCATCGACACCGTCGTTGAGCATCATGAAGTTGGTGTAAGAGGTACCATCGAGAGAGGCCATCGGGTGACCGAGGAAGGAATTACCTGCATCGATTGACCATACCAGCGTCGCCGGTGTGGTCGAGAAATCGTAGCAGTATATTCCGGTCGTGGAACCGCCGGCCAGATACAAATACGGATTACCGCCGACTTCAAAGATGGACGGGACGGAATAGAGAGTACTGAATCCGCTCAGGGTGTACAGCGGACCCGCCGCCATGTTGGTGAGGTCGAATACCGCATATTCACCCGTGTTGAACGGAAATACTGCCTTGCCGTCATATATAATCGGACCAACCGAACTAGCTCCGGAGGACGGATGCAGCCAGCTGGCATTCTTGGTCAGGTCGCAATAAGCATCCTCACCAACGCCGAGGAAGCTGGCACCGCTGCGTTGCTGGTCATGCTGCAATGTCGGCCAGTTGACATCCAGCGGGTCGCAGACCCGGTCGACAAACGGAATGGAGCAGAAATTGACTTCAAATATCAGGTTGGCGGAAGGATCGCCCATGGCCGTAGCTAGGTCGCCCCAGGCCAATCCATCCATGCTGTACTTACCACCGCCATTAATATTGGTGGTGTTATAGTCATAAGCCATGACGAAATCATCAGCCGGGTCGGTGAAATCCACCATGATACCGACAAAGAAATCGCCAACAACCTGGACATCAGGGATTACCAAATTCACCCACCCATACGAGCTTGGGAAGTTATAGTTATCAGGCAGGAGCTGTGTCTGATACAGAACAGCGCCCGGAAGACCGCCATTATCAGCCCAAATGAGAAAATCTATGGGTGGTCTGCCAAAGGATAAGCCCCAGAATTCAGGTTCGGTTATAACAGTCCAGATTTCCTGGACACGGTTAATATTGATTCCCTGAACTCTCTGGGCATAATAAACGGGACCCATAACGCCGCCAACGGAGAGGGCGTTATAGAGGATCTGCCACTGGCAAACGGAGAATTCGTCAAGGCAGACGATAGGAGCATAGTCCATCGCGGCATCAGCACCCCAGAGTAAATTCATCCAGGTGTAGTTGAGGCTGAACAACTGCCAGTTGCCTTCAGCCGGGTTAACAAAGTTAACGGAACCGCCAACGAAATTGGCATCGGAATCGGTATCATCAAGAACGAAACCGATACGGCCGTCCGCCGGGTTATCGCCAGTGGTTTTGCACAGAACATGCCACGGCCCGACAAACACCAGGTTCAGAGCGGACATGTCAAAGACATGAGCATGCCAGCCAAAGGCACCGTCAGGCGGATAGACATTGTTCAGACCTGCCGGGACATTATACATAGCCAGTACCGTAGTCGGGTCGGGATTACCGGCACCATCATCAGCAACAACCATAACATCGAAACCGTTTAACTGGGTAGTCGGAGCATAGTAGTTGCTTGGATGGTTGTAAACCCAGATGATGAGGGTATTAAGGGTTTCAGCGGTTTCAGAGGTAAATCTCTGGCCGAAACCATTAATATCGGAACCGCCGGTATAAACGCCGTAATAAGGAATTGACAGTACATAGCCGCCGCTGACTATTTCCTTGCTGTAGCAAACGGAATAGTCCTGACAGGCATAGGCTATGGTGGTCATATGAAGCGGAATACCGAAGGAGCTAAGAAAATCATACCAGAGGTCGTCAGGCGGATAATACATGTAACTGCGGCCATTGTCGGTACCATCGGCATTCTGGTTCAGGTAAACGCGGACATAGTCATTGGGGTCTGTACAGTTGACCGACATGATACTGACGTGATACGGGCCATAGCCCACATTGACACCGGCTCCGCCGTTAAATTCCACCAGCTGGTAGAAATAAGCGTCCATAGGTATATCTTCGGGCGGAATATACTCTGACCACAGCAGATTATTGGGAGCACCGCCGGCATCGTCCCAGACTTCGACCGTCAGACCGCAACCACCGGTACCGTCACCGTTGACCGTATCGGAAGCCCATCTGACATCGATATAGGCTTCATAAAGAGTGCCTATATGATTTTCCGAGACATCGTAGCGGAGGCTGAATTTTCTTCCGGTTTCATAGAGCTTGGTGGTGTACCAGGCCCCGGCCCAATCGGCGTAGTCAAGAAATGCGCAGCCGGAAGTATCGAGACTCTTTTGACCATTAATCGTGCTGGGTCCGTGAGTATCAGTAATCGCGGAAACATCGCCGACAAAACCCGCAGGGGCTTCATTGGTCTTTTCCACATAAGCGGCTTTATCAACATTATTGACTTGAGCCGGTCTTTCCACACGAATTAGTTGATTCCCAGGACCAGAAATTGCGGTACCGCTAAAAGCCAGAACTAAGCTTAGAACGAATACTGCGATTATCAGTTTTTTTAACATTTATTTCCTCCTTAAAAAAGGAAAAAGGCTAAATTCATCTTCTAAAGCTGTCAAATTGTCGACTACCTTAACAATATTTGTATCGGCAGTATTTGACAATTTTTCATATCTCATGTGTCTAGGGAAGCGAGATTTTACTTCAGTCAATGAATTCATAATTCCTATTCTTGGAGTAAGAGCTATTTTGCCCTTTAAATAGTTACGTTCGAATTTCTTTGCTTCTATTAACTCTAATTTACAGGATTGCTATCGTTTCACCTCCTAACCAAAAGTACTCTTTTCAGTTAGTTGATTGAGTTAATAGTGGGAAGAAGTTGATTAGGACGGAAGCAGTTATTGTCCGGGTATTATTTAAGCTTTAATTCCTCATAAAAATTAAAGACATAAAATCCCGAGTGAGGGTTTTTAATCCTTTAACAATAGCTGTTCTAAAAGAGGCGGTTATATAAGAATCTAACTTGGCTCTCAGATTCTTCTATAACGTAATGTTACACACGCTTGAAAGTAAAATAAGAAATAATCCGGTTTTGTCAAGAAAAATCAGGAAATTTTTTCCTTTTTTTTAAAAAAGATTTGATATTAAGCCCGCAAAGGCGGAATTTCACAAAATAATTTTTGACCTTGACAGGTCAGCCGAAGCAGTGTTTCCTGATAGCTATGCATTTGCTTTCACTTCAAATCCGGAATTTTCGGGTTCTCAAAGAGGTCAATCTGGAGTTTCCGGATAATATAATAGGTATCATAGGTCCCAACGGGGCGGGGAAATCGTCACTT
Organism: uncultured Ignavibacteriales bacterium; assembly: GCA_964618515.1. Taxonomy (GTDB): domain Bacteria; phylum Zixibacteria; class MSB-5A5; order GN15; family FEB-12; genus JAFGNW01. Next base: position 10,460 of record CAZUAS010000043.1, on the reverse strand, counting down.
ATAGAAGCTATTGCCTGGGCGCTGTACGGCCATCAGGCGGCGCGGTCGGGCAAGGATGAGATAAAGGCAGGTTTTGCCCGAGCCGGTGACGATTGCCAGGTAACCCTGGATTTTAAAATACACGGTGAGTCCTATCGCGTGCTCCGGCGGTTGACCGGGCGCACCGAGCGGCCCGAGGTGGAGCTGTACCGCGGGGCGGGTGCGGAATCGGTGGGGAGCACCGAGACCCGGAAATATATCGAGCACCTTCTGGGTCTGGACTGGCGGGGTTTTTTTACGTCGTTCCTGGCCCGCCAGCAGGAACTTAACGCATTAAGCGACCTGCAGCCCTCAAAACGCCGGGAGCATTTAGCCGGGATGCTGGGTATCGAAAAACTGGACCGGGCGCTTCAGAAAGTAAAAGAAGACAACCGCCTGTTTGAAGAAAAAGTGGTCTTTCTGCAAAAACAACTGACCGAAAAAGAGCCGGTCAAAAGGCGTCTGGCAGAGCTGGCGGAGCACGAGAAAACGCTGGCCGAACGATATGAAAAAGAATCGGGAGCATTTGCCGAGTTAAAGCAGGCTTATGAGGCTATCTCCATGCAGTACAAAAGGGAGCACGAGAAGAAAATGACGTGCTCCGCCCTTGCCGCCCGGCTTGAAGCAACCTTGAAAACCCGCGATAATGTCGTTGAAAACCATAACCGGCTGACGGCGGAATTGAACACCCTCCAGACCAGCCGCCAGGTTCTGGAAGAACTGGAAAAGGAACTGGCCGATTTCGACCGGCTCAAAAAAGAATTTGAAAGCCAGAAAGACGCCCGCAATAAAATCCGGTTTCGCGAGGAGCTCGGGCACCGCCGGGAAACCACTGCGCGGGAACTTGACCGTCTGCAAAAAAAGGAACTTGAGACCCGGCAGAACCTGGATACCATCCGGGATGGTTTGAAAGCAATACCGGACGAAATTGAAACCCTGGTAACGGCGGCGGAAAGCCGCTTGAATGCCCTGCGCGATGAATATGCCGCTCTTAAAGCTGAAAGGGAAAACCGCCAAAAAGAACTGGGGAAACTTCGCGAGCAGATTAAAGCCATCAGGGAAATCGGCCCGGGGGCGGTTTGTGACCGTTGCCGCCGGCCGTTCGGCGATGACCTGCCCAAAATAAAACTGCACCTTGACCGGGAATTGAAAGAACTGCTCGACAGCCTGAACCAATTTGAAAAGCTGCTGCCAGAGAAAAAGGCTGAAGGTCTGAAAATAAAAGAGAAGGTTGATGAGCTTGACCGAGGACGCCGCCGGAAATTTGAACTGACTTCACAACTGGACAATGTTCGGAAAGAAATGGCGGAAATTACCGTTCAAAAAGAAAAGCATCAGGCCGAACTTGACCGGCTGGCGGGTCAACTGGCGGAGTTGGAAAAGCTGGTTTTCGACCCGGCCGAGTATAGTCGGCTTGAAGCTCAGTTATCCCGACTGGAAAAAAAGCAGGTGCAGTATAATCAGCTTCAGGGGAGTCTGCGGCGGATACCGGCGGTGACCGAAGAAATCGCCGCCGCCGCCGGAAAACTGGCCGCGCTGAATGAAGAAACCGACCGTTTTAAGGCTGAACTGGCCGGGCTGGAATTCGACGAACTGGTATTCGAGAAAGTCAAAGCGGCGTTTGAAGACTTACAGAAAAAATTCGATGATGGTAAAAGTGCCCTGGTGGAGCTTAACAAAGAGATGGAACTGGTCAAAAAAGAAATCCAGTTGAAGGGGGAACAGCTGGCCGGTTTCGAGAATGCAGAGCGGGACCTGGAGGACTGCCGCACCGGTCATTTTTACGGGGAGAAGCTGGGGTTGCTTTTGGCGGATTTCCGCAAGCAGGTCATAGCGAGTATCCGCCCCCGGCTGGCGGAATTGTCCAGCGCCCTTTTCAGCGAAATGACCGACAGCCGCTTCAACCTGGTGGAGCTGGATGAAAATTATAACCTGAAGGTGATGGATTACGGGCAGTTTTTCGGAGTGGAACGGTTTTCGGGCGGGGAGAAGGATTTGGCCAACCTTTGTCTGCGGCTGGCTATCTCGCTGGCTCTGACCGAATCCGCCGGGCTGGACCGTTCTTTTGTCATTCTGGACGAAGTGTTCGGTTCCCAGGATAACGTACGCAAAGAACTGATTTTGAAAGGTCTGGCCAATCTTAAGAAACGGTTTCCGCAGATGTTGCTGGTGACGCATATCGAGGAAATTAAAAACAGTGTTGAAACGCTCATCGAGGTGGTGCCGACCGGGGCGGGCTGGTCGGAGGTGAGGGTCAATGGCCCGAAGATATAAGTCGGCCTCCGGCCGTCATCGGCTGGTCAATCTGATTGTGGTTACCGTGCTGGTGGTGGTCATCCTCGTTTTCCGGCTGGTGGAGGAAATCGGCCCGGATAAAAGCCCGGGCGAGCGGTTTGTGGTTCTGCGGGTAATCGATGGCGACACGGTGGACCTTCAGGGCGGCGACCGCCTGCGGCTTCTGGCGATCGACACCCCGGAAGAAGATGAACCGTTCTATGAGCAGGCGCGTTTTTTTCTGGAATCGCTGACAGTCGGCAAAACCGCCCGGGTCGAGTATGAATCCCGACGCCGTGACCGCTACGGCCGGCTGTTGGGGTATGTGTATATTGATACTCTGTTCGTAAATAAAGCGATCCTGGAAAACGGCCTGGGATATCTGTATCTTTTCAAGGATAACGACCCGCACAGCCCGCAGGTTCAACAGCTTCTGGAAGCGCAGCGTCAGGCGCTGACCGGGAAAAGAGCCCTCTGGTCGCTTTCCTATGAGCCGGAAAATTATTATGTTGCCGCCCGGGATTCATACCGTTTTCACCGTCCGGGCTGTCGTTCGGTGGCGGCTATCAAACCGGGGCGGGAAATTCGTTTTAAAAGCCGCGAGGAGGCTTTGAGCGAAGGTTACTCGCCCTGCCGTAACTGCAAACCGTAAAAAATCATAGTTTAAAAATTTATTGAAAATCTGCCGGGTATGCTTGTATAAAAATATGTTATTGCAATTGGGGAATTTTATATTTTTTTAGGTGTAAGATATGTTAAAAGTTATCGGGATATTTGTCAGCGGCTTTTTTTGGTGCCAGGGACTGGCGGGTTTGAACGCGCAGGCTTTAAAGGCTCTGCAGACCCCGCCGGCGGATTCCGCCGACGCCGAGAATCTTCGCATCTGGTACAACATCGAGCGCAAGAGTTATTGCCAGTTTGCTCTGGAGATATACACTCTTTCACAAAAGAAAATCCGCCAGCTTTTAAATCAGCCCTTGAATGCGGGATACTATAATTTTTACTGGGACAAAAAAGATGATTCGGGACGGTATGTCGAGCCGGGTACCTACCTTTATAAACTGGTCGATTGCAGTAAAATAAAATACGGCAATTTGAAGGTAGCCTATAGGAAAGGGGAGAATACCAGTTCCTTCTATCCGGATTCGTCCGGTGGAAATTTTAAGGTTGGTTTTGAGCTGCTCGATGATTCGGCACGGGTATCGTTGAGAATATACAATAATGTCGAGGTCTTAAAGGAGGAACCGATTGTGGATTCGCTTATGTACCGCGGTCGGTACTCTTACACCTGGCGTCCGGAAGAAAAAATCTCTCCGGGGATTTACATTTTCCGTTTAC
>CAZUAS010000043.1:0-6820 GCA_964618515.1 uncultured Ignavibacteriales bacterium | reverse complement strand
TGACGAGTACAGTCGGGACCTTGAGTTCAGTTATCCTTGATGAAAAAGATATTTGCAGTGTTGATATTGGTGGTCGTCGGCGGTTGCGGTCGGCCGCCGGATTTAACTCGAAAACAAGAAGCACCTGTTTATTATGAAGTCGCCTGGGTCGACCCGCAGATAATAATCGCGGACAGCCTGTTCACTCTCATCCGGGCGGCGCGTATAGATTCCTTTATCGTTGAGGAACCGGTGATTGTATCGGTCAAGGAACCAGCGGTGTCTTTCCGGGTAACCGACGAAAACTGTCCGGTGACGGTTAATATCCTGGATGAAAAATCCGCCCGAGTAAGATGGCCCCTTCTGGTCAAAAACCTGTCCACGGGTTTTTACAAGCTGACGCTCGATTTCAGCCGGACGGACTATCAAACTTTGCCGCCCGGCTATTATGTCCTGAAAGTGGATAATTGCGGTTTACCGCAGATGAAATTATTCCTTCGTGAATAGTCTCTTTGAAGTTTTCCCGGCATTTAAGAATGTCTAATAATTGCGCAGGCTTTTGCCTATAATTCGGCTTTTTTTCGCCGATATATGGGACAAAACCCCTACCCGGCATAGCGGGGGAGGAAGGTGAGCATATTATCCGAGGAGTAAATAATGCCCAATATTCTGGTAGTCGACGATAAAGATTCCATGCGCAATATGCTGGTGGAAACCCTGATGGAAGAGGGTTATCGAGTGGACGCCGCGGAGGACGGTCGAAAAGCGCTGGACCTGGTTCGCAATAAATCCTACGACCTTATCCTGACGGATTTGAAAATGCCCAATCTCGACGGTTTGGAGGTGCTTTCCGAGATAAAAAATCTGGATTCCGAATCGATGGTTATCGTGATGACCGCTTACGGGACTATTGAAGATGCGGTGCAGGCGATGAAAAACGGGGCTTTTGATTTTATTACCAAGCCCTTTGATACCGAGCATCTGTGTTTTTTGATAAACCGGGCGCTGGAGAACCGCCGCCTTAAGGCAGAGAATTCGCTTTTAAGAGAAGAAGTTCTGGCCGACCAGGGACTGGATAACATCATCGGAAAAAACGCGAAGATGATCGAGCTGGGTCAGCTGATTCAGAAGGTGTCGAAAAGTGATGCCTCGGTGTTATTGCAGGGTGAGTCGGGGACAGGGAAAGAACTCTTTGCCAAAGCCATTCATTCGCTGTCTAATCGTAAGGACCGGCCTTATGTGGCAATAAACTGCGCCGCTATTCCGCGCGAACTTCTTGAAAATGAATTATTCGGTTCCGAAAAAGGGGCTTTCACCGGAGCCCATGCCCGGAAAATGGGCAAATTTGAAATCGCCAACGGCGGCACTATCTTCCTGGATGAAATTGGGGATATGGATATCGCTCTCCAGGCGAAACTTCTGCGGGTCCTTCAGGAAAAAAATTTCGAGCGGCTGGGCGGCAACAAAACGGTGGATGTTGATGTCCGGGTGATTGCGGCCACCAACAAGGACCTGAACGATTTAATCCGGGTCAAGAAGTTCCGGGAGGACCTCTATTACCGGCTGTCGGTATTCCCAATGAATATTCCACCACTGAGAGAACGCCAGGATGATATCCCGGCGCTGGCCGATTATTTCATCGACAAGTACTGCATGGAAATGAAAAAACCGGTCAAGTCCCTGACCAGAGAAGCGGTGGAGCTTCTGGAAAAATATCACTGGCCGGGGAACGTCCGAGAGCTGGAAAATACGATTGAAAGGGCGGTTATTCTGGCGGAGGGCAAGAAAATAAGCCCGGAACATCTGGCCATCCGTCTGAAACGTACGGACGAAATCCAGTTGCGCGAGGGAGCAGGTTTGAAAGAAATCGGCGCCCATGCCCAGATGCAGGCTGAAAAAGCCACCATCATCAGGATTCTGAAAGACGTGCGCGGTAACAAACGCAAGTGCGCCCAGGTGCTGAAGATTGATTACACTACTCTATTTGATAAAATAAAAAAATATGAAATAGAAAAGGACCTTTATTAATTTTTATCTATAATCAGCAATGTAAAAAAATATTTTAGTGAAAAGAGTGTCCGGCAGCGTAACCCGCTGCCGTTGTTATAAATGACGCTTTTATCCATTAGGGACTGAAACAAAAATATTGACAAATGAGATATTTTCGATAAAATATCGTAATTGTGCGTCTAATACTGGTCTTGCCTGGTGGTTAGGAGCAGGGTTGATCGAGTATGTGCTTGTGCCTTGAAAATTAACGGGTAGTTAGTTGAAGTCGGGCTGTTTATGAATAACTCGGTAATCAACAGGAATGTGTTGTTGTTAAATCAGAATTATGAGCCGCTGACGATTTGTTCGGCCAAGCGGGCGATAATTCTCCTTTTTCAGGGTAAAGCGGAAATGATTGAGACGGCGGACGGCCTTAAGGTGCGGTCGGTCAGCCGAAGTTTCGACCTGCCCTCGGTGGTGAGGCTCTGGCAGTATCGGAAAGTCCCCTATAAAAATATCATGCTGACCCGTAAAAATATCCTGGCCCGGGACGGCCACCAGTGCCAGTATTGCGGGACCACCAAGGGACCGATGACGGTGGACCATGTGATTCCCAAAATGAAAAACGGGACGGACAGCTGGGAAAACATGGTGTGCGCCTGTGTTAACTGCAATAATAAAAAGGGTGACAATACCCCGGAAAAAGCCGGTATGAAACTGTTGCGTACCCCCAAACGTCCCACGTTCATTACTTTTATTCAACGCTATATCGGCGATTCCAATGACCACTGGCGGCAATACCTGTTTATGGATTGAACGACCGGCGGATATCTTCTTTCAATTCCGACTGTTTTTATCTGTTAAAGCAGAAAAGACCTGAAAAAAATAATGTTTTTTTAATTGATTTAATATTCCCTTGGTGGTAACATCCGTGACTATATGAGGTGTCTTGAGTATGAATAAAACGGAAAAAGAGACCGACCGCTCTGAAACCGCCCCGGCGGTTAAAAAGGAAACTATTCTTTCGGGGATGCAGCCGACCGGTTCGTTGCATATCGGCAATCTTGAGGGGGCCCTGCGTAACTGGGTCCGCCTTCAGGATGAGTACTGGATGTACTGCTGTATTGTGGACTGGCATGCCCTGACGGCGGAATATGATGACACCCGGTTTTTCAAGGAGAAAATATTCCAGATGGCGGTTGATTACCTGGCTGCCGGTCTTGACCCCGACAAGTGTGCTATTTTTGTCCAGTCGGAGGTAAAGGAACATGCGGAACTGCACTTGATATTTTCCATGCTTATATCGGTACCGACGCTCAGCCGCCTGCCGACCTATCAGGAAAAAAAGGACCGCCTTGATTCCTACGGTTTTCTAGGCTACCCGGTTTTACAGGCGGCCGATATCTGCCTTTATAACGCTAATAAGGTACCGGTCGGCAAGGACCAGGAAAAACATATCTGGCTGGCCAACGACCTGGCCAAAAAATTTAACAGCACTTATCGAAAAGTTTTTGTAGAACCGGAAGCTTTATTTACGGATATTCCCATGATACCAGGTTCGGATAACCGGAAAATGTCCAAGTCCTATGGCAACCATATACCGCTGGAGGCTTCGGAAAAAGAAACGGAAAATATTCTAAAAAAATATTACACCGACCCGGCCAAGGTATATAAAGGTGATCCCGGCAATCCGGATATCTGTCCAGTTTATCTGATACACCGGATTTACACTGCCGACGCCGCCGGTATAATTGCGCCGCCATGCCGGACGGGGGAGTTGGGCTGTGTGGATTGTAAGATGATTTTGACAAAAAATCTCAATGCAGCCTTACACCCAATCAGGGAAAGGCGGCAGGAATTGCTCAAGCAACCGGATTATGTCTGGTCGGTGCTTGAAACGGGGCGTGAGCGGGCGCACCATCGGGCGCAGAACGTTATGGAAAAAGTTCGCGATGCCATGAAAATGAATTACAGGAAGAAAAAGTGATGGAACACCAGAGTGAAATTCAAAATGACAACTATCGGGTCGATCTGGAGGTGTTCTCCGGACCGCTGGACCTTTTATTGTACCTGATAAAAAAAGAGGAAGTGGATATTTATGATATCCCCATTGCCCGCATTACCCGGCAGTACCTGAAATATATCGAGGTGATGAAAGTACTCAATCTGGAAATCGCCGGGGAATTTATCCTGATGGCGGCCACCTTGATTCGTATTAAGACCCGGTTGTTGCTGCCGCGGGACGAGGAAGACCCGGAAGAAGTGGATCCGCGTGAAGAATTGATTTTAGCCCTGGTAGAATACAAGAAGTACAAGGAGGCCGGGGATATTCTTCGGGAAAAAGCCCTTATTGAGGAAAGCTATTATGTACCGCCGACTCCGCTGGGTAAAATTGACAGCAAGTATGACGTTCAGAATGAGACCAGCCTGTATGATTTATTGACGGCCTTTGTGGATGTTCTGGCGGCCCGCCGCCAGGAAATCATTCATGAAGTCAACCCCGAAGAAATTTCCATCGAGGATCGTATCTCAGTGGTGATAAAACTCCTGGCGGACCGGGAGAGTGCCAATTTCCGTGAATTATTTGCCGATTTACCGCGTAAAATTGTCGCCGTGGTCACTTTCATCGCTCTGCTCGAACTGGCCCGGACCCGGCGGGTTAAAATTCGTCAGGTTGTCCCTTTCGGTGAACTCTGGATTTACCGGGGCGACCTGTATCAGAGGGATGTGCAGATGATTGACCAGCTGGACATCATGGAACATGAAAATGAACTTCAGGAACAAGTCAGCGTATGATGGAATTTGATTATATAAAAGCGACGGTTGAAGCCCTGGTGCTGGCTTCTCCGGAACCTATTTCGAGCCGTAAAATAGCCCAGGTTCTTGACGAGGTTACCACCGCTCAGGTGAATCAGGCGGTTTCGGAATTGAATGAAAAATATGCTCAGTGCGGTTCCTCTTTTCGAATCCGGGAATTGGCCGGGGGCTTTCAATATTATATTCTGCCGGAGTATGTCGGGTATATCGATGAATTGTTTACCCGTCGGCGTAAGATGCGGATGACCCGGGCGGCTCTGGAAACAGCGGCGATTGTGGCTTATCGTCAGCCGGTCACCAAGGCTGAAATCGAGCATATTCGCGGCGTTGCTTCTGACGGGGTTCTGCATAATTTGATGGAAAAAGGCATGGTTACTATCAAAGGTCGCGCCAATGTGGTCGGTCGGCCTTTGCAATACGGCACTACCAACGAATTTCTGAAATTCTTCGGTTTGAAGAGTCTTGAAGACCTGCCCCGAATGTCTGAAATCGAAGAATTAATATCAGGCGGGGAGGACCGGAACCAGACGGTATTGAACCTGAAAGACCAGAACCTGGCTTTGAAGTTAAACATTGCCGATGGCACATATGACCCAGGGAAGAACTATGATGAGTTTGAAGACGAGGTGCCGTACGGTGAAAGAAAATTAACCACAGGTAATCCCACAGATAAACCGGACGAATACGAATCTGCCCCGGACGATGACCTTCGAGAAAAAACCGTCCCGGAGACGGAAGAAAGAAGTGCACATACGGGGATTATTGTCGATATGGGCTTGACGGGAAGATCCGATTAATCAGGCGTTAGGGCGCGGCTATTAATCATAAGCCAGAGAGGGCTTCTTGGTCCGTATCAATAAATATCTCTCCCAGTGCGGAGTGACTTCGCGACGAGGTGCCGATTCACTTATTGCCGAGGGGAGGATTACCCTTAACGATGTTACGGTGGTGGAAAAAGGGGTTATGGTTGATGAAATCCGTGACGTCGTTAAGGTTGACGGTCTTGAAGTAAAGCCCGTCGAAGAAAAAGTTTATGTCCTTCTGAACAAACCGGTCAAGGTTATGACCACTCTTAATGACCCCTTTAAACGTAAAACGATATTGCATTACCTTAAGAAACTTCCCCACCGCGTCTACCCGGTTGGACGGCTGGATTTTGACAGCGAGGGGGTCTTGCTTTTAACCAACGACGGTGACCTGGCTTATCGGCTGGCTCATCCCAAATACCAGGTTAAGAAAATATATGAAGCCCTGGTGGAGGGTCATTTTAAACCCGATGATGCCCGGCAAATCAAAACCGGGGTGGAGCTGGACGGCGGCGTAGTGGGACGCGCGGAAGTAGTCGTACTGGGATTTTTTAAAAAAATGACACGGATTCGACTGGTCCTTACAGAAGGACGGAAACACGAAGTTAAACAGCTGTGCAAGAGAGTAAATCATCCGGTAGTCAATCTGCGTCGGGTGGAATTTGCCGGATTACCGCTTAAGGATTTAAAACTCGGGCAGTGGCGTTACCTGACCGAGAAAGAAATAAATCGTTTGAAAGATATGGTCGGTTTGAAGTAAAATTGAAAAAGCCCGCTTGAGGCGGGCTTTAATTTTATATGCGATAGTATATAAAGATAAATAGTATCAATAGTCCTCAAGATTACTCCACTCGGCGTCTTCAAGCCAGTGGTTCGGCCGGTCCAGAAAACGGATAACATGTTGCAGGGTTACCCAGTGTTTGTGCTCTTCGTCGGCGATTTTATTTAGAATATATTTTTGCCTTTCGCCTTTGACTTCGGCCGCTTTGTCACGGTAGAAATCTTCCGATTTCTTTTCAATCTCCAGAGCCTCGGTCCAGATTTTTTTTGATTCCGCAGGGAATGTAAATTCTTTTTTTTGTTCTTTCAGGGTTTCAAAAACATTTTTTAAAGTGGGGATAATTTTGGTTTTTTCAGCTTCTTTATACTCGCTGGTGTGACCTTCTTTCATGGCTTTAAAAATAGATCGGAAGAGCACACGTCTGAACTCCAGTCACGAGATTCCATCT
>CAZUAS010000042.1:0-22401 GCA_964618515.1 uncultured Ignavibacteriales bacterium | reverse complement strand
GGTTTCCTGGTTGGCCACCATGGCATTGGTGATGCCGTGGATTTCAGTAACTTCTTCGGGAATGGGGCGTTCGGGATTTATAAGGTTCTCGAAGGTTTCAACATCATCCCGACCAATTTGAAACTTCACGGCACCGATTTCCACCACCCGGTTGGCGGCAGCCCAGATGCCGGTAGTCTCGGTATCGAAAGCGATGAAGACCTGCTTTCTCAGAAATTGGTTTTTTATACTTTTGGCTGTCATCGGTTAAAGTTAATATATTTAATTTAATTGACAATTTGTTTTTGGGACGTATCTTTTAGCGGAGGTAAAGGATGTATCGGGACGTTCAAAATTGTTTCAAAATGAAAATTTCCAGTAAACCTGTGGTTTCTTTTGCCTGTCATTACAATGCCCTGGCCGGGTCCGGCCTTCAGGACCTATAATCCGACAATTGTAAAAACTCTTTTAATCATAGCGGCGCTTTTTTAGGTCGTTAATTATGGATATATCAAAACAGGTGGTTTATAATTTAGCAGGAGAAAAATCATGGCTATCATATTAGATGGTTCAGGTCTGACGGTGGAAAAGCTGGTGCGGATTGCCCGCCATAATGAACCGGTGGAACTAGCTTCCGGGGCGGCGGAGCGGATTAAGAAATGCCGGGCGATGCTGGAGAAGAAAATCGACGCCCATGAAATCATGTACGGGGTCAACACCGGTATCGGCGAGTTTTCGGAAGTCGTTCTTAATGACGAGCAGGTTAAGGAATTTCAGAAATTTTTAATTTACAATCATGCTGCAGGAATCGGCGAGCCGGCGCCGCTGGAATACGTGCGGGGCGCGATGGCCGCCCGGGTTAATGTCCATGCCCATGGTAATTCCGGTTGCCGGCTGGAAATAACTCAAACCCTGGTGGATATGCTCAATAAAGGAGTAACGCCGTTTGTCTGCCAGAAGGGTTCAGTTGGAGCCTGCGGTGACCTTGCCCCGATGGCGCAGATTGCTCTTTTAATGATGGGTGAGGGGAAAGCTTATTATCAGGGAGAGCTACTCGACGGTGGAGAAGCTCTAAAAAGGGCTGGCATTGCAGTTCCCGGATTGAAAGCCCGCGACGGTTTGGCTACCATCAACGGGTCCAATGTCCTGACTGCCATGAGTGCACTTTTTCTTTATGATGCCGGGCGGTGGTTGAAACAGGCGGAAATTGCCTGCGCCATGTCTTTGGAGGCGCTTAAAGCCAATATGCGGCCGTATATTTCGAAATTGCACGAGGTCCGCGGTTTTCCTGGAGCTGTCAGAAGCGCCCGTGCTATACTCAAACTGGTTGCTGGGGGCGACCTTGTTGACGGTCGGATTAAGTGCAAGGTACAGGATGCCTACTCGATGCGTTCCACACCGCAGGTAATCGGTGCCGCCCATGACGCCCTGGCTTATGCCAAAAGCCAGGTGGAAATTGAACTGAACGGTGTTGGGGATAACCCAATTTTCTTCCCGGATGATAACCTTCAGCTCTCTGGCGCTAATTTCCAGGGAACGCCGGTTTCCCTGCCGATGGATATGGCCGGATCGGCGATTACGATGGTTTCGGTAATGTCAGAGCGCCGTATGAACCGGCTGAATAACCCGGCTTTATCGGTTGGACTACCGCCTTTTTTGACCCGGGGGGCGGGGATGTTCTCCGGTCTGATGCTCAGCCAGTATACAGCTGATTCGTTGATTGTCGAACAGCGGATTTTATCGATGCCGGCTTCCATACAGTCAATCCCGGCCGCCGCCGACCAGGAGGATTTTGTATCGATGGGCATGAATACGGCCATTAAGAATTTTCAGATTCTCGATAATGCCTACGGAGTGCTGGGTATCGAGTTTATGGCTGCCGCTCAGGCAATGGATTTCCGTGATTATAAATTCGGCAGAGGCGTCAAAAAAGCCCATGAAGTGGTAAGAAAACATGTGGCTTTTTTGGATATCGACCGACCTCTCTACCCCGACCATACCCGGATGAAAGAACTGGTCAAGTCGTGCGAGATACTCGATGAGGTCGAAAAGGAAGTAGGTTCACTGGACTGATTGACCGCGAATTTGATTTTTGCCCTTGATATATATCCCTGAAAAACATACTTTTCAGGGGTGGAGAACTTACAGGTAAAAAATCTTTATCTGGCTTTCAAGAAAACCGCAGCGACTTTTCCCCATCTGATTGCTTTAAAAGCCGATGGCGGGCGGGGTAGAAGTTATACCTACGCCGAGGTTGACCGCCAGGTCAGACAGCTGGCGGCCGGGTTGAGCGATACTCCCTTTGCGAACATTAAGGAAATCGGGCTTCTTTCGGAAAATTGCCCTGAATGGCCGATTGCCTACCTGGCTGTTCTTGCCGCCGGTAAAACGGTCGTTCCCATCGACGCCAATCTGAAAGTAAATGAAATAGGGTATATCCTTGACCACTGTCGGCTGCGGGCTATAATCTGTTCAGGCAAATTCGAAAATATGCTGGCCGGATTATCCTCGGACCTTATGATTTTCTCCCTGAGTGAACAATCATCAAACAACTGGAAAAAACTCTTCCGGGATGAATTTAATTTCACTGAAAACCACCTGGGCGGCCTCAACGATACTGCCTGTCTGATTTATACCTCCGGAACCACCGGTAACCCTAAAGCGGTCATGCTGACTCATGATAACCTGCTGGGAAACCTGGAAAGTATTCATCTTACGCTTAAATTTACCGAGCATGACGTTTTTCTCTCGGTTCTGCCTTTACACCATACTTTTGAAGCCATGTGCGGTTTTTTGGCACCGCTTACTTCCGGTTCCTGCATCGTTTATGCCCGCACATTGAAATCCAGCGATATCCGCGAAGACGTAACGTTCAATAAAGTAACCATCATGTGCGGGGTACCGCTTCTATTCGAGAAGATGTATCGCAATATCAAACGAGGGATTGAAGAGATCCCGGTATTTAAAAGATTATTGTTCCAGTCATCATATACGGTATCCTCGCTGGCCTGGAAATTTAAATACCAGATGGGGCAGGCGCTTTTTAAAAAAGTTCGGGAGAAAATCGGTCTGGGTTCAGTCCGTCTGTTTGTTTCCGGCGGCGCACCCTTACCGCCGGAAATCGCCAGGTTTTTTAATTATCTGGGTTTTGTGTTTCTTCAGGGTTACGGTTTGAGCGAATGCTCACCGGTGGTGTCGGTAAATTTACCAGAAGATATCTCGTTCGGTTCGGTTGGCCCGCCCTTGAAAAAACTCGAAGTAAAAATAGTCCGAAAAAGTGAGGATGGTATCGGTGAGATTGCTGTTCGTGGCCGGAGTACTTCACCAGGTTATAAAAACAATCCCGGGGAAACGGAAAAACTATATCGTGATGGCTGGCTGTATACAGGAGACCTGGGCTATATCAAAGGCGGTAAGATATGGATTACAGGCCGTCATAAAAACCTGATAGTTTCCGCGGCCGGGAAAAATATTTACCCTGAAGAACTCGAGGAGAAATTGCTGGCTTCGTCCTATGTTGCTGAAGTTGTGGTGTTCGGCCGTAAAAAGGATAACCGCCAGGGGGAAGAAGTACGTGCCATTATCGTGCCTGATTTGGAGCAGTTTCGAACGGAGTTTAATATGTCCGTCACCAGTCCGGATATGCATCAAATAAGGCAGGTTATCGGTCGGCTGGTCGATGATATAAATAAAGAAATGGCCTCTTACAAGCGCATCTGTGGTTTTGAAGTTCAACTGGAGGAACTTGAAAAGACCTCCACCAAGAAAGTGAAGCGATTCCTTTACAATTAGATGTACTACCAGGGTTGTCTTTTTTTGTTTATAAAAAAAATTTTCTTAGTTTTAGTTCCATAAAATTGATAATAGGGCTAATTTTTTTAATTCGGTTATTATTTTTTTTAACCTTTTTGAATCTTTTTTGTTATATTCTTATCTAATTTAAGGAATTTAAAATGAAAGGTATGTAAGACTTATGCTTAGCGTAACTGATACGGCCAGCGTTGAACTTAAAAAAGCAATTGATACCAGCCCCAAAAAAGGGAGTTTGATTATATTTTTTCAGGGGATGGGGTGAAGCGGTCCCTCTTTGGGGATGGCTCTGGATGAGCCTACGGAAGATTTGGAAAAGCTTGAGTCCAATGGTATTGAGGTCTATATAGAACCAAAGTTGAAAAGTTTTCTTGGGCAGTACGGAACAATCAAGATTGATTTTATTAATCATCCCTCCGGCAGTGGTTTTACCATTCGGGCCGGAGAACCCAGTGGGGATTGTGGCAGCTGCAGAGGAACTTGCTGAATTTGATAATGTATGATATAAAAAGCCGGTTTTAAACCGGCTTTTTTATTGGTTGGATATTTTACAGGGAAGCTCCTTATACTGGTCAATTGGAATGACTTTCAAGCCGAAATAGTCCCTGGATTTAATTTCTTGACTAAAAATATTTTTTTAATAATTTGTTAAAACAATGCCGGGGTAGCTCAGCTGGTTAGAGCATCTGTCTGTGGAACAGAGGGTCGGCGGTTCGATCCCGCCCCCCGGTATTATCTTAGTTGAAGCTCTATCTGCTTTTAATCTCATCGATAAAATAAAGATTCCATTTGAAACCCCGCTGAGGGCTGCCTGATGATTTATATCTTAAAAAAACATATCAGTAAGATGTAAATTGAAAAATGTAGAAACAATAGAAATCCTATGTCCCCTATGGGCTTACTTGAGTACCCAAAATGAGATGTAAAGGCATAAAAAAAGTTCCCCCCAACTATTCAAGTTTTGAAATTTTGGTGTTAATATCTGTTATTTTGTTCTGGGGTTATGATGACATGTTCTGGGAATCAGTTGGGTTGTTTGTATCGCTGAATCGATACCCCAGACCTCTTACAGTCTCGATATAACGGCCATATGGTCCCAGTTTTTTTCTCAAACCGGTAATGTGAACATCAACCGAACGGTCGGTGACAATAATATCTTCCCCGCGAACTTCATTTACTATCTGGTAACGGCTAAAAACCCAGCCAGGTGATTTTGCCAGTAAAAGCAGAATTCGAAACTCCGTAAAAGAAAAATTAATCACCTTACCATTAACCAGAACCTCGTATCGTCCCGGATTTATTTTAATTTCATGGATTTCGATGGGTTCATGTTTAATTGTTTCAGTGGATACTTTTCGGCGAAGTAAGGCTCTAATCCGGGCAATTAATACTTTGGCGCTGAAAGGCTTGGTAAGATAATCGTTGGCACCAATCTCTAATCCTGTAACAACATCAGCATCTTCACTTTTAGCAGATACCATAATTATCGGGATACGTTGCGTATCGGTATTGTTTTTTAGTACACGACATACGTCGAAGCCATCCATTCCGGGTAATAGAATATCAAGGACTATCAATTGAGGAGGCGTATTTCGGACATAAGCCAAACCATCCTCACCGTTAGTAACGCAATGAACCCTGTATCCCTCACGGGTAAGATTGTATTTGATAAGTTCCTGAATATCTTTATCATCTTCAATGACCAGAATACTTTCTTTGCCCATAAAAACCACTCGGTTTAATTTTTCATTTCGGAATGAAGCTTATTTTATAAGTGTTAAGGTTTGATTAAGAAAATTTGAATTTTATGTTAAATATGCTTTTTAAATATGCTTTTAATGAATAATTATATTTTGATCACCAGTTCTTGTAAATGTTGTCTTTTATTAATCTTAACATAAAACTAAATATCCGTTAATAAAACGTAAACGTGACCAGAGTATTCTTGGGGCGATAAAAATTTTAATTTTAAGCCGGTGAGACAGGAAGTCTCAGTTTTATTGAATAAAAGGAGATTAAAATGAATATTTTCATGAAAAGTCTGTTTGCGGAAGGCCAGGAAAGGTTAATTACAAGAAGCCTTTTAACCGGGTTTTGTATCTTGTTCCTGTTTCTCATTCAGTTTCCGGATATCAAAGCTAATCCCTCTTCAAGTGGAAGAATTACCGGAAAAGTCATTGATGCTAAAACCGGTGAGGTGCTTGTGGGTGTGAGTGTTTATCTTGAAGGTACTAATCAGGGCGCAATAACAGACCTTGACGGATATTTTACAATAAAGAACGTGATACCGGGGGAATATTCGCTGCGAGCGCAAATGATCAGCTATAGTAATGTAACCGTCATCGGGGTAAAGGTAGATGAAAATCAGGATGTTGAGGTAAATTTCCAGTTAACTTCGATAGTTTATAAAGTTAATGATATCATTGTCCAGGGTAAAGCTCTGAAAAATACTGAAGCGGTCATGCTTAAATATCGTCAGGAGGCTTCGGCTATTAGTGATGCGGTCAGTTCCGAGCAAATCGCCCGGTCTGGCAGCGGTGATGCTGCTGAAGCTGTAAAGAGAGTAGTAGGTGCGACGGTGATGGACGGCAAGTACGTTTATGTCAGGGGTTTGGGTGATCGTTACAGCAATACCCAGTTAAATGGTTCGCCGTTGCCCAGTCCTGACCCTGATAAGCAGGCGGTTCCAATCGATCTTCTGCCGGCTAATTTACTGGATAATATTATTGTACAAAAAACTTTTACGCCCGACAAACCGGGTAATTTCTCCGGTGGAGCTGTTGATTTGAGCACTAAAGACATCCCTACGAGGATGTCTCTAAAACTTTCTTCTTCAACCGGTTATAATACTAAGGTAATTGGAAAGGAAATAATTACTTACCAGGGGGGTGATACGGATTGGTTGGGGTATGATGACGGTACCCGGGATTTACCGTCCATTTTAAATAATCCCCAGAATATCCCCGATAAGACTGCTGCCGCAAAAGATTATCAACAGGCGGTAAAGCTGACCGAGATGAGTCGTGCTCTGAACGACCAATTGACACCGACCACTCGTAAAGGACCGCTTGATCAAAGCTATTCGTTTTCATACGGCAACCAGTTCCAGATTTTTGATAAGCCTCTGGGATTGATTGCCAGCCTTAGCTATAGCCGCAAATCTTCCTTTTATGATAATGGTTTTAAAGGCGAATGGAAACTTACCGGGCATGACAGTGTTAAGGCTGAGCTCGACAGCGAACATAAACTTAAAGATACAAGGGCAAAAGAAGAAATTCTTTGGGGTAGCATGGTGAACTTGGCTTACAAAGTACATAATAATCACCGTCTTGGTTTCACCTATATGCATACTCAGAATGGAGAATCCGATACCCGCTTGCTCCAGGGGGATAATTCAGAGATGCTTGGAGTTGAGGATGACCCGGACCGCAAGGCAATCTGGACCACCCGGGTATTACGTTACACGGAAAGAAATTTATCGACCTATCAATTCAAGGGAGAGCATTTTCTTAAAGGTCTTCGTTTAAAATGGGTAACATCATTTTCCCGGACAAAGCAGGATGACCCGGATCTCCGTTTTATGAGTGACCATTACCGTAAAAGAGATACGGTGTACTTCTATAATCTTCAATTAAGTCATTATCCTCCCCCGACTCATTATTTCCGTTTCCTGGAAGAGAAAAATCGCGAAGGTCAGGTGGACTTTTCCTTACCGTTCAAACAATGGCACGGGTATGCCGCCAATTTTAAATTCGGCGGGTCGTACCTTAGGAAAGAACGTGTTTTTAATGAATGGGTATATGAAATACAGGGTCTTTTTAATAAATATAATCAATATAGAGGTAATGTAGAAGACTTTTTTGATAGAAACAATATCGGCTATGTGTTTTCTTTCGACACCTCTTACGTGGGTGAGCAGATAAGGGTTGATACCTCCTTTAAGATGCTTGATGGCGGGGTGGTGGTGGATGCTACCGATCCGGGAGCATTTTATAATGGTCGTCAATATATTTCAGCAGGATATATAATGGTTGATATACCAATTTTTAATAAATTGAAATATGTTGGCGGGGTACGCTATGAAAACACCCAGATGGATATTGATCAGATAAATTTTCCTGAGACGGAGCAGAGAACAAATAATATTGATGAAGCTGACTGGCTGCCTTCGATAAATTTTATATACGCCGTAACGAATAATATTAATTTTCGTTCGTCTTATGGCAAAACTCTGGCTCGACCTACCTTACGAGAGATCGCTCCTTGGAGCTCTCAGGACTTTGTAGGAGGTAACACCCTTATCGGTAATCCGGATCTGATGATGACCAAAATTTACAATTATGATCTACGCCTGGAATGTTTTGAAAGACCTGGTGAAATATACGCCGTCAGTTTCTTTTATAAGAATCTGAAGAACCCGATTGAAATCGTCATTCTCAATATCAATGATGAGATTATGCCTAAAAATGTGAAGAAAGGGAAACTTTATGGAGTTGAGTTTGAGATACGAAAACGGCTTGACCAAATCTTTCCTTTCATGAGTAATTTCCAGGTGGGTGCCAACCTTACCCTGGTTCACTCCGAAGTTGATATTGATGAAAAGGAAATTATCGAATTGAAAGCTTCCGGCTTCAATGCCACTACCCGTCCGCTTCTTGGCCAGTCACCTTATGTTATCAATACCGACTTGACTTATAATAATCTGAATACGGGTACCCGATTAACCCTTCTATTTAACCGCTCTGGCGAGCGCCTGGCTTTTAACGCAGAAGCGGCAACCCCTGATATATACGAACGGCCGCGTGATGTACTTGATTTTACCATGAGTCAGAAATTATTTAATAATATCAATTTAAAGTTGGCGGTTAAGAATATTTTAAATGACGAAGTAAAGTTTTCTCACGAATATAAAGGGAAGGAGTTCATTCGTTCTTCATATACCACCGGTACATCATATACTTTTGGTATTTCATATGATATCGATTAGGATGCGCTTTGTTTCCTTAAAATGGGGGTCCCTTTTAATGGAAAAAAAACATCACCTTAATAACCACTGAATATTTCCCTTTTATTTTGGATCACAAAAGAGTGTGTGTAAAGGCGACTTTTGCTTTGGAGAGCCTGATAATGCCAAAGTCGCAGCACCTTGGAAGATCGTAAATCTGAACATCTTAAAGGAAGGAGAAAAGTTAGAAAGAGTGTCGCCACAAAAGTCCGATTCGTTCCTTGACCATGAAAGGGGTCGAAAGTTAGGTAACTCATTATTTAAAAAACTCTTAGTGGAGGATTAATTTGATGTTTCGAAAAATTATTTTAATGACCATTGCGGTACTGTTTTTATTGCCGGTCGTGGGCGAAGCACAGGTAACTGAAGCAGGAAAACCGACCAAGATAATAACCGATGCTAATATCAGTGGTTTGACCGTTTTTTCGAGAGACACCGTCTGGATTCTAAGTGGTTTAGTTTTCGTTGATAATGGCGAAGTTCTGGTTATTGAGCCAGGTACCATCGTAAAGTCAAAACCCGGCCAGGATGTCAACGCAACAGCTCTGGTGGTTGCCCGCGGCGGTAAACTTTATGCTGAAGGGACACCTCAGAATCCGATTATCTTTACAGCTGAATCCGATAATGTCGATGACCCAGATGATATTCCGTTTGATGAAAACGGTCGGGGTCTCTGGGGTGGTGTTATCCTTCTTGGTCGCGCCGGTATTAATACCGCTACTGGTGTAGGTCAGATTGAAGGTATTGTCGAAACGGAAACCCGTGGTGCCTATGGTCAAGTACCGCCAGTCAATAATGATTGCTCGGGTATTCTGCGTTACGTCTCCATCCGCCATGGCGGCACCGAAATTGGTGAAGCCAACGAAATTAACGGTCTGACCATGGGGGCAGTAGGTTCCGGAACTGTTATTGATCATGTTGAAGTTTTTATGAACAAAGACGATGGTTTTGAATGGTTTGGAGGAACAGTTAACTGTCGCAATCTTGTAGCTTCTATGTGTGGCGATGATTCTTTCGATTATGACGAGGGTTTCCGCGGTCGTGGTCAGTTTTGGTTTACTTATTTGGCAGCTGATGCCGGTAACCGCTGTGGCGAGCACGACGGTGGGACCAATCCGATTGACGGCACCCCCTATGCCGTGCCGGTAATCTCCAATGTAACCTATCTCGGTTCCGGAGCTGGTTCCGGATATCTCGATAATGACCTTACTTTTAAAATAAGGGATAACGCCGGCGGCAAATATTATAACTCGATTTTCGCTGATATGGCCGACCGTGGTCCCGATGTCGAAGATCTGCCCTCCGGACAAGACTCCCGGGCTCGTCTGGCTGCTGGAGATATCGTTTTCCGTAATAATTTCTGGTATGATTTTGGTGCTGGTAACTCCGTTAACGCTATCACCAAAAGCGCTCAGACTTATGTTCGGGATTCAATTTTTGATACCAGTGGTACGCTGGGTTTAAACAATCAGATAGTCGATCCGCAACTTGGTGATTATGGTAATCGTACTAACGACCGTAGCCTTGACCCGGTACCGGCCTTAGGTAGCCCGGTGAATGGTTCGTTTTACAGTGCCATACCCACTCCCGGCTCCGGGGGTACGGGAACTGATCCCTGGTTTCTTCAGGTTAATTACAGCGGTGCTTTTGACCCTGATATACCGGTGGAACATTCCTGGATTGCTGGTTGGACAGCGCTGTCTTTTTATGGCTTTTTAAAAGATAATTCTACTCCGCGTGTTTACGCTGCTTATACAACTGATTACAATAAACCAACGGTTTTGGTAACAAATGCCTGGATAAACAACGCCAACCTGAATCCTCCGGTTGTATTCAACAAAGATACTGTTTACGTCCTTGATACTCTTGTATTTATAAATAGTGGTATGACACTGCTAATTGAGCCGGGGACGATAATTAAAGGAAATCCCGGTCAGGATGTCAATTCCAAAGCGCTGGTTATTGCGAAAGGTGGTAAATGTATTGCCCCGGGGGCTCATGATGCCCCGATTATTTTCACGGCAGCTTCTGACCAGATACAAGTATATGATTCGGGTTTGGATTCGGTGGTATATAAAATTGATGATATACCTTTTGACGAAAGCGGCCGTGGTCTTTGGGGGGGACTTATCATTCTTGGTCGCAGTTATGTCAATACAGCTACTGGAGTAGGGCAGATTGAGGGTATCGTGGAAACGGAAATTCGCGGCTCTTATGGCCAGCGACCGGCTATCGAAAACGATAATTCCGGGATTTACCGATATATCTCTATCCGCCATGGTGGTACTGAAATTGGTGAAGCCAACGAAATTAACGGTTTGACCATGGGGGCGGTAGGTTCCGGAACTGTTATTGATCATGTTGAAGTTTTTATGAACAAAGACGATGGTTTTGAATGGTTTGGAGGCACCGTCAATTGCCGTTATCTGGTGGCTGCCTTTTGCGGTGATGATAGCTTTGATTACGACGAAGGTTTTAGAGGCAAGGGTCAGTTCTGGTTTACTACTATGGCTGATGATGCTGGTAACCGAGCTGGTGAACATGATGGTGGCACCAACCCGGAAGATGGCAAACCATGGGCTCTGCCGGTTATTGCTAATGTGACTTACCTTGGTTCCGGCGCTGGTTCCGGATATCTGGACAATGACCAGGTATTTGAGATCCGTGATAACGCCGCGGGACATTTTTTCAATTCCATCTTTGCCGACTTTGCCGACCGTGCGGTTAGTGTTGAAGACCTGGCTTCCGGTGAAGATTCTCGTTCTCGACTGGCAGATAGGACCCTGGCTTTCAGAAACACTTACTGGTATGATTTCGGTGCCGGTAATACAATCAATGCTATCACTAAGAGTGCCCAGACCTATGTTCGCGATTCTCTGTTTGATACTTCCGGGACCCTGGGATATAATAATGTAGTGGCTGACCCGCAGATTTTAAACTATGGGACCTATCAAAATCCAACCGGTTCTTTAAACCCGAATATTGCTCCCGGCAGCCCGGCAGCTACCGGTGCCTCTCAGTTTGTCAGTTGTGGTTTTGATAAAACCGGAAATACTGATTGCAGTGCTAATGATGAACCGGATATATCCGACATTACCAGATTGATTGATTTCTTGTATCTGAGCAGTATACCTCTTTGTTGTTTTGCTGAGGCGGATGTCAACAACGATTTGGTGGTTGACATATCGGATATTACCCGCTTGATCGATTATCTGTATCTCTCTAACAATCCCCTGGCTGTTATTCAACATGACCAGTGGTTTGTTAATACGGAATATCATGGTGCTTTCAACCCCTCGGTTCCTTTGAGTTCTTCCTGGATTTGTGAATGGACCTTCCTTAAAGTCGGCGGTTTTCTCGCACCATAATTGAAAATTAACTAAAAAAGGCTGTTTCAATGTTTGAGACAGCCTTTTTTTTATTTCTTTTTTGAATTCTTTTATAAATATTTACCTGCTATTTCGACTGTACTTAAGAGCTGTTTATGAAAAAAAATTTACTGAGACTGATTATTTGGGGAACCTTTCTTACTGTCAATTCATGTCTGGCGGGTTGTAACCAATTAAAGCATAAAATTGAAACTTATTTGAATGCGGCACACGAGTACTGGGATTTTCATGGTTCGGTTCTGATAGCTGTAGATGGACAAATAATTTTTTCAAAGGGTTATGGTTTTGCCAATCAGAAAATGGGAATTCCTAATACTCCCCAGACTAAATTTTTTATCGGTTCTATAACTAAACAATTCACTGCTGTTGCCATCCTCAAGCTTCAGGAAAAAGGTTTACTCCATATTAATGATCCTATTACCAAATTCCTGCCGGAATACCCGAAAGAAACCGGGGATAAGATCACGATTCATCACCTTCTTTGCCATACTTCCGGCCTGCCCAATTATACTGATTTTCCCGAAGTGGTACTCAAACGTCTGAACCCGATTACACCTCGGGAAATCATGAAAACCTTCATGAATCGTCCTCTGGAATTTACACCCGGGACGAATTTCAGATACAGTAACTCGGGTTATATTTTGCTTGGTATGATAATCGAAGCTGTTTCTGGCCAGTCCTACGAGGCATATCTGCATCATGAAATACTTAAACCTTCAGGTATGTACAATTCCGGTTATGCTCGTCGTGAAGCTGGTCTTCCGGAACGAGCTGATGGTTACACGCTGGAGGAACAGAACCTGGTGGATGCCCTGCCGGTGCATTTCTCAATGTTGCACACTGCTGGAGCTCTGTATTCTACGGTCGAGGATATGTTGCGCTGGGACCGGGCTTTGTTTACGGATAAAATACTGAGCCCGGTTTCGATTGATAAGATGCTCACCCCGTATTTCCAGAATTACGGTTATGGATGGGTAATAGAAGAGCGTTACGGTCGGAAACATGCTTTTCATGGCGGGTTTCTCGATGGTTTTAATTCGGTTTTCAGCCGCTGGCTTGAGGACCGGCTTTGTATTGTAGTATTCGGCAACGAAGATATTGCCCCAGTTAAGAAGATGGTTCATGGCCTGGCGGCAATTATTTTCGAACAGCCATATGTATTTCCGGTTAAAAGGATTCCGATTATGATTGATCCTGAATTGTTGACAGATTATTCGGGAACATATTTGGTTGCTCCGGATATTTATCGATTGGTCACTTGCGATGATGGTAAGTTGTATACCAATGTCCTTGGTGAGCCGCGTCAGCAACTTCTACCGGAAAGTACCGATAAATTTTTTCTTGCTAATGATAACACAGTGAGCATCTTGTTCCAACGCGATACCATTCAAAAGGTGAATTCGCTAATTCTTGAAGATGATTTCATGATTTATCCAGCGGTGAAACTAGACGAAGATAGCAATAAGCAAATTATGATAAATAGATCCGCTATCGAACTTGACAGTCTTATCTTAGATAGACATGAAGGAACCTATATATTCGATATGGAAATAGAGTCAATTGAAGATGTCTTTACTATCACCGTTACTCGGCAGGGTAGTAATTTATGGGCTCTGACACCGGGAAATGAAGCGGTGGAACTTCAAGCATCATCAGAAAACGAATTTTTTCACGAGCAAGCGGACTTTAAAATTATTTTTGTTGTCAACAGCGTGGGCCGGACTACAGGTTGTCATTTACATATGGGTCCAATAAAGATATATGCTAAAAAAATCGATTAAAAAGCTCTACTGCCGATCGAATTTTGCAACTTTTTGTTAATTAACCACATACCAGAAAAAATATCTTGATATCCGCTTGATTGACTCCGGATGTATATTGGGGGGAAAATACTTATTCTATAGTTTTTTTAAAAAGTAAGATTTTATGTCTTTTTCCCTTGACGGAACAAGACAATTTGTTTAAATTAAATATAAAGTTTGTATTCTATTTTAATTTTCTCCAATGAGCATACCCGTCCTTTCGGATTGGAATTAATTTTGAAAATAGCCAGACACCTGTGATTGTGTATCAAAAATAAAAAATCACCAGATTGGTGTATTTTAACAATTGCGTGACAATCCAGGTTGGGTTTTTGGTACATATGATTACTTTTCATCTATTGCATTTTAAAAATAAATTAGTTTAACAGGAAAGGGGTGATTAATATCACAATTAATCTAATCATTTATAAGTTCATAAAGGGGTAATAACGCAGAGAAAGAGAAATTTTTGAATTTGTGGGGAGAACTAATGAAGAGTTTTAAAATTTTATTGTTTTTGGGACTTGCTGTAATTCTGGCTACTGCTGTTTCGGCCGATATTATCGAAATCAGCCAGCCTGAATATGCGACGATTAACAATGCCTATGACCGCAACCCATCGATAATGTACGATGGCAGTGACTACTGGTTGTTTTACACTAGGGGAGATGATATTTCCACCGGTGGGGTGCGCGGTCCCGGCTACAATCCCGACAGCGATAATTATGTTGTTTATTATAAGAAAGCAGCTACTGTTGAAGGATTGTCGAGCGCGGGGGAAATCAAATTGGCGCTTTCCGAAACCGCCCGCCCGACAGGATTCGACCAGCGGGTAGTTTCAGCGGTTAAATTCGGTGAGGATGTCTATGCTTTTGTATCCAGTGGTTTTTCCACGAGTGCCACTGACAAAAGTCTGTATTATTATGTATATAACGGCAGCAGCTGGAGTGGTCCGACAGAATTAATCGGTAGTACCATCAGTCAGGGGGGACATGTCAATGTTGCCTCTGACGGCAGCCGGATTTATATTGTCTGGGAATGTACCGATGGTTCTTCGGATTGTTATACCTGGGACGGTACGAACTTGAGCTCCAAAATTGATGTCAGTTCCGGCAATATGCCTAAAATAACGTTGATGCCGGATAAAATAGGCGCCCTGTTCGTCGTCAATATCGAAGATGTTACCGGTGATATCGAGGTGTTCAGTGCTTTTTCTGGACCAAGCCCGACTTTTAGCGCTCATTCCACTCCAATTCCCGGTGGTGATTTTTACGACCCCTGTATTTTCAACGACGGTACGAATCTCTATGTTGTTTCTGCTCCCTGGGTTGCCACCGACCGTCAATATCTCGTACAGACTAAATCTGAATACGCCTCAGCCGTCTGGTCCGATGTCAAGAGCGTTTCTTACGGTGGGTATGGTGCTACTGAATGGTGGGATTACTGGCCTTGCGGCTTTTTCGATGGTGCCGATTACTACCTGTTTTTCACTACTGAGACAAACAGCCCGGTATTCAGTGATGCTGAAATCGGTTTTATAAAAATTGACTGGGATTTGTCCCGTGACCATTATTTCTACATTCAAAATGGTATTGACCAGGCTTCGACCGGTGATACGATTAATCTGGCCGCAGAGACTTTTACTGCCATTGACCATGCCTTGGCGATAGTCGATAAACCTCTTACGCTTCATGGCGCCGGTCAGACCGATGATATTTCCGGGACAATCCTTTATGGTAGTACTTATGGTGTCGGCCAGGATACGACCGGGGTGGGTAATTCATACCCCCGAGCGGTTATCGTGCAGGCGGATGATGTCACAATTGAAAATATACGTATCAAAGGGTACCAGGGTGACCTGGTAACCACTGCCGGTTATGCCATTGTAGCCCGGGCCAGTACAAGCTGGGGTTGCAGCGAGACAACCATCGACAACTTTACCATACAAAATTTAACCATGGATGATTGTTATTATGGTATCCGCTGCGAACATGTAAACGATAATACGATTCAAAATACCAGTTACGAAATCAACAGCGGGACCCCGTCCTATGCTGTTTACGTAACTTATTCACAGAACACCCTGATTCGCGCCAATACCTATAACCGGGGAGCTATCTGGGTAACCGCTGCGAGTCATGCTACTATAGGCGGTCCCGACCCATCGGATGGTAACATCCTGACCGATATTATTTACAATGGTATCTGGTACGGTCAGCAGTTTACTTCCGGGAGTTCCTCGGAGAAAGGACTGATTCAGAACAACAGTATCGATGGTGCGACCGAAGGGGGAATCGTCATCTGGAACTGGCCCGGCGAGTTGGCGGACAGCATTTTCATACTGGATAACTATGTTACCAAAGCTGCTGGCGGTTCCGATGAGCACGGCGGTATCAGCATTTATCAGGGTGACTTTACCAATCTTGTCATCAGCGGTAATACCTCAACTATTAATGACGATAATCAGCCGGGTCTATCCCTGACTTCGGGCACGTTAACCAGCGCCACGATTACCAACAACATTTTTACGAATAATCCGGCAGAAGGTATCAGAATTAACTATGTTACCCGCGGAGAAGTAAGTATTTATAATAATAACATCAGCGGCAACACGACTGCTCTGACTATGACCGGCGGCTCGACCTCGACTTTGGACGCATCGGGCAACTGGTGGGGTTTTAATACCCCGGCGTCGGTCCTCGCCGAAGCTAATGGCGGTGTTAATGTTGATTTCACTCCCTGGCTGGACAGCGACCTGGATGTCAGTACCGAATACGGTTTCCAAGGTGATTTCGCCACCCTCTGGGTTGACGATAATAGCCCGCAGTATGGTACGGGGGGACGAATCCAGGAAGGTGTCGATATGACCTTCGGCGGTACCGTCAATGTGGCTACCGGAATATATGCCGAGACGGTCAATCTGACCACCGCCTTTAATGACGGTAACTTGATCGGGGATCTTGCCAGCCGACCTTTCGTCACTGGGGGTATGACCCTGGCTGATGGTACTACGGGTCAGAGTATTAGAAATTTCTACATAACCAGCTCCAACCCTTTGCAAAACACCCTAGTGAAGGCGCTGGGTAATGTCAGCGACCTTACTTTCGATAACTGTGTTTTCGACGGCGAGAATGTGGTTGACCGAACCGGTTATACCGGAGGATCGATGCTGGATGATATCACCGTAACCGGCTGTGAGTTCAAGAATATCCTGGGCTGGGCGGTGCTCGATTCCCGCAGTGGCAGCGGCGGCGACGGCAGTGCCATGGGAGTTGTAACTTTTGCTAATAACCATATCCATGAGTGTAATGGTTCGATAGTGTTCCGTGGTCTTTCAACTGATTGGACCGACCGAGTTGATTTCTATGAAAATACATGGGAAAATATTGGTAATAACGAAGGCTACCAAGGACAGCAGTGGGCGGCTTTTGAAATCAACCGGGCGTACGAGGTAAACGTCTATGATAATACCGTGGACGGAGTGGCGCTGGGCCAGTGGGGCGAAGGCCAGGCTATGCAGATATGGGAAATTTCCGACCTTGATGTGTACGACAATACTTTCATAAACTGCGCCCAGGGTATATATGTCTGGTCAAACAGCGGTGCTTTTGCCATGCCGGGTGGCGCCATTTACCATAACACCATTATGAACAACAGTGAGTACAATGTCAAAGCCGACCCGGATTTTGTCACCGGTACGCTCAACACCGAAACCAATTACTGGGGCACACTTAACCAGTTAACGATCGCTTCTGGTATCCAGGGCTCGGTTGATTATGACCCGTGGTGTAACGATGATTTCACAAAGTGTGATTTCACCGCCAACCCGCCAGTGGTCTGGATTGACGATGGATATACGCCCACCGGTGGCAATGATGGCCATTACTGGGGTTATGACGCTTTCGCCGTCATCCAGGATGGTGTCAATGCCGTGGCAGCGGGTGGAACCGTCAATATCCTGCCGGGTTCTTACGAGGAACAGGTAGTGATAGATAAAAACGATATATCGCTACTGGGTTCCGGCAAGGGTACCGATCCGGGTACGAGCTCGATTATTGTTTCACCTCTTTCGCTTACCTATTATTTCGTAACAGGGACGAATAATAATTTCCCTGTGGTAGGTATACACGATGCGACCGGTGTCGTTATTGATAATATTCGTATCGATGGGGCTGGACGAGGTAGCGGGAATTACCGTTTCACCGGAATAGGTTTCTGGAACGCCGGTGGTGATGTGAGGGATAATTACATCACCGGGTTTAGGGAAAACCCCTACAACGGCAGCCAGCATGGAGTCGGTATTTACGCTTACAACGATACGGGATTTCCCTATGCAATCAATGTCAGCGGAACCACGGTCGATGACTTCCAGAAAAACGGGATCACTCTTCTGGGTGAAGGTTTGACGGCCACAGTCTCCAGCTGTACGGTAACCGGTCAGAGTTCGACTGATATCATTGCACAGAACGGTATCGAGATAGGCTATGGAGCCGGAGGATCAATCAGCAATTGTACGGTGTCTGATATTTCTTATAATCCCGCGACTTGGTTAGCCTGCGGTTTCCTTATGCTTAACGGTACCTCGGTTGGCATGACCGGTGTTAATACCGTTAACAATTGTATGGTCGGAGTCATGTACCAGGAGACCAGCGGTTCGGTGGATGGTCTGACGGTCAATTCCGGAACAGATAATTTCTGCGCCGGTATCAGCCTTCAGGATGATGGTGCGGTAGCCAAAGTCGAGGGAAAACCTTATATGCCGCCGGTATCTTCATTTGAAGCAGGTATGGATTACCATAAACTTCCCGACAAGGCGCTAAGCACCGTTGTCAATGTTAACGATGTCGAACTGGTCGGTACTCACAGTCTTTACGGATACGGTATTTCTTCCTGGGGTTACGGTGACAATATAGTCATGACGGTTACCAATTCTACCGTCCGTGACTGGGAAATCGGCCTGGTTGCGTACGAAGCCGGCGGTACGGTCAGCTTGACCACCAACCATACAGAAATCTATGACAATGATCTTGGTTATTATAGTGGAACTGTTGCTGTGCAGAACGCCGAATTCAACTGGTGGGGTTCCCTCAAGGGGCCTTATCATACAGCGACCAACCCTTACGGTGACGGTGATGAAGTTACAGACAATATCGATTACGAACCTTGGTGTAATGTCGATTTCACTGTATGCGATTACACCGCCAATCCGTCGGAAGTGTGGGTTGATGATGATTATACCGAAACCGGAGCCAACGACGGCCATGTTTGGGGCTATGACGCTTTCGATGCCATCCAGGACGGCATCACCGCCCTGGCCGATAGGGGTACTGTTCACGTTATGCCCGGCACCTATGTCGAACAATTGCGCATAGTCGGCAAGAGTCTCGACCTAATCGGAGCCGGGGTAGGCCAGAGCATCATCGAGGCGGTACCGCCGGGTGAGCGGGTAAGTTATTTCATTACCCAGTGGGAGGGATCCGTCAGAACTATCGATGCTTGCATCGGGGTCACCGATGCCGATGAGGTAAATATCACCGGCTTTACCATCGATGGTCTGGGGCTGGGACCGGATAATTTCTATGGCATTCATTATTACAATACCAGTGGTATTGTAAGCGAGAGCCGGGTCCAACACATAACCGACGCGGCGCATCCCAGCTACAGCCGGGTGGTCAGTGTGGTAGCAACGCACGGCGAAGGCGAAACAGTCGATGTATCCTTTATTAAGGTAGAGGTGCCGGATTTCCAAAAAGGTGGGCTTGTTGTCATGGGGCCCGGGTTGACCTGTACAATGGAGGATAATGACATCAATGGTGCGATCAATCCCAATCTCGCACCAAACGGTATCCAGGTGTCCTACGGCTCGAGCGGTACCCTGACCGACAACAGTGTCACCAGTGTTGAGTATCCCGGTACTGACTGGGCGGGAACGGGTATCCTCCTGATGGAGTCCGGTAGTATTACGGTAACCGGTGGCGAGGTCGTCGGATGTGAGGTCGGGATCGGTTTCTCCCAATGGAACTGGATTTATACTCAGACATCCACGCCCACAATTATAGTCGATAATGTTATTTTCACCAGTAATCAGTGGGCGGTGGAAAGCCATCTGGCTGATGATGGAGTGAATCTTAACCTACAGGTGACCAATTGCCAGATAATTAATTCGACCTATGTCGGGGTCGAACTCTGGGGTAGCGATGTCGACCCGTGGGGTGGAAGTTACTATAGTGGCTGGACCAATGGCACATTAAACGTCGATGTCCATGATAATTATATAATCGATGGCGATGTGGGTGTCGAAGAATACATTGAACTGACTACTGGTAATACCGTCATCGGTTCGATTACTGGCAACAGTCTGGCTGGCAATACCGGCTACGGAGTTTACAATAACTTCACCAATCTTCTCGATGCCACCTCCAACTGGTGGGGCGACGCCAGTGGACCGGCCGTTGGAACCAAGAGTAATACGGGTGAGATTCTCAAGCGAACGGCGGTGCCTTACGAAGCTTCGGATATAGCGGTTCCCTTGGAATACATTTCCCACCGGGACAGCTATGCTGAAAAAGGAAGCGGGGCGGCCGTAACTGCCAGTGTAGATTACTCACCCTGGTGGGGCGGCGATTATGTCCATGACGCTCACACTGGCACTTGGTATCTTTACGTTAACAATTCCAATAACTCCACAATCCAGGAGGGGGTGGACCTGGCTCTCGACGGCGATATTATTAAAGTTGCTGCCGGAATTTACCATAACGATATCCATATCCTGGATAAGAATCTCACTTTGATCGGCGCTAAGGCCGATGTCGATCCGGCTGGGAGTAACGACCGGGGTGGGGAAAGTATCCTGACACGTGATGACGAGTATTCTCTATGGGTTAAACCCGCGGCTGCTGGAACTGTAATAAACGGTTTCAAGTTCGGCAATACCACTGCTGAATCAGGACGCCATGTTTATGTCAACGATGCACCCGGAGTGATGATTAATTATTGTGTCTTCATGAATACCACCGAGCACGGTATCGCGGTAAGCGGCGCTTCCGCTGGTACCCAGGTGATTTATAATACTATCGACAATTCCACCAGTGAAGGAATTGTCAATTTCGGTTCGGACGATGTTTTAATCGCCCATAACACGGTTAAGAACGTGGATAATTTCGCTGTCAAAACCGAGGGTAAGGCTGTTATATCCGATAACACCATTACCCAGTGTAAGGACGGTATCCGGGTCGAATATGCCGGAACTTCCTCTCTAAACCGGGTCGACGTTATAGGTAATACCGTCTCTTATACTAAGTACCCCGGTATAAACGTTACGGGTGCCTATACCTACATTTACAACAACACCTTGCATCACTGTAACTATTATGGTCTGGCCGGAGGCGGTGACTGGGATTACGCTTCCATCCACATGGAGCCGGGAGCCGTAAGCTCTACGATTGATCATAACACGGTTTATGACGGTATTAATGGTATCCAGTCCTGGGCCAATAACGTGATTATCTCCAACAATGATATTTACGATATGGGCAAAACCTACGGTAACATCAAACACGTCGAGGACCGAACATATTACAACTCCGGTATCCTGATAGGCAGCAACTGGGGTAGCAGTGACCATGATCCCACCGGTATCGTAATCTTCCATAATAAGGTTCACGATAATTATCACGGCCTGTTCTACAGCGATGATCTGGTTCACGGGGTGACTGCCGACTTCAATTACTGGGGCGATGACACTGGTCCTTACAACTTCAATTATAATTCCAGCGGTCTGGGCAATCCGGTCAGTGATAAGGTTGATTTCTCACCCTGGTGCAATATCGACTTCACCATCTGCGACTTCACGGCCGGTTGCTGTGTCGGCTATACCGGCAACGCCGATTGTTCCGGTGATGAAGAACCCGATGTCGCTGATATCACCACCCTGATTGATCATCTTTACCTGTCTCAGAAAGCACTTTGTTGTCTGGAGGAAGCTGATGTCGATGCCAGCCGCAAACCGGGATTGGAGCCGGATATATCTGATATCACCCGGCTGATCGATTACCTGTATTTAAGTCATACCCCGCTTCCACAGTGTCCATGATTATAACAGACTAACGAAAAAGCCCGTCCTAAAAAGACGGGCTTTTTTTAAAGCTTTTGATTTTAAAATTCGATGTGGTGCCAGGATTTTAATTGTATTTTTTTGTCAACCAGATATAAAAAACTCTCCCGGCTGGAAAAGTTTCACAACTATATCGTAAATTATGCTTTCCTCACATTGCCAGAGAGGGCTAATTCCAGTTTAAGTGCAAAAAAACTCTTAAAATCAGACGGTCGATTTGACTTGGTCCCGGCCGTGTATATCTCCCGCAATGACAGCTTGACCTGCGACTGCCGGCGTTTCGGGAAACAGGCCAGCACATTG
>CAZUAS010000041.1:0-22511 GCA_964618515.1 uncultured Ignavibacteriales bacterium | reverse complement strand
TCAATATGTTTTTATTAATATAATCTACCGAAGCATAGGTGTCAAGGAAATGTCATTCACCACAGAAATAAATAACCATAAAAAAACGTTCCTGAAATCATTCAGGAACGTTCATGAAATATTTATTTTATTAAATATTGTTAGCTTTAAGAAATTTTATAAAAGCAGTTGTAGCGGCCAACCCGGCGGCGGCATTGGGGTGCGAATCATCCTCTCTCCGGCGAAACTCCTTTTTGAGATAATTCTGGTTATCAGTCAGAATATCGAAAAAATCGAAGACGTAAAAATTATCAAGCCCGGTGTCCTGACGATATTGAGGTACGAACTCTAATTTCAACCACTCGTTGAATTTGCGGGCTCGAACGGCTTTATCCGGCGAAGTCTCCGCGGGAACCAGCGGCGGCGCCGTAACATATATGAATTTTTTCCTCGGATGGGCAGCAAAAATACTTTTTAAATTATCAAATACCGCCCTGTAATTGGCTATCGTTCGCGTCTTATCCGTCGGATTACCGGGTTCTGCGCCCTCATCTACAATATTACTGTTGGGGAAGCAGGATTTGAACATGATAATATCGTTTTCAGAATTATCGCTGTAGTACTGGTTGGGGTGGACGTTAAACTTGAAGACTTTTTCGATGTCATCCCGAAATTTGGGCAACCAGTCACTAATATCGGTGTGCTGACCTATTTCATCGCCGTAGGTGGCATCATGGACGCTGTATCCGTTAGCTATCAGAGCGGCCTTGAGATTCCCCTCGGTGAGCCATATCTGCCCCACCGAATGATGCAGGAAAAGCAGTTTTTTCGGCAAATGCTCGTTTATGGCGTCGAGCATCTTCTGGTTTACCTTGAGAGCTTTATCGGCGCGGTAAAATTTATATGCGATAAAAAGCCCGATGGCATTACCTATCAGCGACAAAATTAAAAGTATTATTAACCAGCGCATATCTATTCCTTTCTCAATGAATCCCTTTACTTATGAACAATAATATTTTTAATAATAAATTCCTGATTTAAAAAATCAAATATAATTTTAATAAACTAATTAACCTTCACCGGGTTTTTAAGGTTCCTCTTTTTTTAAATTTCAAACGTTAAAATATACAGTTTAATTTCCGGTTATATTATCCTTCAGCCGCCGAATGTCCCGCCAGCCAGCCGGTGGAGAAGGCTGCCTGAAGGTTGTACCCGCCGGTATCGCCGTTTATATCCATTACTTCACCAGCAAAATAAAGACCTTTTACCAGACGTGAAGACATAGTACGGGGGTCAACTTCTCTGACACACACCCCCCCGGCGGTTATTATGGCTTCCGTGAAGGTACGATGCCCTATTATTACAAACATAAAATCCTTCAACCATTCCCGAAGACGTCGGCGTTCTTCAGCCGTGATATGATGAATTTCCTTATCTGGAGCAATTCCCGTCAACTCTACCCCGACCGGTATCAGGCTCTGGGGCAGCAACTCTTTCAGGTAAGTATGGAACTGCCTTTTCCCGGACGTTTTGAAGTCCCGCAACAGGCGGTTATCGAGTTTTTTCTCATCCAGCGCTGGTTTCAAATCTATATGCACTGTAACTTTCTTTTTATCCCGCAAGGCATCCACTACCAGTCCACTTAAAGTCAAAATTATCGGACCGGATAATCCGAAATGGGTAAAGAGCATTTCCCCGAAGGCATGGCTTTTCTTCCGACCCTCGATACGCACCGTTACCTCGACATTACGCAGGCTCAATCCCTGAAGGCGCGGAGCAATATCACCGGCGGTTACGAGTGGAACCAGCGCCGGCCGGGGTGATATGATAGTGTGACCGGCGCTTTTCGCCATAAGGTAACCATCGCCACTTGAACCGGTAGCCGGATACGACGCTCCGCCGGTGGCAATTATAACCGACCCGGCCGTGATTTCTTTATTGTTACAAAGCACCCCGGTAATTCGCCGGTCGGATATCAACAACTTATCGACTCGGGCATTATTTTCGACTTTAACGCCGCATCCGCGCACCCAATTCACAAGGGCTTCGGTTACCGCCACCGCGTCATCATTTTGCGGGAATACTCTTCCCCCGCGCTCGATATTTGTCTTTATGCCCAGCTGGTTGAAAAATGAAATCAGTTCACCGGAAAAAAAAACCGAAAATACCTGCCGGAGGAATTTACCATTTACCCCAAAATGAGTTATAAATTCATCGAGCGGTGCTATGTTGGTCAAATTACAGCGACCTTTACCGGTAATGCGAAGTTTCTTACCGGGTTTTTCTTTTTTTTCAAGTATCAAGACCCTCGCCCCGGCCAAAGCCGCTTGTCCGGCCGCCATCAACCCCGAGGCACCGCCTCCCACCACTATTACTTCGACTTGTTTCATGGTCTAAAAATACCTTTTCATCTAAGATAAACAAGTGTATAATTATTCGATGAATATCTTGATTCCACCAGTTTACTGTTAAATTATGGTGATTTCAATATGAGGAATGGTAATTATGTTTAAACAAACCCGATGGATAGACCGTAAATTTGAATTTAACTATCCGGTGGGAGTGTTCCCCTGCATCGTGGCGCGTATCAAGGGCACTCCGGCAAGACTGGAGGAAATCGCTGCTTCACTAACACCTGAACATTTGACTGCCCCGGTGGAAAACGGCTGGACAATTCAGGAAAATATTGGACATCTGATTGATTCCGAAGCGCTTTTCAGCCGTCGTTTAAACGACTACCTTAGTGGACACGATACTCTGCAACCGGCCAGCCTTGACGGCCGAAAGACGGCTGCATCCAATCACAACGCCAAGGATATAAAAGATATTTTGCGGATGTTCCGGATGGTTCGCGGAGCCTTCGTCACCCAACTGGAAGCCCTTGATGAAAACATGGTTAGTCGCTCAGCCCTGCACCCCCGGCTCAATATTCAAATGCGTCTAATTGACATGGTGTATATGATGGCCGAGCACGACGATTTCCACATCGCCAGGATATATGAATTAATTGAGCAGTTCAAACATTAGATAAATATTCTATTTAAACCTCGAGAACGTCAACAACTTCGATAAAAACGAAGCACACGCTCATAATGACTCTTTTACCTTTCCCTTAACAGGGGTCTTGTCAGGCAGGTCGGGCCTCCGGAACCGACTTTCGAGATCTCCTGACCCTTATACTCCCAGACCGTACAACCAGCCCTTTCCAGCAACTGCCTGGTTCGGGGATTACCTTCAATCATTATACACCTACGCGGCGCCAGCGCCAGAATATTGCATGCCATCGTCGGGTATTCTTCATCAGGAATATCGATAAGCCTGAATTTCCTTTCAACCAGCCACTGCCGAAAAGGTACCGGCAATAGCCGTGAATACACCACCACCATGTCGCTATCAACCGGGCTTATCATCGACATCAGGTGCAAGACCTCGTCCGGTCCTGTCCAGTGCACCAACGGGACAACTATGAACTCATCGACCAAATCGGCGGTCAATTCGCGAAGCTGCCGGATACCTTCGGCATTAGACCGATAACCCTGCCCCACCGCCAGTTGCCGCGGTCCCAGCCAGACCACATCACCTCCCTCGAGTGTTCCGGTGCCACCGATTTTACCCAGAATCGGCACCCCTGTCTTCAGGAGGTAATCCTTCACGGCCCGGGGTTCATCATGACGCTCCTCTTTTCCCATATTGCATAGAATCGCCCCGCGGTCGGTAATCAATACCGGGTCATGAACATACATGGAATCCAGGCCTACCCGGGCGTCCTCGGGAAGGTAGTATATCTTATCAACCTCGTTTTTAATAAGACTCTCAAAATATTCGTATTCTTCCAGAGCTTTTTCATAAACGGGGCAACCGAGATAATTCAAATCCTGCCACTGGTCATCGATATTTTCCTGTGAGATAAAAGCGTCTCGAGGATGTTTGAGTAACAGGCTTTTAATCGGGTTGACTTCCGACTGACTGCCGTATCGCATGATCTGTCCCTCCACACTAACAGATTTTAATAGTCTGTAAGAAAACCTTCGCTCAATCGCATTATTCTAAGATATATACACCTTTATCTGTTCTCATAAAAACCGCTTCCGTCATGCCATGGCGATGAGCCGGGCGGTTGCCGTGGTAATGTTCCGCCCCCAGGCCTTCATGATGATAAACAACCTTGTAATTCCTGAAAAGAGTCAGTATTTCGCCCGGTTCAAGATACGTATGCACCTGCCTTTTATCGTTTTCAAACGAATTTTTCCCGATTTTACGAAAATCAGCAACTGTTTTGTCATAAGAAGGGTCTTCGACCGTAAATGCGGTTATAAAAATAAGACTTCCCCGGCTTGTCCAGGTACTGATGTTCTTAAGAAGTAAATCAATTTCCGGCCATCTTAAAATCTGAATAAGACCGATTAGAAGGATACCGGAGTAAAAGTCGGTCAGGGGTACGAAATTTTCAAAGCCGCACTGGTTGGCGCTGATGGGCAGATTCTCTTTTTCAGCCATATTGGCGACAGTGTCTATAGCTACCCGGGAAGGGTCTATAGCATCGACGATGTACCCCTGTCGGGCCAGGAAGAAGGCATTCCGCCCCTGCCCGGTGCCGATATCAAGTACCGGCCTTTTTTTATCTATCCGGGTGTAATGCTCGCGTATTATGCTGGTCGGCTCAGCGCCGAAATAATCTTTCACCCGGCTGTAAATATCATCATAAGACATTCAAATAACCGATAAAACCCCGATTAATACAGGAATAAATAAAAAACCGCTATCACCTCGTTTTGGAACTGAAAATATTATAAAATGTCAATACCATACCCAGACCCAGAGAAAGGCCGAAGAAAAAACCAATTGAAAAAGCTATGACTCTTCCTGAGAATTCAAATCCGAAAACAAAATTATAGGCAATACCCATTAATCCGATAATCGATAAAATAACACCCCACCTCAGAGCCTTTTTCGATTTCATTTAATAACCTTTTTATTTTTTTGGCAAATTCTCAAATTCATGGGCAGCCAATTCAGCTCTGGCTTCAAGCAATTTTTTGTGATACTTATCCAGTTTGCCTGTATTACCGGCTTTTAAAGCCTTGTAAATATCGCCTTCAAGCTCAGCAACTTCGAGTCTTTTGTAATAATCCAGCATTTCATGAAAATGTGCTAGAGCAATCATGCCAGTTAAAAGCGGGTGATTATTGGTCACATTGGCATTCCTGAAAACCATCCCATGCTCGAGTTCAACTTCCAGACCGCGACGAAATTCTTCCAGTTCAATTGGCAGACCATCGGTATCCAGTGCAGACAAAATTTTCTCTGCTTCCTCGATGGTCACCCCGGTTGATTCCATCTGGGTCCAATCCCTTAAATTAAGTTCCCGGCATACTCTTTTAACTTCTTCAATGCTTACATAAACCGGTAGATTCATAACTAACCTCTTAAAAAAATATATTTAACAAACTTTCGTATCACTTATACTTATTCTTTAACCAGGAGAACATGGATGGCCTTGACAACCACTTTTACCCGGTCACCCTTTTTAAGGTTCAGGTCTTTCAATGATTCCATCGTCATAACCGAATGCATAACTGACTGGGAGGGGATATCAAGTGATACCTGACACATGACATCGCCTTTTTTAATCCTGGTTACTTTACCGATAATTTGATTGCGGGCTCCATATCGCATAGCCATCAACCTTTCTAAGATAATTTTGGTATTGTTTGAGCATACAACATATAATTATTACAAGTTACTTCACGCCTAATTATTTTTCAATACTTTTTTCAAACTTGTTTTTATCGAACTATTTGTATAAATTGGTACTTTTGTTAAAAGTACATTTAATAAACCCACGAGACCATGGAGACTTCATGGTTTTAAAAACCGTTATTTTAATTGTATATGCTCTGGTGATAATTACCATCGGTGCTCTGGGTTTGAAAAAAACCCGAACATTTACCGACTATTTTCTGGGCGGAGGTAAAATCGGACCATGGATGACTGCCTTCACCTATGGTGCCGCTTATTTTTCAGCCGTACTATTCATTGGTTTTGCGGGCAAGGCTGGCTGGAGTTTTGGTTATTCCTGTCTCTGGATAGCGGTCGGCAACACCCTGGTCGGGGTATTGGGCGTTTGGTGGCTTTTAGGTTACCGCATAAAAAAAATGTCCTTGGAATACAATGTCCACACTATGGGCGAGTATTTCGAGAAACGCTATGACAGTCCTTTTCTCAAATTGTTTGCCTCGCTTTCGATTTTTATCTTTTTCGTCCCCTATTCTGCGGCGGTTTTCATGGGGTTATCCTACCTGTTCCGTTCCACTTTCGGAATTGACTATACGCTGGCATTGATTTTAATGGGTGGCTTCACCGCTCTGTACCTCGTTATGGGGGGATATAAATCCATGACCATGATTGACATGGTCTTCGGCATGATTATGGTGCTCGGGGTTGTTATACTTCTGATAAGCGTTCTGGATAAAGGTCACGGCCTAAATAATATCACCGCCACCATTACCGCCCTTGACCCCCGCCTGACCGGGATGGTCGGTCCGCCGGGCTGGTGGCCGCTGTTCAGCCTGGTTTTTCTGACCAGCGTGGCACCGATGGCCATGCCGCAACTGGTACAGAAATTTTACGCCATTAAAGATAAACAAGCTATCAAAATCGGTATGGTTGGTTCGACCTTTTTCGCACTTCTGATAACGGGTATTGGTTACTTTACCGGCGCCACCACCCGTTATTTTCTTTCCCCCGATAATGCCCCGCAGGCTTTTGAAAACGGGAAACCCATCTACGACGCCCTGATGCCGGAGCTTTTAACCAATATTATCCCCGGAGGGCTGACTGTCGTTATCCTGCTTCTTATCCTGTCGGCCTCGATGTCCACCCTGGCGGCTCTGGTTCTTATATCCAGTTCCACCGTAACCAAGGATTTCTACGCCGGTTTTATTAACAAAAATATCTCTGACCGCAATCTTACTATGCTAATGCGGGTTACCAGTGCTTTCTTTGTTATCCTGTCAGTCATTATGGCTTATTTTAAACCGGCCACTATTGTCGGTATTCTGGGCATCTCCTGGGGAGCCATTGGAGCGGTTTTTCTGGGACCGTTCATCTGGGGACTATTATTGAAACGGACAAATAAAACAGGGGCGATTGCCTCATCCATACTGGGCCTTACGGTTTGCCTTATACTATATATTAAGGGGACATCTTCGACTGAAGCCGGTACCATCGGCATGATAATTTCACTGGTGGTAACACCGATAGCCAGTTTTTTAACCCCGGCGCCAATCCCTCAAAACAACAAGGTAAAACAACTATGATTAAAAGAACATTAATCGCCATAATAGCATTTATTTTCTTAGGTGAAGTATCGCCGGCGTCGATTTCATTGCATCCCAAATTCAACCTTGATTTTTCCGAACGTTTTCGCATGGTCAGCTGGGACAATGCTATCAGTCTGGCTGACAGTGCCGGGGAAGCCAGGACTTTTACCCGACACCGTACCAGTCTGGGAGGGCAATGGCTACCCAATAAGAACCTTGAACTTACCCTTAAACTGACTAATGAATTCAGATATTATTTTGTTCCCGAAGGAACGGAATTCAATCTCAATGAAATATTCATCGACCAGCTTTATGTTAAATGGCGTCACCAGGGTAATTTCTCCGGCACCCTGACTTTCGGTCGTCAAAATATTATTCTCGGCGAGGGCTTCATGGTTATCGACGGCCAGGCGCTGGACGGTTCCCGGGGAATCTATTTTAATGCTGTCCGTTATGACTGGGAGATTAAAGATAAACACCATCTGACTTTCTTTTATACCTATATGCCGGAAAAAGACGACTGGCTGCCGGTCATTCATGACCAGGAACAACAGCTGGTTGAACAGGATGAAGAAGGTATTGGCCTGTACTACCGCGGGGATATGAAAAAGTACGACCTTGATGTCTATTTCATCCGCAAAAACGTCAAACCTACCGGTCATCAGATACCCGAATCAAGTATCAATAATCTCGGCTCTCGTTTCAGCATACCCTTATCCGACCGTTTATCTTACACTATCGAAGGTGGTTTTCAATTCGGCAAACGAGGTTCATCGGATCGTACCGCCATCGGCGGTTATATGTATTTTGATTATAAAACAAGATTTAAACGTCTTAAGAATTATCTGCCGCAGGTCATTACAGCCGGTGCCATTTATTTAAGCGGTGACAATCCCGATAATGATAAATGGGGCGCCTGGGATCCAATATTCGGTCGTTTTCCCAAATGGAGCGAATCTTTTATTTATACCCAGATCCAGGAGGACGGTGTGGCTTTCTGGACTAATCTTATTTCCCTGCACGGCCAGCTCCTCTTTAAAATTGCCGAAAATATATCTTTTACTTTCGATTATCATCACCTCCGGGCAACGGAAAAACCACTCCCCGGTCCTTTTCCCGGAGGCAATGGTAAAACCCGCGGTAATCTGGTTATCAACCGCCTTTCGTACAAATTCAATAAATACTGGTCGGGACATATCGTCTGGGAAATGTTCACCCCCGGCAATTATTATTTTAATGATGCCGACGGTTTCGGCTGGTTGCGCTCGGAGTTAATGTTAACGCTGTAATCATGACATAAATCATCCGGTCGCACCGGCTTTGTAAATTGAACGAAAATCTCAAAAAATGATAATTGACAAATCTTGTTTTTTTCTTATTATTATATATAGAAACATCGATTGACATCCCTTCATTGATAACCGGACATCAAGATTCGACATTATTATAAAATACGCACCTGCAGATGTTTCTATATAAAGAAACGGCAGGAACAACAATATTTTTATACAGCCTTTTTCAAAAGGAGGTAATATGCCGGTAAAAAAACTAAAGGAATTCCTTGATTTACACCGGGTCAGATATTGTACTATCAATCATTCTCTGGCTTATACCGCCCACGAGGTAGCGGCTTGCGCCCATATCCCGGCACGGGAAGTTGCTAAAACCGTAATTGTTAAAATCGATGGTAAGATGACCATGGTAGTGCTACCGGCCGCTTTCCGCATTGATTTGAAATTACTT
Source organism: uncultured Ignavibacteriales bacterium (assembly GCA_964618515.1). Lineage (GTDB taxonomy): Bacteria > Zixibacteria > MSB-5A5 > GN15 > FEB-12 > JAFGNW01. Next base: position 13,467 of record CAZUAS010000041.1, on the reverse strand, counting down.
CAGGAAATCACCGACGCCTATAACGTAGAGCTGGCGACGGAGGAAGAATTCAAAGCTTTATTTCCCGAGTGTGCGGTGGGAGCTATGCCACCATTCGGAAACCTCTATGATATGGAAGTCTATGTCGCCGATACCCTTACCGAAAACGAATACATCGCCTTCAATGCCGGTTCACATACCGAAATAATCAAAATGAACTATCGGGATTTTGAGCGTCTAGTCGAACCTGTCATCATTGACCTGGTGTTGCGCTGAAGCATAATTAAAGACCCCACCGGTATGTAATAAAAACGGAATAGTTGAGAAAATCGTAATTAAAAGGATAACCTTAGAAATATCTATAATGCCGGAGGCCGGACTTGAACCGGCACGGTCCAAAGGACCAAGGGATTTTAAGTCCCTGGTGTCTACCTGTTCCACCACTCCGGCAAAAATTAACGATTTAATTTATAGCGTCACGGTAACCGACGCAAGATTCTTTTTTTTCTAACCGGCCAGGTTTTTTACCCTTTCCGTTTCAGAACAGATATAATGATAAAAAAATGCGAACCGGAATATCACCGATTCGCATTGAAATCTTATCGGTTTAATGACTATTTTTTCAACATAACAAAATCTTCATTCTGAAAACCGGACCCGGAAACCACTTTTACCGTCGTTATACCTTCCTCAACTTCGGTGGCACCTACCACCCCGATATCATCATAAAGGATTTTAAGAACTTTTCCGGTTTTGGGATGGGTGACCACTTTGGACTGACGTTTGACTTCAAACTGCATACCCGAAGTAATGCCTATTTCCGTACCGGCATCAATAAACATCAGGTCCTCGGCCACAATCAGAATACCGGTCCAGGGCATATTCTGGGACTGCTCGGCGACTTTCTCCACAATCTGATTGATTACTTTGCGGGTTGCTTTGCCGACCACATGTTCATCGAAACTTTTCTGGTCTTCAAAGGAAAAATCCTCCGTGGAAACCCCAAGTGACCTGGAGTTCTCGGACGCGGCGACATCTTCAGCCAGGAGAACTTCCGAAGTCCCGATTGAAATCAGCCGTAAATCCACCGCCACCCGCGCTGTATAAGTGGTCACGCCACCGCCGATTGATTTACCCAGTAATTTACTGGCCGAACCACCGATAGTTTCTTCTTTATAACCGAATTCCGTTATGGTGGCTTTCACCAGGATATCGCCGATTTCCAGTTTTCTGGCGACCTCGACACTGGGATTAGCCAGGTCGGATTCACTCAGATTTTTTTCGGCTAATATTTCGTTCAGCGCCGCCCGCTCGAAAACTTTAAATTTCCCCGACTTGACCAGGGCGGTTATAAGCATGTCCGCCATGCCATCCCCGGGATTATTACCATAATACCAGCTGTGATCCGACTTATCCTCGAATGTCCCGACTATGACTTTCTTTTTCAAGCCGATTTCGGCATCCTTGGCCGTAACACTGCCGGTTATAATGAACAAAAAACCCAGCATCAGAAGATAACAGACCTTGCCTCTCATTTTACCTCCTTCCGATATGTGTTAAGATAATCTATTCAATAAAATTAAAGTTTAATTGTCAACCATTTACCGCGACGATAATACTGATAAAAGATGTTGGCGCTTACCAGAATCGAAATCGACAATACCCACCATACAGCGTCAGCACCCAGTCCCAGTACCTCGGTTACAACTAAAATCGGCAGTACCTGCATACCCCAAGAATGAATAATCGTTAAAATCATCGCCGGGGTATTCAAACCCACTCCGAGATGAATTTCTTCCATCATGATAAAAGCGCCGATGAAAGGAAAACCCAGGGCTAAAATTCGCAATAAAGTAACACCCTGTACAATAGTTTCCGGGTTGTCGAAAAAAATACCCATGATGAACCGCGCCAGAACGAAAGTTATTAAAGCCATCGACAGCATGATACCCACCCCCATCAATATTGAATGGTCTGCAGTTTTTTTGGCACGTTCATATTTATGACCGCCCAGATTATGTCCGATTAATGCAGACAATCCCAGTCCAATACCGACCAGAATCGTCACGCCCAACGAAGTTACCTGGGTCCCGACCCCGTAGGCAGCCACCACCGATGTTCCGAAGGTGGCAATCAGGGGCACAATCACCAGCCGGGAACCGGAAAACGAAAGGTCGGATAACCAGGCCGGAATACCTATCTTAACCATCTTCCACATTGATGGTAATGTTATTTTCTCCACCCCGGACAGGCTCAGTTTTACATTGGTGCGGGCAGTATAAAATAAAAACAGACCGAGACTGAATGTCAGGCAATAACTGATTACCGAAGCATAAGCGGCACCTTTTATTCCCCACGCCGGCAAACCCAGATAACCGAAGATAAAAAATGGGTCGAGAACCATATTCAGGACATTGGAAACCAGCATCAAAACTAGTGCCATATTGGGGTTGGCTACTCCCCTCATGGCTGTAAAAATTGTGTAAGTTGCAAAAAGAATCGGCATGGCCGTAAACATGATCTGCCCATAGGCAATACCCAAATTCAGGGCTTCTCCTTGGGCACCAATAATTAGAAGTATATCCTCGGCAAAAAATAATCCTGTGCCCCCTAAGAGCAGTCCAAAAAACAACTTCAAGATTATCGATTCCTTAACCGCCTTCTCCACGAGGTTATAATTTTTCTCACCATATCTTCGAGAAATAATAGCCACCGAACCAGGGCCGACCAGCTGATTAAAGGAAAAAAACAGCCACATGATATTATTAAAAAAAGTAATAGCGGCTACCGCCACTTCACCCTGTGAAAGCCTGGAGACCCAGTACATATCCATCATGCCATAAAGATGATGGATTAAAAAACCAAACATTGAAGGCAGCCCCATTTTTAAAATAGATTTAAAAACCGAACCCTCGGTGTAATCATTTCGAGTTTTCATATCAGGCTCTGCCATGGTATCCGTAAGTTGCTGTATTATAAATAATTATGCTGGAGAAAGGACAGTTTTGGCATTACATATAAACTTTATTAATAAAAAAATGGTGGGGGAAGGAATCGAACCTTCGAAGGCATCGCCGGCAGATTTACAGTCTGCTCCCTTTGACCGCTCGGGAACCCCACCAACAATTTATTAAAAATGTCAGCCGGTAAGGGCTTTAACTTAAAGCTGAAAATATATGGCTAAATTTACAAAAATCAATTACTATTTTATTAGAAATTAAGCCAACTTTTTATTTATACGATGTTTCCGTCATCTTGGTGTCTTCTGTTGATGACCTGGTTTTATTAATAATTCGGTTTATGACCGGTAAATCTCCAATTACATCATCACGTAAACCCAGGTAAAGCTCCCGGTCAGGACCCTGAAATCTTCTTTTGAAGGCATCCATAATGATAATCAAACCAACAGTAGTCAAAAAAGCCAGGACTCCGGCAAGCATCACGGTTAATTTCCGATGAGGACCCGCTTTTTTAGTCGGTAAGGACGGGTTATCGAGGATTCTGACTATAGGCTGGTCATTCTGTACCTCCCTACGAGCCAGCTCAAATTCCTGATTAAGGTATAAGTAACTCTGAGTGTTAAGTTCCACCGCCAGCTGTAACTGACTGAGAGCTCTTATTATTTCCGGATTAGTACTGCCGGCCCAGTTCTGATTCTGCTTTTGAAATGCTTCCAGATTATTGCGGGCCTCCTCAAGGCTGGCTTCTTTTTCTGCAAGCTGTCGAGCCAGATAACTGACATTATCTTTTGCCCGGGAACGCCGTTTATACAAATTAAAATTTTCCAGCTCCTCAATGAAGGCTCTTAAAATTGCTTGTGACAAAACAGGGGATTTTGACTCCACCGAAAGGCGAATAACCCCGTTTTTTTTATCGTAATCTATTGAAACAATCCTGTCCAGACAGGTATAAAGCTCATCCCGGTTATCGGTACCGAAATATTCAGCCAGAGTAATTGTTTTTTCAGTTTCTTTTTCCTCAAAAGAATAATTTTTACTCAAAACCGCATCCATTATCACCCGCGATTTCAGTATGACCGGAAAAAGTTCTGAGGAGTTTTCATCACTGGTAATCTTACCTCCCAGACCAGCGAAACTTTTGAGTTCCGCTATCCTGTCCACATTTCCGGAAGGTAAAATGCTCGCATCAGAACGGTAAATATTAGGGGTAAACAATACCAGCCCGGAAGTAAAAACCATGACACTTATAACTATCACGGCTATTATTTTTTTCTTTCGAACCAAAGACCTCAAGAATTCTATCAAATTAAGCTCAACGTCACCGAAGGGATCGCTCAGAACAGCCGAGCTGTTTTCCGGTTCGTTTCTGGTGATGGAAATTCTCCTGTTCATACTCTTTCATAAAATAAGTTTATTTTTTTCCACTTTTTGATAATCAAATCTCATGCCGTTTATTTTTATTAAATCAAATGTTGTAACTTATTGTTTATCAATAGGTTAGAAAGCTCGTATCGGTTCCGGAAAGGCTTTCTTTTTTATATCAGGAAGATATTTCCTCTAATATTTGAAAATTATTCCAGGGATTTCTAAATAGTTATTCAGACTTTTGCTCTTCAACTTCACTTACCGTTTCCGGTTTGCCTTTGAGAAGAAGGCGATGTGGTTCAAAAGGTGATTTGTTTTGAAAATGAATATCAACCGCCCTCTGGACAAAAATCCGGAATTCCTTTTGAAACCTTTCAACGGAAAACCGCTCGGCATGTGACCGGATCTTATGGGGGTCAAACTTATGCCTTAAATTCTCAAATCTTTCTATTGCTTTTATAAGAGCATCCGAGGTTTGCTCTTCAAAAAACAGTCCGGTTTGATTATCAACAACGGTTTCCAAACTGCCGCCTTTGCCATATGCAATTACCGGAGTACCGCAAGCCTGAGCCTCGACCGGTACAATTCCGAAATCCTCACGGGCTGCGAAAATAAAAGCTCGGGCTCTTTGCATATAATCCTTCATAACTTCGAAAGGCTGGAAACCCAGCATGGTTATATTGACGGAAACCTTTTTCTTGATGCTGTTATAAAGCGGACCATCGCCAATTATCACCAATCTACGATTCGGCATTTTTACAAAAGCTTCCGCAATCATGGCGACTTTCTTATAAGGCACCAGCCGGGAAACGGTCAGGTAAAAATCTTCTTTTTCCGCCTTTAGCTTAAAATCGGAAACTTGCACCGGAGGATATATGACTGTTGCCTTCCGCCCGTACACCTTTTTTATGCGCCGGGCGATATATTCCGAGATGGCGATAAACTCATCCACCCCGTTGGCGGTGCGGTAATCCCACATCCTTATCCGGTGTAGCATGTACCTGGCCAGCCAGCTTTTCAAACCCCTCGAGAGACCCGATTCTTCTAAATACTGGTGTGTCAGATCCCAGGCATATCTTATCGGGGAACAACACATGCAGATATGCAACTGGTCCGGGCCGGTAATGACCCCCTTCGCAACCGCATGATTATTGGACAGGACCAGGTCATAATTCGACAAGTCAAACTGTTCCACCGCCAGTGGCATCAGGGGTAAATAGGAACGGTAACGGGTTCGGGCCAAGGGAAGTTTCTGAATAAAAGAAGTCGTTACTTTCTTATTTTTGATGAACCAGCGAAGGTCATCGGGTAAAAACTCCACCAGAGAGTAAAGGTCCGCCCGGGGAAACACTTCCAGCATCTGCTCGACCAGTCGTTCCGAACCGGAGTAATCAACCAGCCATTCATGCACTAAGGCAACTTTCAAGCGATTGAGGTCAACGCCATCTCCGCTGATGCGATTCATTCGATAACCTCTTGCTCGATATCGACCTTTTTATCTGGTGCTGATTTGTCCGTATTCCGGGCACTTTCAGAAAGCCGGGTCATCTTTAATACCACCGATGGTTTCCGGCTATCGGTTTTAAGCAAACCCTCGAAATCACCCGGAGCCACAAGCTGCCAGTGTTTCAGGGAGTTTTCAAAATCATATTTAAAGTTGAAACCTTTATCAAGTAATGCCTGCGGGACGATATGCGTCGGGGTGGCGGCCTTTTTTACACGTACCGGATGAATCGGGTTTTTGAAACCTACCAGCGCCTGGATAAACTTCGAAGCCGGCATGAGCAGCCAGAGCGGAAGCGGCATTACCAGCGCCCGCGTGTCCAGAAAACGTTTAATCAATCTTACTAATTCACAGAGGGGTTCGGTCGGAGTTTCCACATAATTATAACAGAAGTAGCGCCAACCGGCATCCATAGTAAAATCAACACTGTCAAGCAAACCGTAGATATAGCCATAGGATTTATAAACACCCGGCGAACCTGGGAAAGCAAAATAACCTCTTTTGATGGCTCTGATCATCCGCATAATATTCCCCGGGTCACCCGGCCCGTAGAGAACCCCCGGACGGGAAATAATCAGCCGCCGCGAATTATCCTGCCGCCGCCACATTTCATGAATCAATTCGGCGGGATATTTCGAGCCGCCATACGGCGTCGATGGCTGAATCGGTGACGCCTCATCGGTGGGGCCGACAGTCGGTCCATAAACAGAAATACTGCTGGTAAAATATATGTTTTGACAACCCACCGCTTCGGCATAAGCACAGACATGATGTGCTCCTTTCAAATTGGTCTCAAAATACTCCTCGCGGATATGCCCCGGTTCACGATGAATGGCCGCCAGATTAAATATCCAGGTCGGTGTCTCCCGGGTTAAATTGACGGGAATTGGCAGTCTTACGTCGGTCAACGAAGTGGTGATACCCTTTTCACCTTCGAGGGCGGAGGGGCGTATATCGGCTAGATGGCAATGGCTGAAGCGACCGGTTTTTAAAAAGTGCCGGGCCAGATGCGTTCCCACAAAACCGGCGCCGCCGAATATCACACAGCTGCTCATTTTAAATGTCTCCCCCCTCCCGGATTACCGGGCTATGCTTATCATGCAATGTCATTTTCTCGTCTTATCAGTCAGCCTGAATTTCGGCGGTTTTCAAATGCCCGCTCTTTTATTCCATTTTACTCCATACTATACTGTTCGGTAATATCTTCATTTTAATTATAAATTCAAGAAAAAATTGTATCAAGATAAAGACATCCGACATTTTCTCACATTTATGAATGGTCAGTAAAATTATCAGCTTTTTCCTAAAAAATACTATCACACTTTATTTGATAAAACTTTTCCATTTTTCGCAATCTTCAGCTTGCAACAGACTGAGTGCAAAATGATAGCCAGAAAAAGAAAATAATACAGATTAATGGGATACCTTTGCATAAAAGCCGTTAAGTTAGCGGTTATCGTCAGGGTAACAATTAAGAATACAATGCTGGACATGTACATGCTCACCAACCAGGGGTCTTCTTTGTCTATCACGGTCTTTTTATATTTTAATCCCAGCAGGATAACCAGGAAGGGCGGCGCCAGATACAAAAAAAGGGCTATCAGGCCGTTGTTGATGATTATGTTATAGTACTGGCTGTCAAACAACATGTATTCTTTCAGGCTGAAAACCCCGAAGGGCCAGTTTCTTATCTGCTGCAACCGGTCAATTACATAGTGCAATTGCTCGATACGACCGGTAATAGATGTTGAAGTCGGGTCTTCCAGCTTGAAAAAAATAAAATCTATAAACGTGTAATAATATTCATAGATTAAATAATACAGCGCAGCCAGGAACAGCAAGATGACAGACAAGTGTATAAAAATTTTCCTACCTTTGAAAAGAAACACCAGCAGACAAAGAGCGATAATATAAGAAATAACCGACTGGAAAGAGATAGTCAAAATTAATGCGATACTATTGAGCACAATTACCATACTCATGATTATTTTCAGACGTGTCGAAACATCCTGTATAATAAGCGCCGTGGCGATAAGACCGGGGATGATAAGAAAGAGTCCGAAGGTGTTCGGATTTCCCATCAAGGAGTATATCCGGATACCGCTCCAGAGAAGGTCGCGGTCGAAAAAAAGAAGAGTGCCGATACCGAACAGACTTAAAACGGTACCCATGACAAGGAATATTTTGGAAATTGTAACCGTTACAGCCCTGTCATAACTATCAGCCACATAAAAAAATACCGGTATTATTAACAGGTACATCATCATATTGCGGACATTATGCTGCAAAAATTCCGAGAGATTGGTATGCAGAGCGCCGAACAACAGAACTATAAAAAGAAAAAAATAGAATAAAAAAACGGCGGAAACCGGTCGGTAGATGAGATTTTTAAGGAGAAAACCGGTTGCCGTAAGACGGTAAAAAAAAACCGCCAGAACCAGAATAAATAAAAGGTCCCGGGAGATAATTATCAAAAGTGGCGCCGAGGGTTGGTCCGGTGATGTCCAAGGAAAGAAATAGGGATACCAGTGAAAGATAAAAGTATAACCGAATAAAATAAAAAAAAGTCGATACACTTTGCTAATCCTGGATGGTCATTCCGTTATGTTTATTAATTAAAACCTGACGATCGTACAACCGGCGAAGAATAATATTAAACCCCTTATACAGGTTGTCAATATTTGTTTCCGACAGAACCTGTTTTTTCATTTCCATCTTAGCCACGTTGAAATGACCATCGAAAGAACTGCGATTCAGTGCCATAATAAATTTTATTACTTCTTCATCATTATCAAGAACCGCCAAGTCTTTTTCCGCTTCCCTGGCAGCTGCCAGAAGTTTACTTAATTCTTCGAAATGGTTGATTTTTTCAGCTCCCTTTACATCCTGGTAGTAAACCGTACCCAGGACATAAACCGGTTTCTTTAACAAAAGCGCCTCCCACCCCATCGTACTGGACAAGACAATAACCCCCGACGAGTGACGAATCAACGCCGTCGGATCGATATCGTAAGCAATCAGGCGGACATTGTAAAGAGCTTTAATAGCTCGGTAGAATTTCATCGAATGCCGTCCCAGAGCGCTTTTATGTTCCTTGACATATAAAAGACGATCAGCCGGTAAAGCTCTGGCGATATTCCGGATAGTGTTGAGCTGGTCGACGTACCATTCTGACAATACCAGGGTTGAAGCTTCAGGCTGAAGGTGCAGAGGAAAAATATAATAGCGGTCATCGGGATCAATTTTATCGAATATGCTCCTGCCGAATCGCATAAGCCATTGAGCCCGGATAATCTTTTTTATATCCCGCCAGGCATACCAGAGCGGATGCTGGGTAATATAATCCCCTTTTTCCCGACCCCACCCCCCGATATACCAGTTGCGCAGACGCACGATAAACTCCCTCAAGAAGACCGGTTGCAAACTCAGGGATTGGTAGGCGGCTTTCATATAATAAGGCTGTTGCGCATGCTCGCGAAAAGCATGAAGGTAAGTAGCGGCCTCGTCATATTCACGGGGTTCGTACTCAGAACCTTCAAGCAGGCTTTTATACTCACGGTTAACCAAATCCCATTTTCCCCCCCGCCCCAGCGAAAGAGTAAAGCGGGGCTTGTCACCGCGAGTCGAGTAAAAAGAAAGATGGGGAATCCCTTGCTTCTCACATACCGCCAGAGTGACCAGATTATAAAGATAGGCAATACCGGTCGAAAAATAAAAATCCGGTCGTTCTTTGTTTAAAGCCCGCTCGACATTATAAAAGGTACTTATCAGAGCCTGCGCTTGTCTGACGCTTTTTTCCTTGACCAGGAAGCGGTCAGCGGCAATAAACGATGCCGGTTTATACTGACCGTATTGTTGCTCAAGGCGTTCGAGTTCTTTCCTGATATCATATCTCTGGTCGAAAAAAACATCAAGGGGATAAGTTCGGGGAATGTCGTTCCAGTATTTTTTCCAGCGCCGGCCCATTGTGAAGCCGCATACCTGATGGCCATCGTTGCTGTAGCGCTGAGCCAGACGGGCAAACAAGGGAGCTTCATCACAAACAAAATCAAATGCTATCTTCATGCCCTGATACCCACCCTGGCACTTTCATCCACCCGGTCATAATCTAATCTATACCGCTGTAAAAAACCGAATTTTAAAAGAAACATCAGCAAATAACCCGCCAGGCAACTGCAGGCCGCACCTGTAACGCTGTATTTGGGTACCAGGGAAAAATCGAGGGTGAGGGTAGCAATTACAGCAATAATCGTGCTGATGAATATCTGGCGGTCTTTATGCCTTACGTAAAGACCGTAATGGGGCAAGGAACAGATGGCCAGCAGGCTGATGGCGCCCAGGAGAATCCAGAATACCGGCAGATACTCACCGTATATGGGTTTTTTTACCAGTTTGAGAATCGGCACAATGGCCAGAGCGGCAATGCCTGACAACAGCACCGCCCCGCTGACTACACCGATTCCCATTTTACGCATTATGGCACGATATTCTTCATAATTCCTTTTTTGAAAAGCATCTATAATTTTCGGATATAAAATGGCGATGACCCCCGTAAAAACGAAAGTCTGGACAACATTGGCCAGATTAGCGTAGAAGGTATACACCCCCACCATGGCTTCCCCGTGGTAGTTCTGAATAAAAAAACGGTCGGCGTACTGCACGCCCAGCATGGCCATGGTCGAGCCGAAAAACGGCAAAGAACCCATGAAACCTTTTCTCAACCATTGCCAGTTGATGGACACACTGAAAGTCTTTTTCCAGGACAGGTGTCTCAAGGCAAAGGCTGTCATCGCGATACACATCAATCCCCCCAGGCACCACATGAACCAGATGAACTGGAGAGTCCGGGTTTCCTTATAATAATAACCGGTGGCGACTACGGCATAGACCCAGATACCGCTCCTCAGAAACAGAACAATGTTGGCCATAGTCGGCCGGGACAGGGTAATTAACAACCGGTTGGACTCCTGGGAAAGATGTTCCAGAATCAGCAATATATAAAACCAGCCGATATATTTCCAGGCAATGAATTCAAAGGTGAACAATAAAAGTAGAAGCGGTAAAACCACTATATAAACGATTCCGTGAAAAACAAGCTGGTCACGAATCAATAGCGCACAACCTTCCTCGGAATGAGCAATTATCTCCCGGCTGTTGAAGGTGTAGAAATCAAATCCCAGCAGGTACAATGAGATGGCAATACTGACCGAGACCATCCCGAAAACACCCAGATTTTCCGGCGACAGACAACGGGCAAAATAAAGCAACAGGATAAATTTACTGACCAGAGTCAGGCCGCGCAACATCAGATTGGTGATACTGGTTTTCAGCATAGCATATCCCAGCTCAAAGGCGTCCCGCGACGGACGTCCCTCGATACTTTTTTCCCTATAAAAATATCATAATATTTAGGGGGAAGTCCCAAACCCGGACGGATGGCTCGAAGATTCCGCGGTGTGAATACCTCACCTTCTTTCATGTCTTCGACAATGTATAGACTCCGCCGGAATTTCACCGCCTGGTGTTCTCCGGCAGTGGAACCATAATATATCTTTCCGAGAGCCTGCCACGCCCTGGTAGTCTCCTCAACCAGAGCTTTCATTTCCGCGGGCTCCATAGAAAAAGCAGCGTCCACCCCGCCTTCCGAGCGGTCCAGGGTAAAATGCTTTTCAATTAGAGTAGCTCCCAGAGCCACACTGGCAACAGCCACTCCTATTCCCGGGCTATGGTCGGATAGTCCAACCTGAACATCGAATAACCGGCGCATATGAGGAATGGTTACGATATTGCTGTTTTTCGGCGATGCCGGGTAGGTACTGGTGCATTTAAGCAGAATAATATCTTCAACTCCAGCTTTTCTGGCCGTTCTGATAGTTTCGTCGAGCTCGGCGATCTCTGCCATTCCCGTTGAAATAATTAATGGTTTGCCGGCTGCAGCGATTTTGCGAATCAAGGGGATATCGCTATTCTCAAAAGAGGCAATTTTAAAACAGGGTACTTCGAGCTTGACGAGAAAATCAACGGCGCTGGCGTCAAAGGGAGTACTGAATCCAACCAGTCCCAATTCCCGGCAAAGGTCAAAAATGGGTTTATGCCAGTCCCAGGGTGTGTGCGCTTCCTGGTACAGTTTATAAAGAGTCTTCCCTTTCCAGAGACTTTCCGGGTCGTTTATAAGAAATTCTTTTTCGCTCAAATCGAGAGTCATGGTGTCCGCGGTGTAAGTCTGAATTTTTACACCCTGCACTCCGGCGTTAGCCGCCGCACGAACCAGCTCCAGGGCTCGTTCGAGTGACTGGTTATGATTACCGGACAGTTCCGCAACAATAAACGGCGGATAACCGGGACCGACACGGTACTGTCCTAATTGAATAAAAGAATTCGTCATTGAAAAAAATTAATCCTGTTTTCGAGGTGGTGAAACCAGAGCCTCACCTTCAATAACCACTTCCCCCTTCTGGTTCATACAGGAAGTTTTTAACAAAACCCTCTTTTTTTCATCACGTTTCTCCACAACTTCCACCCTGGCCGTGATGGTATCCCCCATATATACCGGGGCTAAAAAAGTTACCGTCTGGCGCATATAAATAGTCCCGTGACCGGGCAGAAAATTCCCCAGCACATTAGAAATCAATCCGCAGACAAGCATACCGTGGGCTATCCGCTTTCCGAAAGCCGTTCCCTTTGCGTACTCCTCGTTCACATGAGCTGGATTCATATCTCCCGTTATTCCCGCAAACAGGTAAATATCCGTTTCCGAGATGGTTTTCGAAACTTCAGCTCGGTCACCCACTTTCAACTCGTTATAAGAATAACTGCTCATGGTCATCTTTCTGGGGTTTACTCAAAAACCGCCTTGATAAATTCATGTTTCCCGCGGACATTCTTTTCCCAGTCTTCCCGGAGAAGACCCATTTCCACGATATCAAGATACTCGCCGTTTTTATAGATTTGCTGGCGGCGGTTGCCCTCCACCACGGAGCCGTATTTTTCATGAATTTTCACCACCAGGTCGTTTGACTTCAGCACCTCGCAACACAATTTGTTCATACCCAAAGTTCCAAAAACATACTCATGGACATTAAGCTCGACATTTTTACCAATGCCCTTGCCGCGGACATTGGGTGACCCCAGATAATAGGCCCATTCACAGCGACGGTTAACTGGGTCGATTTTCACTATCGAAAGCACCCCGACAGGTTCGTCATCCACCCGTATGAGCCAGTCGCGACGGCTCGTATCATGCGAAATCCGGTCATACCACTGCTTTTGTTTTTCCATCGAAGGTTCAAAATCGGTGTACATGTATTTGCTTACTTCGGGCATGGTCCGCCACTTTAAAACCATTTCCAGGTCATCCGGTTTGATTTTTTTGAATTCCAATTTCATTTAATACCTCCGGAAATATATATAACCCTCTGTCACACCGGCTGATATAGTATTATAATATTCCTTTTTTTTAATTAAATTTCAAACAAAAATTTAAGAGTATTTATTGACGCCCCTGGCTGCATAAAGAATATCGCATACTCTGTTAACCCCCAAACCATCGACCAATTTCATTCCGGCGGAACTCATCGCTAACATTTTTGGCCTATCCTCTGCCAGCTCAGTAGATCGGAAGAGCACACGTCTGAACTCCAGTCACGAGATTCCATCTCG
>CAZUAS010000040.1:0-22677 GCA_964618515.1 uncultured Ignavibacteriales bacterium | reverse complement strand
ACTACCGGGTGAATGGAAAGCGGTTTCGGGTGTCAACCGGGACCACCAACAAGCAACACACTCTGGTCAAACAGGAAGATCTGAAAGTCAAGCTCTTCAAGGGGGAGATCGGTGCCAAGAAGCTGACCGGGCGGAAGTCGTCGGTTACTGATCCGGACGTCCGCACCAGCGAGCCCTGCTGATTCGAAGCAACCATTGTTACTAATTTAGAAAATAAGGTCACAATTTGTTCACAATGACCCGTAACTCCTTGTCCCACAATGTGAGTATGGGATTTCATGCCATTCTTCATTTGTTGTACCAATGAGTCATAAAATATATTATATTCCGCAGAAATATGGAAACCTTAAAATATCGAAACCTGCTTATAGATCTGTGGCGCGAGCTTCGTCTGACAAAGTAAGGCTCAGGTTAGCGTCCGCCTTAGAGGAGTTGAATTTATGAGCGATTCATCAAAACACACCCCATATATAGCACCGGGTCAATCGATGAGAGAAATGACGCTCCGGGGAATTATTCTTGGTTCCCTTTTGGGTATTGCGTTTGCCGCTTCATCGGTATATCTCGGTTTGAAAGTCGGGCTGACGGTATCGGCGTCCATTCCTATCGCGGTTCTGTCGATAACGATTTTTCGTGCCCTGGGCAAAGCGACCATTCTCGAGAATAACATGGTTCAGACGGTCGGCTCCGCCGGTGAATCGATTGCCGCGGGGGTTGTTTTCACCTTGCCTTCTCTGCTGCTCATGGGCATGGACCTTGAGTTCTTTCATATCTTACTGGTAGCCTTACTGGGGGGGACGCTGGGAGTGCTGATGATGATTCCATTGCGGCACGGGTTAATCGTGCAGGAGCATGGCAAACTCACCTATCCCGAAGGCACCGCCTGTGCCGAGGTGCTGATTGCCGGCGACAAGGGCGGAACGTCCGCGAAAACCGTGTTCCTGGGGGGCGGCGTCGGTTTTATCTTCGGTTTTCTGAATTTAATCACCCGCTTTTGGAAAGAGACTTCGGATTGGACAATCAGTTTTTTCAAGGGAGCGTCTATCTCGGCCGAGGTTGCCCCGACCATGCTCGGGGTCGGGTATATCATAGGTATCCGCACGGCCGCCAACATGATGGCCGGAGGTTCTTTGGCTTTTATCGTCATTATTCCGATTATCAAACTTATCGGTGACGGTTTGAGCACACCCCTTTTCCCGGAGACCCAGACCTTGATAAGGGATATGAGTCCCGGGGCGATTCGGAACGCTTATGTTCTTTATATTGGTGCCGGCGCGGTCGCGACCGGTGGCATAATCAGCCTTATTCGCTCCATCCCGTCCATTGTCGGAGCGTTCAAGCGCGGCCTGGGATCGCTGGCGTCGTCACGGCAGGCTTCCTCCCAGGTGTTCCTGCGGACCGAGCGCGACATACCACTGCCGTATGTGCTCGGGGGAAGTTTCATCCTGATTCTTTCGATTTGGCTGGCGCCGATTCTGAATATCAATCTTCTTTCCTCGGTGCTGATTGTTGTTTTCGGTTTCTTCTTTGTAACCGTTTCCAGCCGGATTACCGGTGAAATCGGTTCCTCATCGAACCCGATTTCCGGCATGACGGTCGCCACTTTGCTTATTACCTGCCTTCTTTTCCTGATGGTTGATTGGACAGGTGTTGATTATCGCGCCATGGCGCTGACGACTGCGGCGCTGGTTTGCGTGGCGGCTTCGAACGGCGGGACCATCTCACAGGATTTAAAAACGGGTTTTCTCGTAGGTGCCACACCGTCGCGCCAGCAGATCGGCATTCTGGTTGGTGTCGCCACCAGCGCGATACTTATCGGCTGGACACTGTTATCGCTTAACCAGGCGATGACGACTTATTCCGCTCGCAACTACCCCGATTTTACTGCCACAGTACCGGCCGACGCCAAGCACGTTGAATATGACGGCAAGGTTTATCGTCAGATTTCGATTCCCGAGATGACCGAAGGCGTTCCGACCGGACGCTATTTGGTCAACGATGCCGGCAAGATTGTTTACCTGATCGACCCCGGTGTTTGCGGAACCGACCTGAAGCGCCTGGTACGCATGACGGAAGCACCGTACAGGAATTTTAAAGCCGGAGAGCTCCCGGATTCGACCCCGACTTTTTTGACTGCTGACGGTCCGCAGAAAATACTGACGCTGGGAGACGAGCTCAAAGGCATTACTGCCGGCATTTACCTGGTTGATTCGACGGGAGCGCTGTCGCATCGGTTGATGCCCGTCACCAAATATGATGCTCCCAAGGCCCGTCTGTTCAGCCTGATAATTGACGGTATCCTGACCCACAAACTTCCCTGGGCGCTCGTCCTTGTCGGTATTGCTCTGGCGTTGCTTATGGAGCTGGTCGGCGTTTCCTCGCTTCCGTTCGCCGTCGGGTTGTACCTTCCGATATCGACCTCCACGCCGATATTTGTCGGCGGTATAATCCGAATGCTCGTCGACCGCAGGCGCAAGGATCACGGTAGTGTCGAAACCGAATTCTCCCCAGGGGTGCTTCTGGCCAGCGGTCTGATTGCCGGCGGAGCGATTGCCGGACTGACACAGGCGGTGTTTTTTATCCTGGATTGGAATACAGGTTTTGACAAGTCGCATTGGTTGGGTGCCTGGGCCAATAGCGATCTATGGACGCTGGTCCCGTTTACCGGGCTGGCGGTTTTCCTGTATTTCGTGGCCACGAAGAAGAAAGGAAACAACGAAGCCGACAATAAAGCGGCTAAATAGGGGATTGCAAAAGCGCTTGAGATGAACGAGGTTAAAAAACCATGAAAGAAGTCAGGCAATCCGGGCTACTGATTTTATGCAACTGAAAATATAAAGTGTCGGGTCACAATTCGACAGCGGCGAATCAGGACCCGGCACAACTTTCCCTTTCAATACTCGATAAGTGAAGGCAGGGGGGTCGAATCTTTTACCTGAATATTAATAACAGGTCAGGGGAGGGTTATTTTATATTTGACGATTTTTTTATCCCCGGCGTCGTTTTCTTGCACCGTGTAAACGAAGTTACGAACCAGTTGCAGGTTATCAGGATTGACGAGATGCCAACCGTCTTCCACCTGGATTTTACCGAAATACAGATGCCGACCATCAGGGGAATAGACATCAACGACCTGTCCTGACTGGTTATCACCTATACTCTCGGCACTGAACAAATACACCCGGCCATCGACAACCTGGATTCGATTGTAGCAGGTCATCCGGTCGGGCAGGGCTCCGACCATCCTGGCTACTCGTTCTTCCGGGACGTTGAACTTCGCGAAGTGGTTCCTCTTATCCTGTTCACTGACCGGCCGGCGGATTCCGGGGAACGAAAAAGACTCAGCCCTGCTTTTGTCGCCCGCCAGACAGTAGATTACAGTATCACTGTTTTTGCCGAAATAGATCCGGTTGGACTGCCGGTCAAAAGCCATCTTTATTTGCGGGGTCAGGCCGATTATCACCGCCCCGCCGGTTGGCTTTTTTTCGTCCTCGGCTGGTTTGAATTCGTGGATAACGGTCTCTTCACCCGAGGTCAGATTGACATGAGTCACGGCGGCTATGCCCTCGGGGGCGTCTCCCACCGCCCCGGGCACCACCCAGAATTCATTCTCGTCTTTGAATGCCAGAGGAAAACGGGCAAACACATTATTCGGTACACTTTTGATATACGTACCCTGCCGGGTGAAGACATAGAGTTTATCCGGGGTGCAGATGACCACATTGTCGCCGGCCGGGAAGCAGTTAAGATATAACGGCACCTCGTTCTCCCCGTTACTCTGCGAGGCAAAGGTCGCGACCGGCCTGCCATCGCCATCAATAATGTAACTCAGCTTTCGTTCGAAATCATGGATATAGAGGGTTCCATCATCAGCCACCCGCGGTTCGCCGGGGCGTAATAACGCCTCTTCCCCGATTTGCTTAATTTCCCAGACCTTTTCCATTTTGAAGGGCCAGGGTTGTGCTGCCGGTACCTCGGACCCGCCGGCACAGACGTTGTACATCATAACTATCGCCGTAATGGCTGACGACAACAGTTTTATTATTTTCACGATGGAATCCTCCTTGGTTTATGTTTTAGAACTTTACAAACTTTCTCAGGTTAATAATAAACGATACTTGTTGTTGTACCAAGTTGTTTAGCCTCTAATTCGTGGTGGCTTTAAAATAGTTATAATGACGTAGTTTAAAGATTTGTGTTTAATTGTATTTTAGCAGGTTGTTATCGGCAGTCTTTAATCATTGCCGGCTTTAACTATAATTCGCTGGTAGCGGCGAATTCATTGGCGGCTTTCATTATATATTTAACAAATGCGAGGGTGCTGTTGAAATCCGCCTTATCGGCCGGTTGTCGAATAGACACGGCCGGGTTGGGTCGACCGGACCAGGTCCGGTCTATTAAACTTGTCCATGAAGAGTCTAAATTGCGTTTAGCCCATTCAGCGCCGGCTCGTTTGGAGCCAACCATACCGGTATGAAGATAGTGTAACATTCTGCAGTAACTCAAAACAATGAAAGATTGATAAAAGCGATTGTTGAAGCGCTCCGGTTCCGCCAGGATTTCTTTACTCCAGTCATGAATAGCGGCCAATATTGCCCGGCGTAATACCTCCACCGGAATCGGCGCGATTAATGTTGAAGGTTCCGGACCAGTTATGACAATGCCTTTCTCACGCAGGGTTTGTCTGACGACTACAGTATTACAGTGTTTGTCTTTTATGAGCTCGCTGTGACCGTTATCCAGGTACCACAGGTCACGGCCACACAGATTATAATCGCGCAGAACAGCCTTCGGAAAATATGAGCCTTCCAGATGTTTTGCCCATTCCATGGCTAGGCTGAAGATACGTCTATGCATAGTCTGCAAGTCGGAAAATTGCTGGCTTGAAATGTCATTGTTGATTACGATAATGAAGTCACAATCACTGTGTTCATCGAAATCGCCTAAGGCAAATGAACCCTGCAAATAAGCTCCCACGAAGTTATCGCCTAAGATATTCCGCACGCTGCTAATGAGTTCATGCAGGACAACATTAAGTTCCTGATAACATGTGACGGAAATTATATTTTCCCCTTTCATCATTCTACCATTATATTTTTCTCATGACGTTGGAAATGCAGAAAATGTTGAAAATGCTTTTACAATTCAGGGTTTTATTGAGTAATCATTGGTAAGTTTTTTAAGTGTCCGGTTTAATATTTGGACTGGTCTTTAAGATGATAAAAAAAAGTTCAGTCCTTATCAGGCTTTGACGATAGTCCGGTAGCGGTTGCGGCGGTTCTCGAAAAGGCGGTCGCCCAGTTCCCGGCTGCGCCATTCCTGGTACTCCGAGAAGTTGCCTTCGAACCAGCGTACCTGCCGTTGTCCTTCGAACACCAGAAGATGCGTACAGATGCGGTCCAGGAAGAAACGGTCGTGGCTGATGACCATGACACAGCCGGAGAAATCCAAAATGGCTTCTTCGAGCATCCGCAGAGTGTTGACATCGAGGTCGTTGGTCGGTTCGTCGAGAAGCAGCAGGTTCCCGCCGACTTTAAGGACTTTGGCAAGATGACAGCGGTTGCGTTCGCCCCCGGAGAGTTCACGGGAAAGTTTCTGCTGGGCAGGGCCTTTGAATCCGAACTGCGCCAGGTACTGGCGGATGGGGATTTTCCGTTCACCGATGGTTATCTCTTCGAGGCCGCCGCCGACATCGTCGATGAGACACCGGTCGCTGTCGAGAGATGAACGTTCTTGGTCCGCGACCGCCGGACGCACGGTAGCGCCGATGACAACTTTGCCCGCGATGGGTTTAAGGTGACCGGTGATGAGGTTGAACAAAGTCGTTTTGCCGGTACCGTTTGGTCCCAGGAGGCCGACCACGCTGGAGCGAGGGACGGTGAATGTCAATCCCTCAAACAGGGTTTTGTTATCGAACCCCATGGTGACCTCGTTGAATTCAATCACCTGGGTGCCCAGTTCCGGGCCGGGGGCGATTTGAATGACGGACCCAGCCGATTTCGAGGCGGCGGTTTCACGCGCCACCAGTTGTTCATATTCACGAATGCGGGCGCGGGCCATTTCGTGGCGGTCATTGCGGCTCATGCGAATCCACGACAGTTCCCGTTGCAGAAGACGGGTGCGGGGAGAATCTTTTTTCTCCGCGGCCAGCTGGGCAATTTTCTGTTCCAGCCACGAAGTATAGTTACCCTCCCACGGGATGCCCTGACCGCCGTCAAGTTCAAGTATCCACCGGGTGACATTATCCAGAAAATAGCGGTCATGGGTGACAATGATGACGGTGCCGGGATATTCGTGGAGCTGTTCTTCCAACCAGCTGACGGTTTCGGCGTCGAGATGATTGGTGGGCTCGTCCAGCAGGAGCAAATCCGGACGCTCCAGGAGGATCTTGCACAAGGCTACCCGTCGTTTCTCACCACCGGACAGGTTTCCGATAATCCGGTCGTCATCGGGCAGGCACAGGGCGTCAGCGGCCATTCTTAGGGTCTGGTCGAGATTCCAGGCGTTGAGGGTGTCGATTTTATCCTGAAGAACTGCCATCCGGTCCATGGCTTTCTGCATCTGGTCGTCGTCCATGGGTGCGGCCAGGCTGTCAGCAAGGCAGTTGTATTCATCGAGGAGGGCTTTGGCTTCGCCGAAGGCCGCTTCGACTGTCTGGCGCACGGTCAGGGTGGGGTCAAGTCGAGGTTCCTGTTCCACAATGCCGGCCCGGTAGCCTGGAGTAATGAAAGCCTTGCCCTGAAACTCGGTGTCAAGGCCGGCCATTATTCTCAGAACCGTTGTTTTCCCGGAACCATTTTCGCCGACTATACCGATTTTAGCACCCGGATAGAAACTCAGGTTGATGTCTTTTAAGACCTGTTTCTGGCCATAAAATTTATTTACACGATACATGTGAAAAATGAACTTTTCCGCCATCGCAGAAATCTCCCTTCAGGGTTCGGGTTTTAACCAGGCAATGATAATATGCCGATAGCGCAATGGCAAGGGGGAATGGAAAGTTATCGGTTTTAACTTTCGATATCAGCATGCGTTCGACAAGGGCTTGGTTTGATTCATCTTGAAGGGACAGAGTCTTCTGTTATAGTGTCAGGCTTTTTGATGTTGGCTGTAATTTATTATTTTTTATGAAGATATAAGGGGATTAAAAATCCGCATTTTATACGTCGCTGGTACCTCCGGGAATAAAATTGCTTGACTATATACCTCAGCCGTTGCTAAATACTTCTGTTATGACCGGGCTGAAAACATTATGATTTACTTATAATTTTACAGGTGGCGTTATGCAAGAAATACATCTTCGAAAGCTATTTGTCGCATCTTTGGTGCTGTTACTGTTATTGACCGGCTGTAGCAAAGATGACCGGAAATCCGGGAGTAAACAGATGGATAAGCAGCCGGCCGGGTTGACTATCGGAGTATCACTGCTTACCCGCACCCATCCTTTTTACCAGGAACTTGAAGCCGGTCTGACGGCGGCGGCGGACAGCCTGGGTTACCGCCTGCTTGTTAATACCGGCGAGTTCGATGTTGCCCGGCAGAAAGACCAGCTCAACGAATTTATTGTCCGCCGCGTTAACGCCATTATCGTTTCACCGTGTGATTCGAAATCAATCGGTACCGCCATTAAGGCGGCTAATGAAGCCGGGATTCCGGTTTTTACGGCCGATATCGCCTGTCTGGCCGAAGGGGTACAGGTGGTGTCGCATATCGCCTCGGATAATATCGAGGGCGGTCGTCTGGCGGCGCGGGCGGTTGCGGAGGCTATCGGGGGTAACGGCACCGTTGCTATTATCGACCATCCCGAAGTCGAATCGGTCATCCAGCGGGTGAAAGGTTTTGAGGAAGAGTTGTCCCGGTACGAAGGAATCAAGCTGGTCGCCAGACTGTCCGGGCGCGGGGTAAAAGACCAGGCTTTCCGTACCGCGGAAGACATCCTGCAGGCGCATCCGAATCTGAGCGCGATTTTCGGTATTAACGACGACTCCGCTCTCGGAGCGCTGGCCGCCGTGGAAAAAGCCGGTCTGGTCGGTAAAGTTAAAATTATCGGTTTTGACGCGGTACCGGAGGCTCGTGAAGCCATCAGGAACGGCAAGGTATACGCTGATGTTATCCAGAAACCGAGGGAAATCGGGGCACAGACCATTGCCGCCGTGAACGCCTATATAACCGGTCAAACGGTGACGCCGCAGATTCTGGTACCCTGCGCACTTTTCACCCAGGTTGATGCTGTTGCCGACCAGTAAGCAGATAAATAATTGTTAAGATATGGAAGTCAATACCCCTTACGGAATGCCGGTCCTTGAAATGGACGGTATTCAGAAGGCTTTTCCCGGAGTCCAGGCGGTGAAAAACGGTTTTTTTAATCTTCGCAGCGGTGAAGTCCATGCTCTGGTCGGTGAGAACGGCGCCGGAAAAAGCACCTTGATAAAAGTCCTGACCGGGGTTCATCAAAGCGACCGGGGTCGTATTAATTTGTTCGGACATACGGCTACTTTTCACTCGCCGTTGCAGGCGCGACAGGCCGGCCTGGCGGCTATTTACCAGGAATTTTCGCTGGTTCCCTATTTGTCGGTTCATGCCAATCTGTTTCTTGGCCGGGAAAGAACCCGCCGAGGTTTTTTGAATCTTAATTTTGAAAAGAAAGCCGCCCGGGCGATTTTCGACCGTCTGGGGGTTGACCTGGATATAACGGATCGGGTTGACAGTCTCGATGTAGCCCGCCAGCAGGTGGTAGAAATTGCCCGTGCCCTGGCGGTGGAGGCGCGTATCCTGGTAATGGACGAACCTACGGCGGCGCTGGCGCCCCGCGAGGTGGCAGCCCTTTTTAGCATCATGCGGGAACTGACTGGCCAGGGTATCAGCATTATTTTTATCAGTCATCGGCTCGATGAAGTATTCGCTATTGCCGACCGCATTACGGTTATGCGTGACGGCGTCACTATCGGCTGCTGGGATAAAAACAGGTTGAACCGGAGACAGCTCATCGAATACATGGTAGGAAGGCCGTTGGAAAAGGAATTTCCCCGCAATGCAGCGAAAAAAGGTAAGATACTTTTCGAAACCCGCGGCCTTGAAGGCGGTCGGGTGAAAAATGTATCGCTGACGGTCAGAAGCGGCGAGGTGCTGGGTCTGGCGGGCCTGATGGGAGCCGGACGCACTGATATCGCCCGGCTGCTTTTCGGTGCCGACCCCAAAACGACCGGCGAAATTTTTATCGACGGCAGACCGGTTAAAATAAAGTCGCCGCGGGACGCCCTTCGGCATGGTATCTGTCTATTGACGGAAGACCGCAAGGGCCAGGGTTTGATTCTGAAAGCATCCGCTCGGGAAAATTTTGCCCTGCCCAACCTTGGCAACTGGTCAAAGCGGGGCTGGCTTGACCTGAAAAAAGAGCGGCTGCATTTTTTAAGGCGCGTGGAAAACCTTAAAATCCGCCTGGCCGATACCGAACAGCCTGCCGAGCATCTCTCCGGAGGGAACCAGCAGAAATTACTGGTGGCACGATGGCTGGAGAAGGAGGCCCGGGTGGTTATCTTTGACGAACCCACCCGGGGAATCGATGTCGGCGCCAAGTATGAAATGTATCTGCTTATAAACCGGCTGGCTGAGAATGGTAAAGCCGTGATCGTCATTTCTTCCGAACTTCCGGAAATCCTGGGTATCAGCGACCGTATTC
Organism: uncultured Ignavibacteriales bacterium; assembly: GCA_964618515.1. Lineage (GTDB taxonomy): Bacteria > Zixibacteria > MSB-5A5 > GN15 > FEB-12 > JAFGNW01. The sequence continues at coordinate 12,998 of CAZUAS010000040.1, read as the reverse complement.
TGGTGGTGAGGGAAGGAGAGATAACGGGTGAAATTACCGACCCGGCGGCAGCCACCCAGGAAGAAATTATGGCCCTGGCCACCTGAGGATACTCGATGAACCAAAAAGCGGCTTTTAAAATACAGGCATCACGTTTTTTATCCCAATACGGTATGCTGGTGATTCTGATTCTGCTGGGCGTGTTTTTTTCGATTCTGACCATCCATGAACAGCAGCCATCCGGCAAGCGAGCCGCTGAATCCATCGCCCGTCAGATAAGTCAAAGTAACGATACGTATTTAAAAAATATCCTGATAATCGTACAGGATAACGACGACGACCGGCAGCTGGCCGCGCTGGTAGAAAAGTTATTATCTGAAGACAGCACTGTAAAAGTCAAGACCCTGTGGGGCAGTCCCGCCGAGGTCAAAGACAGCCTGACGACATGCTCTGAAGCCTTTCGAGAATACCAGGGTTTTGTTACCACTCAGGCTTACCGGCCGGTGGTGCAGTCGATAAAAACTCAGTTTCCCCTTTACACAGCGGTGCCGGTGGTAACGCCGTTGGCCTATCGCTGGCCGACTTTCCTTTTAGCCAGTAACATCCGCAATGTGGCTAATCAGATTACGGTAATAGCCATAATAGCCATCGGTATGACCATGGTCATCATCACCTCCGGAATTGACCTTTCGGTAGGTAGTCTTATTGCATTGTCGGCGGTGGTGACCGCCTGGCTGGTGGAACGCATGGGCGGCATCGGAGCCTCGCCCCTGGTTTTGCTTTTGGGAAGTCTGGGCGGCATGGCTCTGTGCGGCGGGGTGGGAGCATTCAGCGGGCTGATGATAACGCGTTTCAATATCCCGCCTTTTATCGCCACCCTGGCCATGATGCAGGTTGCGGCCGGTCTGGCGTATATCATCTCCAGAGGTCTGCCTATCTATCAGTTGCCGGAAAACTTTGTCACGCTGGGACGGGGAAACGAGCCGTTTTTACAGATTCCCTATGCCGTTCTGCTGATGGCGGTTCTTTATATTCTCGCACATTTGTTCATGGCGCGGACCGTCTGGGGGCGTTATGTTTATGCTGTGGGAGGAAACTCCGAGGCTGCCCGCCTGGCCGGTATCAGGGTAAAGCTGGTTACCTTTTTTGTGTATACTCTGTGCGGCGTGCTGGCGGGCCTGGGCGGAGTGATTATGGCTTCCCAGCTTAAGAGCGGGGCGCCTACCTACGGTCTGACCTATGAACTGTACGTTATTGCCGCGGTGGTGGTCGGCGGCACCAGCCTGAGTGGCGGCGAAGGACGCATTTTCGGTACCCTGATAGGGGCGTTCATTATCGCCGTCATTCAAAACGGGATGAATCTTACCAATGTCGAAAGCTATACGCAGAAGGTCATCCTGGGTGTGGTGATTCTTCTAGCCGTTCTTCTTGACCGTATGAAACAGCAGGGTTTTAAAATAAAAAAAGTAAGTCCTGATACGGCCGATGCAGGTATTGAGAAAAGCGAAAAATAAAATAAGTAAACATAGAGGTAACAATGTTAAAAAAAACGCTGATACTGGCAGGCCTTCTGCTTTTACCGCTATCGCAGGGTAAGACGCAGTCCGCTGAAAGGGAAACACAAAAAGAAGAAAAGAAACTTTACCTGATAGCCACTGCCCACCTTGACACGCAGTGGCGCTGGACCATAAAGCAGACAATTGACGAATACCTTCCCAATACATTGCGAGACAATTTCCGACTTTTCGAGCGTTACCCCGATTATGTCTTCAGTTTCGAGGGGGCGTTTCGTTACATGCTGGCGAAAGAATATTACCCCGAAGACTATTCCCGACTGAAAGAGTATGTGGCTCAAAACCGCTGGCGCCTTGGCGGCAGCTGGGTGGATGCGGTGGATGTGAACGTGCCCTCGTCGGAGTCGCTAATCCGCCATGCCTTGTACGGCAACGGTTATTTCAAGAAGGAATTCCGGAAAAAAAGTTATGATGTTTTTCTCCCGGACTGCTTTGGATTCGGGTACGCCCTGCCCTCGGTAGCGGCGCATTGCGGGTTAAAAAGTTTTTCGACCCAGAAATTAAGCTGGGGGTCAGCAGTGGGCGTGCCGTTCGATATCGGCCTGTGGGAGGGCGTCGATGGTTCCACACTGGTGGCGGCCATCAATCCCGGCGCCTATGTCAGCCGGATTGAAAGCGATATCAGCCGGGATACGGCGATAATCAGGATGATTGAAAATCAAGAAGAGGTTTCCGGTCTGGCGGCGGCGGTGAGGTATTTCGGGACCGGCGACGTAGGCGGGGCGCCTGATTCGGGTTCGGTGGCCTGGATGGAGAAGGCGATGCACGGTGACGGGCCGGTGAAAGTTACCGTTATCGGCTCCAGCGAGGTAGCCGGGATTGTTCCCGAACAGATAAAGGACAGCCTGCCGTGTTACCGGGGTGAGTTTTTGATGACCCGTCACGGGGTGGGGTGTTATACATCACAGGCGGCGATGAAGCGCTGGAATCGTAAAAATGAACTTCTCGCCGACGCCGCCGAGAAAGCCGCCGTGACCGCCAGCCTGCTGGGAGGTTTTGACTATCCCCGCGAAAACCTGGCTCAAAACTGGATCCGTTTTCTGTGGCATCAGTTCCATGACGACCTGACCGGAACCAGCATTCCCGAAGCGTATGTCTATTCGTGGAACGATGAAATCATCAGTATGAACCAGTTTGCCGCAGTCCTGAGCAATGCGATGGAAGCCACGACACCCCTGTTGAACACGGCTGTCGAAGGCGAGCCCCTGGTGGTGTTCAACCCGCTGTCTATCGCCCGGGAAGACGTGGTAACGGCGGTGGTGTCGTTCCCCGGTAAGTTGCCGGAAAAAGTTAAAGTATTCGGCCCTGGCGGAAGCAAGGTACCGTCGCAAGTAGTCGAGACTTATGATGACAGCCTGAAAATTATTTTTCTGGCGAGAGTTCCCTCGGTGGGGTATGCCGTGTATGATGTTCGCCCGGCTGAAGACAGCGACCGCATGGTTACCACGCTTAAAGCCGACAATACCGGTCTGGAAAATGATTATTACCGGGTTGAGCTCGATGACCTCGGTAATATCACCTCGATTTATGATAAACATAACCAGGCGGAACTTTTGAAAGAACCCTGCCGCCTTGAAATTTTATATGATAAACCCAACAGCTGGGCGGCCTGGGAGATTGACTACGATGAAATTATGGCTCCACCGACAGCCGTCGTGGCGGGTCAACCGCAGATAAGACTGATGGAGAATGGCCCGGTGCGGGTGGCTCTGGAAATCAGACGTCGTCACGGCGGGTCAAGTTTCATCCAGACCGTGCGGCTGTCCGCCGGAGAAGCCGGGCAGTATGTGGAGATGCCGACGGTTATCGACTGGTATGAACGAGAAGCTCTTTTGAAAGCATCGTTCTGGTTTACCATAGCCAATGAAGAGGTAACTTATGACCTCGGTCTGGGAGCGGTGGCGCGCGGCGTCAACCGGCCGGAGTTGTACGAGGTACCCGGTCATCAATGGGCGGATATGACTGCCGAAGACGTTTCCTGCGGGGTGGCCGTGCTCAATGATTGCCGCTACGGCTGGGACCACCCCAACCTTCATACCCTGCGCTTGACGCTGGTGCATACCCCCGGTGTATATGATAACTGGTCCTGGATAAATGACCAGCGCTCGCAGGACAACGGCCGGCATTTCTTGAACCTGGCCGTAATGGGCCATGCCGGTGACTGGCGGCAGGGACATATACCCTGGGCGGCGGCCCGGTTTAACCAGCCATTGCTGGTTTTTCACACCGAAAAACACCCCGGCTCACTGGGGCGGAGTTTCTCGTTACTGGAGATAAAAGACGCCGAAAGCGAAGCTGCCGTAGCCTATCCTGTCGTGGCGGTCAGAGCCCTTAAACTGGCCGAGGAAAGCGACCATATCATCATCAGGTTGCAGGAACTTAACGGTGAAAAAGAAAGCCGGATGAAAATCCGGTTCTACCGGCCGATACAGTCGGCATGGGAGGTTACCGGCGATGAAGAGTATCTGGCGGACGCCGCGGTTGTCGATGGCGACCTGGTCTTTTCCATAAAGCCTTTCCAGCCGAAAACCTTTGCCGTGTCACTGCCGAAGAAACTACCCGCCGATGTGGCACCGCCGCTCTGTCAGTCGCTGATGTTGCCTTTTAACCGGGACGGTGTCAGTTCCGACGGGAATCGCACCGATGGCGACCTGGATGGTTACGGTAACACTATCTCGGGCGACCTTCTTCCGGATACCCTGATATATCAAAATGTCTCCTTCGTTTTCGGATCCGACAAAGACGGCGTTCTGAATGTGCTGGACTGTGCCGGGCAGAAGCTCGAACTGCCCGGGGGCGATTATGACCGCCTTTATCTATTGGCCACTGCGGTCAACGGTCCGGCGGAAGATAGTATCAGGCTCGATAAAGCCTCGGTGAAAATATCATTACCGGATTATGCCCGGCCGATAGGTCAGTGGAACAGCCGCCTTAACGGCGAGCGTTTTGATGATACGCCCGAACATATTCTCCCGGCGTATATCATCCAAACCCCTGTCGCCTGGGTCGGGACACACCGCCATAATGCCGCGGGGGAAAACGAAGCATATCAGTTTACCTGTCTTTTTATGGTCAGGCTTGATTTTGATAAGTGTCCGTCGAGCCTTACATTACCGAACAACAACCGTATAAAAATTATGGCCGCCACTCTGGTAAAAGGCGTTTATGATAAGGTCCGGCCCGCCCAGCCGCTTTACGATGTGGCCGATAATACCGTCACATATATCGAATCCGACCGGCTGGCTTTTTTGGATAACCGGACTTTTGAGATTATCTCCCCGATTCCCGGTGCGAGAATTCATTATACTCTGGATGGCACCAAGCCTGACGAAATGTCGCCTCTGTATACCCGCCCGGTGACAATCGACAAAACCACCACGGTTAAAGCCGTCGCTTTTATCGAGGGCTATAATCATGACTACGTCAACACGGCTGAGTTTACCAAACTGGTACCCCGCGAACCGGCGACGGTGGCCGAACCGGTCAGGGGATTGCTATGCCGGTATTACGAAGGCGAATGGCGCCGTCTGCCGAAATTCGACAGCCTTACCGCCGTTCGGGAAGACCTGGTCGATTCGATAGCCATACCCGCTTTTGCTCGCGATGAGGACTACGCCCTTGTTTTCAGTGGCTTTGTTAAAATTGAAAAGGAGGGGCTGTACGATTTCTTTATCAGTTCCGACGACGGCAGCGCCCTGTATATCGGTGGTCAACTGATTGCGGATAATGACGGCATTCACGGTGAAGGTGAAGTCGGCGGCGAAGTAGCTTTGAAGAGCGGTTATCATCCGGTTACTGTGTACATGTTCCAGTGCAAGGGCGGCAAAGCCTTGAGTGTTTCCTGGGCCGGGCCGGATATCCCCAAACAATTGTTATCGCCAAAGAATCTGTATCATGAGGCCGGGGATGGCAGGTAGTCATAGGCAAGTGGTCATCAAGATATCGTTTTGACTTAAAAGAAATAAAAACGGCAACCTTTCAAGGCAAGGGTTGCCGTTTTTATGAGTTTCTTTATCAAATCAAACGGTTTCGGATTTAACCGGCTCGGTGCTCGGCAGGATTGCGCGCGCTTTCTTAGATGAAAGATAAGTATATAAAGCGGGAATAACAAACAGGGTCAAGCCCAACGAAAACATAAGACCGCCGATAATGACAATACCCATGGACACCCGGCTTCGGGCGGCGGCGCCCAGAGCCAGGGCAATCGGCAGGGCGCCGAAGGCGGTTGCCATACTGGTCATCAGGATCGGGCGAAACCGTTGCACCGCAGCATCGATAACCGCCTCCCGTAAAAGCAGGCCCTGGGCTTTACGTTGATTGGCGAATTCCACTATTAATATGCCGTTCTTGGTGACAATCCCGACCAAGACAATTATACCAATCTGACTGAAAATATTAAGGGTTTGTCCGAATAGCCACAGGGCTAAAAGCGCACCGGCGAGCGCCAAAGGCACCGTGAACATAATAATGAGCGGGTCACGGAAACTTTCAAACTGAGCCGAAAGGATCAGGTATACCAGAATAAGGGCGAGAAAGAAGGCAAACAGCAGGGTATTGGAACTTTCGGCGTATTCCTTGGCGGTTCCGGACAGGCTGGTGGAAAAAGATTCGTCGAGGGTTTCGCCGGCAATTTTATCCATCTCATCGATAGCCTGACCGAGTGTAAAACCTCGGGCCGGGTCGGCGCTGACCGTAGCCGAGACATAGCGGTTGTACCGGTAGAGTTGCGGAGGACTGCTGCGGTAGGAGAGGTCAACAACGTTATCGAGTTGAATCAGTTCATTATGGTTGTTGCGGATATAAATGAAACTCAAATCAAGGGGTTCATCGCGGTTTTCCCGGTTAGCCTGGGCGATTACGGAGTACTGTTTGCCGTTGAAAATGAAGAAACCGTAGCGCTGGCCGCTGAAATATAATTGCAGAGTTTCGGCGATATCCCGAACGGTGACCCCCAGGGCGCGGGCGCGGTCTCGGTCGATGCTGATGGTCAACTCGGGCTTGTTGAATTTTAGGTTAAGGTCGGCTACCTGGAAAACCGGGCTGGCTTCGACTTTTTCCATAAAAGCCGGCAGGATGGTTTTCAGTTTTTCCAGGGTGGGGGCCTGGATGACATATTGCACCGGCAAGCCGGAACGGCGGGTGCCTATAGTTTGTTCCTGGATAACAAAAGCTCTGGCAAAGGTTTCATTTTTGATGATTCCGGTCAGGGCGTCGGCAATTTCCTGCTGGGTTCTTTTCCTCCGGTCGGGGGGAACCAGGTTAATTCTGATGAATCCGGAATTAGCCGACCCGCTGGAGCCGAAACCCGGTGCGGTCAGAGATAGAATTACATCCCGTTCCGGGAGGGTATCGACGATGGCAATTAGGTTACCGATATAGTCGCTCATGGCTTCGTAGGAAGTACCTTCGGGGGCGGTGGCGTTTATCATCAGGCGGCTTTTGTCCTCCATTGGTGCCAGTTCCGAGGGTAAAAGAGCGCCAAAGAGAAATATCATTGCCAGCGAGACGATCATGATAACGGGAGCCAGCCAGCGACGCTGGATGAACAGGGTCAATATTCGACGATAACCCGCCACCAGGCGTTCAAAAGCGCGTTCGCTCATTTCGAACAGTTTGTTTTTATGTTTATTTTTATGAAGGGTGTGAGCGCTCATCATGGGGGTTAATGTCAGGGATACGAAAGCCGAAATCAAGACCGAACCGGCAACCACGATACCGAATTCCCGAAACAGACGGCCGGTTAAACCCTGCAGGAAAATAATGGGCAAAAAAACCGATGCTAGGGTGATGGTGGTGGAGATGATGGCAAAATAAATTTCCCTTGAGCCCTTGTGACCGGCTTCGAGGGGTGACATCCCCTTCTCGATTTTACTATAAATATTTTCGAGGACAACGATGGCGTCATCGACGACGATACCGGTGGAAAGCACAACCCCCAGGAGGGTGAGGATGTTGATGGAAAAATCGGCAAGATACATGATAAAAAAGGTACCGATAAGCGAGATGGGAATAGCCAGCATGGGAATGATAGTGGTACGCCAATGACGCAGAAAAGCGAATATCACCAGCAGGACCAGAAGGAAAGCAATGAGGATGGTTTCTTCAACCTCGGTAATGGCTTTGCGGATATTGACGGTAGTGTCCATGGCCAGGTTGAGCTTTATGTCCTCCGGCAGATCGAGCTTTATCTGTTCCACGCGGTGGTAGAATTCGTCGGCAATGGCTATGTGATTTGAACCCGGCTGGGGTGTGACTGCCACGTTCACCATGGGTATACCGCCGTTGCCGCGCAGGAGGGTGCGTTCGTTTTCCGGTGCCAGAAGGGCTTCACCGACATCTTTCAATTTTACCACCGAGCCGTTGGTCTGTTTGATTATCAGTTCGTTGAAATCAGCCGGGGTGGACATGCGGCCGAAAGTGCGGATGGAGAGTTCGGTGCTGTAACCTTCGATTAATCCCGAAGGTAGTTCGACATTTTCACGGTTGAGGGCGGTTTTAATGTCCAGCGGCGTCAAGCCGTGAGCGGCCAGGCGGGCCGGGTCAATCAGAAGCTTCATGGCATATTTTTTTTCGCCCCAGATGCGGATTTCGCTCACGCCGGGAATAGTTTGAAGGCGTTCTTTAAAGATATCGTTGGCGATAGCCGACAGGTCCAGCAGGGAACGACGGTCGCTCTGGATGGTCATGGCGATGATATTCGTGGCATCGGCATCGGCTTTAGTGACGATGGGTGGGTCGGCGTCCACAGGCAGGTTGCGAATCGCCCGGGAAACCCGGTCGCGAACGTCGTTGGCCGCGGTTTCCATATCAACCCCCAGCTCAAATTCGATAGTGATGGAACTACGGCCGTCGCGGCTGGTCGAAGTAAGAGAACGAATACCGGCAATACCGTTAATTGATTCCTCCAGGGGTTCGGTTATTTCCGATTCCACGACGTCGGCGTTAGCCCCGGTATAGCTGGTCGAAACCGTGACCACCGGCGGGTCGACATTGGGATATTCACGAATTCCCAAAAATAAAAAGCCGATAGCACCGAACAAAACAATGAGGATTGACAGGACTATGGATAATACCGGCCGGTTGATGCAGATTGAGGATATTATCATATCAGCATAACCTATTCGTTTTTAAGATTGGTAATCCTGACGGCTTTGCCATCGGTAAGCTGGAGAAGACCGGTGGTGATAAGAGTATCCCCGAATTGCAGGCCCTCCCGGATCTGGATATCCCGCTCAGAGCGGATGCCGGTGGTAACCGGGATTGATTTTGCCCGGCCGTTTTCACAGATGATGACTTTCTCACCTTCCAGTTCAGGGATAAGAGCCTGGGTGGGTATGACCACGGCATCGGCAATTTTCTCCAGAGTAATTTCCACCTTGGCAAAAGAGCCGGGAATCAGGTGGCCGTCGGGATTGGGGATGGTAGCCCGGGCTTTGATGGTGCGGGTGGCCAAGTCAACCTTGGCCTCCACGGCATAAATTTCCCCCAATCGTCTGGTGGCGGTTTCACCGACCTGAACCATAACGGTCGAACCCCGTTTGAGAAGCCGGGTGTATTTTTCCGGCACTGAAAACTCTACCTTGACTGGGTCGATATTCTGCATGGTGGCCGCCAGCGTATTAGGAGAAATATAACTGCCTTCACTTACATAACGAAGACCGATGATACCGTCGAAAGGAGCTTGAATTTCCGTTTTTTCCAGCTGGGATTCGATAACCTCGCGTTCGGCTTTGATCATGTTGAGAGCGTTAAGGGCTTTGTCGTATTCCTCGCGGCTGATGCCGTTTATTTCCAGCAGGGACCGCTTGCGATGTTCCTCGTCGGCGGCAAGTGTTTCCTCGAGCCGTTTGCGTTTAAGTTGAGCCTGTAGTTCCCGGTCATTTATTTTCAACAAAAGGTCGCCCTTTTTGACTTTTCGCCCTTCCTCGAAATATACTCCGACCACCCGGCCGGAGATTTCGGGGCGAAGTTCAACTTCCTCGTTGGCTAAGAGGGTGCCGGTGGCGAATATTTTGTTTTCCAGAAGTTGCGGTCGGATTACCAGTGCTTCGACCGGGGTGGCTTCAAGGCCGTGACCGCTACGGGAAACCTGGTTATTCCCCCGGTCGCAGCTGGATGTAAGCATTAGCCCGGATAAAATCAAAAGCAGGGATATCTTCGGATGGTAAGTGTTTGCTTTTTTCAATATTGTTCCTTTCAAGCTTCCTATTATACACAGGTCCGGGGTTAATTTCAAGAACAATTGATAATAATAGAAGTGCCAAATTATTTTATCTTATTTAATGGGCTTTTCTTAGTGAAAAAAATGTAGCCGGCTAAAAGACGACGGAAAAAGGATTTCAGAATCGATAAAAGTACGGCAATCGAGGGAAATTAAATCCGGTTGAATATGACTTGATTTGACAAAAACTCACTTTCTTAAATGAAAATTGTTCTATATTAATCTTTTCCGCTTATTAACTTGTTCTATTTATGATATGTTATTCTATATATTGAGAGGTGTTGAAAAAAAGTAAATAGGAATAATAATGAGATTAAAAAGTTGGTTATATGTATTAATCCCGATTCTGGTCATTATTGCCGGATATTATATTTATAAGTCTAACAGGGGTAAAGCGGAGACGACCTACCAGTTTGTTAATCTGGTCCGAGGGGATATCGAGAGCACTATTTCGGCCACCGGCACCCTGAGTCCCGTTACCACGGTCGATGTCGGCACGCAGGTATCGGGGACGATTGACACGGTTTTCGTTGATTATAACGACAATGTCAGACAGGGACAGCTTCTGGCGGTGCTGGATACGCTTCTTTTGAAGATGGCGGTTCTTGACGCTGAAGCCAATGTCGAGAAAGCCGAAGCCATGCTTCGAGAGGCGGAAGCCAACTATAACCGTAACAAACAGCTTTTCGATAAGGGGATGCTGGCTGATGCCGATCTGCTGAGTTTCGAGGTCAGTGTCAAAGCTCAGAAAGCGACGCTCAAGTCGGCTCAGGCGTCACTGGAAAGAGCCCGGCGCAATCTCGAATACGCCGTTATCAGGTCTCCCATAAGCGGGACGGTCATCTCCAAAAATGTCGAGACCGGCCAGACGGTGGCGGCGAGTTTTTCCACGCCCACCCTGTTCAAGATCGCCGAGGATTTGTCCCGGATGGAAATACTGGTGGATGTGGACGAAAGCGATATCGGGCTTATTAAGGCCGGGCAGCAAGTACGGTTCGGAGTTCAGGCTTATTCCGATAAGGTGTTCACCGGAGTCGTTACCAAAGTACGGATGCAACCGACCACGGTTTCCAACGTCGTGACCTATACCGTGGTGGTGGCGGCGGCCAACGAGGATAATCTTCTTTTGCCCGGGATGACGGCGACGGTTGACTTTATTATCGAACAGAAGAACGATGTACTCCTGGTGGCGAACAAAGCTCTGCGGTTCACGCCGACCGATGAGCAGCTTCAGGAATTTCAGGCGCGCCGGAAAAATGAGTTTGAGAATCTTCCGGATTCCCTAAAAAACGAACGCCGCGCCCGGATGGGCGGCGGTGCGAGGGCCGATACCGGCAGTCAAAACAGCGGGATGATGCCCCGGCAGCGCCCCAAAGACATGGGTCAACTCTGGTATCTGGATGAAAGAGGGCAACTGCAGATGGAAATCATTCGCATCGGCATGACCGACGGTACCAGTACGGAAATCGTGCATTGCCGCAATCTGGCGGAAGGCGACCGGGTTATAAGCGGAGTCGGGACGGTCGCAACCAATAACACAAAAACCAACAGTCAATCGAGGGGTTTCGGTCCGCCCCCGGGATTTTAACGGGTTCAAGCGGATAAGTTAAAGCAGATGAATAAGCCATGAGTAAGGTTATTGAAATAAGGAACTTGACGCGCGTTTTCAAAATGGGTGATATCGCCGTTCATGCCCTGCGGGGCGTCAATCTCCATATTGACACGGGTGAATTCGTAGCCGTTATGGGAGCTTCCGGGTCCGGTAAATCAACCCTGATGAATTTACTGGGATGCCTCGATAAACCCACCTCGGGCGAATATTTCCTTGACGGGATTAAAGTCAATGAACTGAATGGAAACGCCTTTGCCACCATCCGTAATGAGAAAATCGGTTTTATCTTTCAGACCTTTAACCTGCTGGCCCGTACTTCGGCGCTGGAGAATGTCATGCTGCCTCTTTTTTACGACCGTCGCAATCGCATAAAAAATCCCAGAGCCGCCGCCGTCGAAGCGCTCACTCGGGTCGGACTGTCCGACCGGCTGGACCATGAACCCAACCAGCTTTCCGGCGGTCAGCAACAGCGGGTGGCTATCGCCCGCGCTCTGGTCAATCGGCCGGCGATTATCCTGGCCGATGAACCCACCGGCAATCTCGACAGCCGGACCTCAGTTGATGTCATGTCGGTCTTTCAGAACCTCAATGACCAGGGAATAACGATTATTCTGGTGACTCACGAACCGGATATCGCTCTTTATACCCGGCGGGTGGTGGAGTTGCGCGACGGTCTGATTCGCCGTGATTATCCGGTGACCAGCCGCCGCAACGCCGCAGAAGACCTGGCGGCTTTTCCGAAAGAAGAGGTGGAAGAAATGGAGACGCCGGAACGATGAAACATGCCTGGAATTTAATCAAAGCCGCTTTCAAAAGCATTTTAAAAAATCGGATGCGAAGCCTGCTGACTTCGCTCGGCATTATTATCGGCGTAAGCGCCGTGATTGTGATGGTGTCTATTGGCGAAGGTTCCCAGGCCAGGATTGAAAATGAAATCAACGCCCTCGGGACCAACCTGCTGATAATTTTTCCCGGAAGTACCAGTGCGGGCGGTGTCCGAATGGGTGCCGGTTCTTTTAACCGCTTCACTTTCAGTGATGTCGAAAAAATTAAAAATGAAGCCACCCTGATAGAAAACGTTTCATCGGTGGTGCGCTCCGGGGGGCAGGTTATAGGTGGTACCGGAAACTGGAATACCATGGTGTACGGTGTGGAACCGGACTATTTTGTAATCCGTAACTGGCAAATCGAATACGGGGAATTTTTTACCGAGAAAGATGTTACGGTTAATAAGAAAGTCGCCCTGCTGGGAAAAACTATAGCCGAGGAATTATTCCCCGACCAGGACCCGACCGGACAGACGATACGTATCAGAAATATTCCTTTCACGGTCATCGGTGTTTTGAAAGCCAAGGGCCAGAGCGGGATGGGGCAGGACCAGGATGATGTAATTCTGGCACCTTCGACCACGGTGCTTTACCGGTTGAAGGGTCGGCAATGGGTGGATATGATTAACGCCAGCGCCGTATCGACCGAGCGGATGGAAGAAGCTGTTGCCGAAACACGTCTTATTCTTCGTGAATCACACCGGCTGGATGCCGGGGATGACGATGATTTTACCATTCGCAGTCAGGCGGAAATAACCGAGGCGGTCACCGCCACCTCGCGTACT
>CAZUAS010000039.1:14165-22968 GCA_964618515.1 uncultured Ignavibacteriales bacterium | reverse complement strand
GATGGAATCTCGTGACTGGAGTTCAGACGTGTGCTCTTCCGATCTCTGGTCCAGGACGAGGATGTTCTGGATACTTGGTTTTCTTCATGGCTGTGGCCGTTTTCGACTTTCGGCTGGCCTGAAAAAACACCTGAATTGAAAAAATTCTACCCCACCAAAGTCCTGGTCACCGCCTCGGAAATTATCTACCTGTGGGTCGCCCGGATGGTCATGGCGGGGTACGAATTTATGGGTGAAACGCCGTTTACCGATGTCTATATCCACGGTACCGTCCGCGATGCCAACGGCGTCAAAATGTCAAAATCGCTCGGCAACGGCATCGACCCACTGGAAATAATCGATAAATATGGTGCCGATTCCCTGCGAATTTCGCTGGTATTAGCCACACCCGATGGCCAGGATCCCTGGATTAGCAAAAACACTTTTGAAATAGGCCGTAATTTTATCAACAAATTATACCAGGTTTCCCGTTTCATCAGCATGCGCCTGGAAAACCGCAAACCGGTTACGAAACTTACGGTAAAAGACGACGAACTAGTCATTTTTGACCGGTGGATTCTCTCCCGTCTGGAGCGAACTATTGAAACGATTAACAAATCCTTCAACGAATACCGCCTCTCCAGTGCCGCTAAAACTCTTTATAATTTTGTCTGGGATGATTACTGCTCCTGGTATATTGAACTGATAAAACCCGATCGTGCCGATATACCCATGAAAGAAAGCTCCCTTAATGTGGCAACCTACGTTTTATACCAGATTTTAAATCTTTTAAACCCGTTTGTTCCTTTCGTTACAGAAGAAATTTTCCTGCAGTTATACGCGTCAGAGACCGATGGCTCCAAAACTTTAACCTTCGGCCCCTGGCCCAGAGAAGACAGCCGCCATATCGATATAAAACTCGAAGAAAGTTTAAAACAGATTCAGGACGTAGTCACAGCCGTGCGCTCCATAAGAGCGGAACTCAATGTTCCCCCCGGCAAAAAATCTGACCTTTATATCAAAGTCAATGAATCCGCCCTGGCTAAACTTCTGGAGAACCACATCCAGTATTTCCGTTCACTGGCCCGGGTTGAAAATCTGATTTGCGGTGTGGATGTTAAGAAACCCCCCTTCTCAGCATCGGCTGTTATCTCCGGCGCAGAAATATATATCCCCCTGTCCGGCCTGATTGATATCGAACTGGAGAAAAAACGCCTTCAGAAAAATCTGGATGAGTTGAAAGTACAACTTGAAAAAATCTCAAAAAAACTAGCCAACCCGGATTTCTTGGCCAATGCCCCCAAAGACGTCATAGAACGGGAAAAATTGAAAAAAGAAGATTTCCAGGAACGCAGCCAGCGTCTTAACAAAAACCTGGAACAGATAATGGGCTGGTAAAATACAAATCTTTACCCTAATAAACCGCGTCCTAAAACGCGGTTTTTCTATATTAAAAAAGGCCACCCGAAAAATCGGATGACCTCCAATGGAAATGGGAAATTATAAATCTTAATTTTGGCTCTTTTCGGCTAGTTCCTCTAAAAAGGTGGCGATTGTCTTCGCTCCCCCAGTATCGGGAAAAGAACTCATCTCCAGATGAATTATATTTTCAACTTTACGCTGTAAAATCGCTGATATATGTTTGCGAATTATTTCAGCCAGACGTTTCGAGGTAACCTCGGCTCCCTGTCGTGAAGTTTCCGGGAACAACAAAACCAGCTTATTATCGCCAACTTTCGAAAGCAAATCGCTGACCCGGACATTACTCTGTGTCAATTTTATAAGCTCTTCTTTAATTTCAGGGGCTTTAGTGCCGAAGATCTCATTCGTAAATGATAAGTCTATTACAATCAGAGAGATAAAGACACGGTAACGCTCCGCTCTTTTTAATTCAATCCCCGCCTGATTTAAAAAAGTACCGACTTCTGTAAAATTATTCACTTGCACCTCTGTCCTCTCAGAAAGAGATAAAATTGTGCAATTATTAAACAGCAATTATTGTTCCGCTTTTTTATTAACCATAAACACAGGAATATTTTTCCCATTCTTGTCAGTTAAATATAATTATCATACTTTTATCTAATTATATAACAACAAGATAATAATTTTATGAATTGAGTATTTTATCCATATATTAAAAAAATAGATAAAAAAAAGTGCAAATTCCTGCTAAAATTTTGCACAGTTGTACAGGCTTTAATTTAATCAGTGATTATTTGGTAACGTTTAGGTTGTAATCTTTAATTTTATACAAAAGTGAACGATAACTGATTTGAAGGATATCGGCGGCTTTACGACGGTTCCAGTTAGTCTTACTCAGAACTTCGGCTATTAATCTTTTCTCTTCATTGGCTACGGTCTTACCAACCCGGTTTTTCAATGAAAAATCATCCGATTCGGGATTATTGTTCATAACCGGTTGCGGGCTTGAATAAAGGGGTTGTGGATAACTGACATTGATAACCTGATTTCGGGCGGAATCAATCAGTTCCCTGATGATAGACTCATCCTCCCTCACCACCACCTGTTTGACCATATTTTCCAGCTGGCGGATATTTCCTGGCCAGTCAAAATTGACCAGTCGATTGATAATTTCCTGAGAAAACTGATAAAATTTCTTATTATAAAGTTTATTATATTTATCAAGGAAGTGATTCACCAGCAGGGGGATATCTTCTTTGCGGTCGCGCAGGGGCGGCAGGAATATGGTAATTTCATTCAAACGATAGAACAAGTCATCGCGGAATGATTGCTGGTTTATCGCCTGCTCCAAATTTTTATTGGTGGCGCAAATAATTCTGACATCGACATGGATATTGTTTATCCCCCCGACCCTGACAAACTCCTGTTGTTCGAGAACCTGGAGAAGTTTCGATTGTAGTTCCATGGGCATGTCACCTATTTCATCAAGGAAGATAGTGCCCATATTGGCCAGTTCGAATCGTCCCTGTTTGTTCTTGTGCGCCCCGGTAAAAGCTCCTTTTTCATAACCGAAAAGCTCCGATTCCAGAAGGTCACGGGGTATAGCGGCACAATTGACTTTGACAAATGGCTGGTCCTTTCGTCCGGACAGTTCGTGAAGGGAGCGAGCCACGATTTCCTTACCGGTTCCCGACTCACCGCGGATAAGTACTGTCAATTCCGAATTGGCCACCTGTTCAATAATAGCCTTGACTTTGAATATAGCCTCGGAGTCGCCTATAAAACTGTCATATACCTTCTTGGACTGTAACTCTTTTTTTAACTCGGTAACTTCTTTCTTAAGCTTGCTGTGCTCAATTACCTTGTTAATTTGAATCTCGACTTCTTTTACTTCGAACGGTTTATTGATAAAATTTGCGGCCCCGAGCCTAACCGATTCAACGATATAATTCGTTTCGCCATGACCGGAAATCATTATCACTTCGGGTCGAGAATCCATTTTATTTAGCTTTTCGAGAACTTCAAGTCCGGTCATACCGGGCATCTTAATATCCAGAAGAATCACATCCGGTTTCTCAGTTGATACCATTTGGATCCCTTCGATTCCGTCCCGTGCGGCAACAAAATCAAAACTCGAAGCCAGACCTTCGGATAATATCCACGAAACCTTTGGGTCATCATCGATAACTAGTATTTTTGTCTTGCTTTTAACCATTTTAAAGCTACCAACTTATATAAAATTATCGGTAAATATTCGGAATAATCAAGCTTAAAATTCAAAATATTGCCGATTTTCAGCAAAAAAATGCACTAATCAATAGGGAGATATATTTTAAAAGTCGTCCCTTTTCCTTCGGTTGATTCTACCCGGAAAAACCAACCATGGGCGGAGATTATTCTTTCAACAACCGACAGTCCCAGACCGGTGCCGGTTTTTTTGGTGGTATAGTAACGTTCAAAAATACGGGGCAGGTTTTCTTTTTTGATGCCGATTCCGGTATCGATAACTTTTATAACTTTATAATCCTTCTCCTTGCCTTCAGGTCTTTCCACCAGACCTTCGACTTTCAGAGTCCCGCCATCAGGCATAGCGGCAATAGCATTAATAAACAGGTTCAAAAGCATTTCCAGGACCTGGTTTTTATTTACAATAACATCCCAGTTGATATTTTCAAAACTGCTGGTGAATTGCACATTCTGCTTGCGTAAATCCGGACCGACCAGTTCGGAAGCTCTGTTTACCAGTTGCTGTAAATCCACTTTTTCGGTTTCATACTTGTTCGGGTTAGAAAAATCGACCAGTTCCCGTACCAGCTCATTCATACGATGAATTTCATCCTCGACCATTTTGAAAAACTCCGAGCCGTTTATGGAATCGGGAAGGCGTTGCTTGATAACCTGAAGACCGCCTTTGATTGAAGTCAGGGGTTTGCGCAGGTCATGGGAAATTTCCGAAATCATGTTTCCCATCGTCACCAGTCGGGTGGCATTGAGAATAGCCTTTTCTTTCTCAAAAAGAAGAGTGGCCTGAGAAACAATCAGTCGGGCCAGAGAAATATCATCATCGCTGTAAGCTTTATCCTGTTCCGAACCTAAATAGAAAATATTGGCCAATTCGCCGTTTTTCATTATGGGAATAGCCATATAAGCCTGATGGGGAGCAGGAAAATTTTCATTGCCGGCCATCTTTTCATTGAGCAGTAGCGTCAATCCGGGGATGTCTTCAAAATCGATTTCCGACAGGTCAATATTCGCAAGGGAAATACTGGTACGGTCTATTTTACGCAGGTCAATCTTTCCGCTGTCGGTCAGAGGGATAGCGGTCTTACCCACCACCCCGTCCGGGATAAGGAGTTTCATGTCCCGGTGCCATAAAAATAATATGGCGTACTCCACCGAAAACAGCCGGGACAGCTTGTCAATCAGAACCCTGCCAAAATCCGTCCAGGAATCGATTTCGGGCAGTTCAACTGAGATTTCATGCAGGATCTGGAATTCAATCAGCCGCCGCCGGCTTTTCTCAAACTGGTAAGCATCATCGACCGCCACAGCCGCCTGGGAGGCAAAGGTGGTCAGCAAACGCAGGTCATCGCTGGTGAATTTCTGATTGTTTTCTTTATCGGACATGTTAATAACGCCAAGAATATTATTTTTAATCCGCAGCGGCGTGCACAAAAGTGAAGTTGTCTGATAGCGTTCACGATTGATACGCCGGAACCGTTCGTCGCTCTCGACATCATCGACAATTAAAGCTTCACCGGTCTTAGCCACATAACCGGCTATTGAAGCCCCTATGGGAAGCCGCGTCTTTTTAATGACCTCTCGGTCAAGACCAATCGCGGCTTCGATTCTCAAATATTCCTTGCGCTCATCCAGAAGCATAATTGAACCGGTTTTGGCTTCGGTAACGGTCGAAGCCAGCACCACCAACTGGCGTAGCAATTCTCCGAGGTTAGCCGAGGAACCGATTGATTTCCCGGCTTCATACAGAGCGTTAAGTTCCCCGACCCGGCGTTGCAGGATGAGGTTGGAAAGTTTCAACTCTTCCAGAAGACGCAGACGGCTCAGTTCCGCCCGCCGTTTGTCCAGAGCCCGCCTGACCGCCAGTTCCAGGTAAGTAAATTCCACTGGTTTGAGAAGGTAATCATAGGCTCCTTTCGAAACGGCCTCTATCGCCGTATCCAGCGAGGCATAACCGGTCATTAGAATAACCGGGATACCATTATCAATTTCTTTAACAGCTTCCAGTATCTCCAGACCATCCATCTGGGGCATCTTTATATCCGTAATGACCAGGTCGACTTTTCCCTTACGAATAACTTCCACCGCTTCGGGGGATTGCTGGAAACTTTTGACTTCGTATCCTTCACCGCGAAGCAAAGCCGCCAGGGAATCGCACATACGCTTTTCATCGTCGATAATGATAATTTTTTCCTGCGTATCGCTCATGAATCTACTCTTTTACCGGAGAAGGCAACCGGATTTCAAAACAGCTGCCGGGGTTCAAATTTTTAAAAGTTATCGAACCTTTATGATTTTTTATTATCCCGTAACAGACCGAAAGACCAAGACCGGTTCCCTTACCCAGCTCCTTGGTGGTGAAGAAGGGTTCAAAAATATGGGGAATAAAATCCGGTGGTATTCCCGGACCGGAATCTATAAATTTTAACAGCACTTCCTTTTCAGAGGAAGTTGCTTCAATGGTGATGGTGCCACCGTGTTCGAGAACATCGCGGGCGTTGATAATCAAATTCAGGAAAACCTGTTTCAGGCTTTCGGGGGCACCCATGATAAAAGGCCGGGAACAATCATACTTTTTGACAAGTTCGATTTTATGCGAGGCCAGTTGACGTTCCATCAGGGTAACTACATCGTTGATTATCGTAAGGATATTCACCTTACTGAAGGTCACACCTTCAGGGCGATGAAAATCCAGCAGTTGTTTGACTATTCGGGCAATACGGTCGATCTCCTCGCCGATAATATTTATGAAATTTTTCGTTTCTTCGTTGTCTCTACAGGTACGCTCAATAAGCAGGATATAATTTTTAATAATGCCCAGAGGATTGTTGACCTCATGAGCCACCTTGGCCGACATCTCTCCCAGAGCCGCGATTTTCTCCGTTTGAACCAGTTGTTGCTGGGCGGAGCGAAGCTGCTGGATGGCCATTTTTTCACCTTCGTAAAGGCGGGCGTTTTCTATCGCTACGGCAATCTGGTTACCCAGGATGGATAAGAATTCAATATCATCCATTTTGAACTCCCGTCCGGAAATCTTTTCCGACATTAAAAAAATCCCAGTCAGACGGGTCTGATAAACCAGGGGGACAATAATCCCCGGCTCGAACATTTTTACTATCTCGGCTTCATCGGCTTCAGCCACATCACTGGCAACCTCACTGGTCGGTACCGGCCGGTTTAAACTGGTCAGGTACCTGGCCAGACTCGAGTTGGCCCTAAAGAACTTTTCAGGGTCGGGAAGTTCCCCGGAGCCTTTGGATTTTACCAGGAAAAAACGGTCGCCATGAACCTCTTTTTTAAGAAAAATGGCTCCCTTCAAAGCTCCCACCTGTCCCAGGCAGGTAAAAATAAAAGTGTCGAGTAAATTATAATAATCCAGAACGGCATTGAAATTACGGCTGATTTCAAAAATGGTGTACAAATCGAATATTTTACGTTTAAGCTGGCGGTTGGTCTCAGTGAGAAGATTGATTTTCTCTTCCAGTTGTTTTTTTAACGAAGCCACCGAATCGTTTGTCGCTGTTGTTCCGTTCTTTTTTACTTCCGGCGCTTTCTTATTCACTGACGGCTTCTTTTTACTTGATTTTGTCTTTTGATTTTTCATTTCCAAATATAGTCTTTAAGAAACTCTCCCACCAAATAGTGAGACCCGATTATACTTATTATATCGTCGGAGCTGGCTTTTTTCAAGACCCTGGAATAAGCGGTCTTGAGACTGCCATATTTTTTTACAGGGATATTATGCCAGTTCATTTCCCGCAACAGCTTTTCAAGGTCGGTAGAACGTTTGGTTTTCAGGGGCACCAAGTAAAACTCCCGGACGATTCCGGCCAGTTCATCAATCATGGCTTTATGCTCCTTGCGCTTGACAAAACCGGTAATGACAGGCGTCCGGTAACCGGGATATTTTAACCGGAAGGATGCTACGAAAGCCGCCACGCCGGCTTTATTATGACAAACATCAAGCACCAATACGGGTTTACCATTACTTTTAATTATCTGGAAGCGGCCCGGCCAATCGGTTGTTCGAATACCGTCAACCATTGCTTTCCGGCTGATTTTCAAGCCATAATAATTCCTTAAAATAACCACCGCTTTCAAAACCAGAGCGGTGTTATGGAATTGATGAATACCCACCAGCGACGGTACCAGGCTCTTTATCTCAAGACCGTCGGTTACAAAATCCAGTGTCTTTTTATCTGGTGATATTTTATAATCTTTTTTCATGACTTTAAAAAAAGGCGCCTTCTTTTTATGACAGACCCGCCGAATGACTTGTTCCGCTTCCGGGGGCAATAAGCCTATCAGGTGCGGTATCCCCGGTTTAATAATCCCCGCTTTTTCGAAAGCAATCTTGCGCAGAGTAGCCCCCAGAATCTCAACGTGGTCATAGCTGATATCGGTGGTGATGGTCAGAAGAGGCTGTAAAACGTTGGTGGCGTCAAGCCGTCCGCCCAGGCCGGTTTCTATGACGGCTATATCGACTTTGTTTTGCCGAAAATATTCAAAAGCCAGGGCTGAAACGACCTCGAAAAACGAGAGTTTTTTTTTACCAGTACCTTTCGATACCGGTCGACAAAAGAGACAATGGCTTTTTTACTTATTTTTTCACCGTTGATTTTTATCCGTTCGCGAAAATCCACCAGGTGCGGCGATGTAAAAAGACCGACCCGGTAGCCCTGGGCGCGAAGAACGGCGTCCAGCATCGCCGCCGTAGAGCCCTTACCGTTGGTACCGGCCAGATGAATAGTCGAATATTGTTTCTGGGGATGACCTACGGATTCCAGAAAGAGGGTGATATTTTCAAGGCCCAGTTTCATGCCGAAAAATTCGCGCGACAGAAGAAATTTTTCAGCAGCCTGATAATTATGCCTGAACATTTTTATGCCCCATATAACGCAACAGAGAAATAATCGTATCCCGTAAGTTCTTGCGTTCGACAATCTTGTCCAGAAAGCCTTTTTCTAAAAAGAACTCGGAGGATTGAAAGCCTTCCGGAAGGTCCTGGCCGATAGTCTGCTGAATAACACGCGGACCTGCGAAACCCAGCAGGGCTTTCGGCTCGGCAATAATAACATCCCCCAGTGAGGCATAAGACGCCATCACCCCGGCGGTAGTGGGGTTGGTCAAAACCGAGATATAGGGAATCTTCTTTTCGGCC